>JAEDGA010000060.1 GCA_016297775.1 Candidatus Methanomethylophilaceae archaeon
TTTGAAATCATCCACTCCGATAGGTATCCTTTTCTTCAAACCCTTCCCCTCCATGTCGATATCATAACCGTCCTAGATTATAAAGCATGCAAAGTGACATAGTGATACGACCCGTCTCTCTACACGTCTGATCTTTTTTATTTCGATATCCACATTTCATTCATCCTTCGGGAACAGGGCATCAAATAGGGTTACGGCATTCATACGAAACTCTTGGTCTACAACATACCCAGGCTTCGAAACAATATAAACGCGGCATTACCAGCGATATATCTTGTTCCTGCAATCATTATTTAACGCACCCATGTCATTGCAGTGAGCATGCCCTTCGCGGAGAATGAGTTCATCTATCTCGAGGACGAGAACGGAAAGAAACATTGGTTGAAAGTATCCTTCGGTATGCTGAAGATCGCATCGCTCGGTACCATCGATGGTGCGAGATTGAAGGATATGGATGACGGTTCTGTCATGACCGTGGCAGGCAAGGAGTTCACAGCTTTCCGTCCGGGGACCATGGAGCTCGTAGAATCCCTCGAGAGAGGTGCGCAGATCATCACTCCCAAGGATGCCGCTACTATTCTCCTGTATTCGGATGTCAAGGCAGGGGACAGGATATTGGAGGTAGGTGCAGGTTCCGGAGCACTCACCACCGCATTGTTGAGGGCAGTATCCGGAAGCGGACACGTTCACACCGTGGAATTCAAGGAAGAGAACGCCCAGCGTGCTCTCAGGAACGTGAGACGTACCGGTCTTGACGATCATTGGACATACCAGATAGGTGATGCCAGGGATGCCAAGGTGGATTATGTCGCGGATGCGCTGATCATGGACATGCCGGATCCAGAAAACGCACTGGATAATCTTCTCCCCTCTCTAAGGCCGGGAGGGCGCATATGCGCATACATCCCGAACACCAACCAGTTGGAGAAGATAGTACTGGCACTTCGTGAGAGGAACTTCTCCGACGTCTTCGCGCTCGAGAACATACAACGCGAGATGGAGGTCCATCGCGGAGGAGTGAGACCGAGTTTCGATATGCTGGGTCATACCGCATACCTAGTGTTCGGAAGGAAGCGGGGCATCTGAAGGGAAACCCTATCACGGTCCCGAAGACGGTATATGTAGCACCGGCTCTACGATCATACACACGTATACCGTTCTGGCAACCTACTTTATAGTCATACGCGCATGCGCGTGCATATGACAGTTATCGAAATCAGAATCGAGTTGAAGAAAGGGGTCGCCGATCCCGAGGGTAAGAACACGAAGAAGACCGTGGAGTCCCTCGGTTTCGAGGGTGTGACCTCCGTAAAATCCGTCAAGGTGTTCGAGATGGATATCGATGCGCCTGCCGACAAAGCGAAGGAGATGGGAGAGGAGATGTGCAGGAAGCTTCTTGCCAACCCCGTCATCCAGAACTACACGGTAACGGTGAGATGAGAGATGTCCGTGGACAGACTCATGATCAAACGTGACGTTCGGTATCCCCTTTACGATGTGGATGTCCTGAACGCCACAGACGGTGAACTCACCGAATTGTCTTCCGAGATGGGACTCAGTCTCTCCCTGGACGAGATGAAGGTCATCACGGATTATTTCAGGAAAGAGGGTAGGAATCCCACCGACATAGAACTCCAGGCACTCGGTCAGGCCTGGAGCGAGCACTGCTGTTACAAGAGTTCCAAGAACATCCTGAAGGAGTTCGTCTTCGCAATCGATCATCCGGACATCCTTTCCAGAGGGGACGCGGGAGTCATGGTCTTCGATGACGATTACGGTTATGCTCTCAGGATCGAGAGTCACAACCACCCCTCTGCGATCGAACCTTACGGAGGTGCCGCCACCGGTATCGGAGGTATCCTGAGGGACGTCATCTGCATGGGTGCACAGCCCATCGGACTCGTGGACCCCCTGTGCTTCGGACCCATCGATACCAAGAAGGAGCTTCCCGCCGGTATCAAACACCCCAGGTATCTCGCCAACGGTGTCGTGTCCGGAATCAGGGACTACGGTAACAGGATGGGTATCCCCACCGTATCCGGAGGTTTCTTCTTCGACGAGAAATACACAGGCAACTGCCTCGTGAACGTGGGATGTCTCGGTATCGTCAAGAGGGACGAACTCGCACTCAACTACGCTGGTGGACCGGGAGAGGTCATGATCCTGTTGGGTGGTAACACCGGGCGTGACGGTATCCACGGAGTCACATTCGCTTCCGCCGATCTCACATCCACCTCGGACGAGGATTCCAGAGGTGCGGTCCAACTCGGAGACCCGATCACCAAGGAACCCACGCTGCACGCATGTCTCGAGGTCAACAAGGCCGGTCTCATCACCGGTATGAAGGATCTCGGAGGAGGGGGTCTCAGCTGTGTCGTCGGAGAGATGGCCCTGGATGCGGGATGCGGTGCGGACGTGTATCTGGACAAGGTCCCGCTGAAGGAGTCTGGTCTCGCCCCCTGGGAGATCTGGGTATCCGAATCCCAAGAACGTATGATGGTCACATGCAAAGAGGAGAACGTGGACAAGATCCTCCGCATATTCGAGATGTGGGATGTTCCCGCGACCGTCGTTGCCAAGACCACGGCGGTCCCGCGCACACGTATCTTCTGGGGAGACGAGCTCATATTCGACATGGATCTGGAGTTCCTCACCGGAGGTCCCGTGTACGACAGGCCTTACGTACTTCCCAAGGTGTCGTCCAAGGATAACGAGGTGTTCCCCGATCTGCCCTCCAACAACGATGTGCTGATCGCTCTGCTCTCCGATCCCAACGTCGCATCCAAGGAGTGGGCCATCCGTCAGTACGATCACGAGGTCCGTGCCGGTACGGTCCTCAAGCCCATGGTGGGTAAGATGAACAAGACCGGGCCCGGTGATGCAACCGTCCTCATGCCTGTCCTCGGAAGATGGAAGGGTCTTGCTGCGGCAGTGGGATGCAACCCCTGGTTCTGCGAGGAGGATCCGTACAAGGGAGGTATGGCCTGTATCGACGAGGCCTGCCGTAACATAGTCGCCGTGGGTGCCAGACCGCATGCGTTCACGGACTGTCTCAACTTCGGTAACCCCGAGAAGCCCGAGAGGCTCGGAGAGTTCAGAGAGGCCGTGAGAGGTCTCGGAGAGATATGCAAGAAGCTCGGAATGCCAATCCCATCCGGAAACGTCAGTCTCTACAACGAGGCTCCCGGGGGAATACACATCCTGCCGACCCCGATGATCCTCGGTACCGGACTCATCGACGATGTCAGGAAATCCGTATCCGCCGACTTCAAGGAGGAAGGCGACCTGGTGTTCCTGGTCGGTAGGACCAAGGACGAGATGGCCGGTTCCCTTCTGTTCCGCAAGTACGGAGGTGTCGAAGGTGACGTTCCAGGAGTGGATATCGATCACCTCAGGGATCTCATGGACAGGATGCTGTCCGCCATGGACAAAGGTCTCGTGAGGGCATGTCACGATTGTTCCGACGGAGGTCTCGCCGTCGCCGTTGCGGAGATGTGCATCTCCGGAGACATAGGTGCGGAGATCGATCTGTCCGGAATCGAAGGACTGTCCGAAGAGAGGAGATTGTATTCCGAAAGCAACACCAGGTGGATCGCAGAGGTCAAACCGGAGAACGAGAAGGCCTTCCGCGAGATCGTCGGATCCGATGCGATCATGATCGGAAAGGTCGGCGGAGATTCCCTCAAAGTGGATGCCGCAGGCATAGGGCTTTCCGTCACGGATATGAGGAAGGCATGGAGCGAACCCATCTGGAAGATCATGGGAGGTGTTTCCGAATGAGCGCCAAGGATGTCAAGGTATGTGTCCTTCGTATCGAAGGTACGAACTGCGAGGACGAGATGGCCTACGCGTTCGAATCCGTGGGTGCGACCGCAGAGAAGGTCCACCTCAAACAGTTGACCGGTCAGGCTCCCGCCGAACTCAGGCGTGATCTTGAGGATTACGATATCCTCGCATTCCCCGGAGGATTCTCTGCAGGGGATTACATCCGTGCCGGAGCCATCTTCGCCGCAAGGATCAGAAGTGCCATCGGTGACCAGGTGAAGGCATTCGTGGAGGCGGAGAAGCCCGTTCTGGGAGTGTGCAACGGATTCCAGATCCTCGTGGAGCTTGGTCTCCTCCCCGCAATGGACGGAGAGGTAATGTCCCCCGTCCCCACTGCCGCATTGTACAACAACGATTCCGCCAGGTTCGAGTGCAGGCCCACCCTTCTCAGGAACGACAACAACGGGAAGTGTGTGTTCACATCCTCCATGGCCAAGAAGCAGGTGGTCATGTTCCCGTCCGCTCACGGTGAGGGAAAGCTCCTCAGCATGGACGAGAGATTCGTACAGAAGCTGGAGGACAACGACCAGGTGGTATTCAGGTATGTGGCACCCGAGGGCGAGGATACTGTATATCCGTGGAACCCCAACGGTTCTCCGTCCGATATCGCAGGTATCTGCAACCCCGCAGGTAACGTCATGGGTCTGATGCCCCATCCGGAGCGTGTGCTCACCAGATTCACCCATCCCGATTGGACCCGCGGATACACATCCGAAGAGGGTGACGGTATCCTGATCTTCAGGTCCGTCATGGAGAATGTGAAAAGATGAGAGACGTCTCCAAGACCTGTGCGGCCGTCATGAGGGACCATCCTCTGGCGACCGTACTGGTCCTCGGATCGGCCGTAAGGCTGATCCTCATGCCCACGCTCACATTCAACATCGATATGACCTATTGGGTCAAGATATCCGAGATGGTGGGCGCTGGATTCGGTCTCTACGACGTCACCGGCTATTACTACACCCCTGTGTGGGGGTACGTGGTGGCGTTGTTCACATTCCTGGGAGAGTTGCTGGGCATAACGGATATGGCAACATTGGTGCCGGAATTCGCGCAGTATCTCTCCAGGGACTATCCCATGGCGGCATACGCCGTATCCCCCGCATATGCGGTGATGATGAAGATCCCGTTGGTGCTGACGGATGTGGCCGTCGCCTTCATGCTGTATCATCTTGTGAAGGACATCACCGACGACGATCGAAAAGGCGTATGGGCATTCGCATTGTGGTATCTCTGCCCGCTGACGATCGTGGAATCCTCTATCCACGGGATGTTCGACTGCATGTCCGCGATGTCGATATTGGCATCGTTCATCTTCCTCCGCAGGAAGGAGTATCTCATCGCAGGCGTCGCTTTCTCCGTGGCGGTACTGACCAAGTTCTTCCCTATCTATCTGATATTCTTCCTGTGTGCGTACGTGCTCAGGGAGGAGGGCCTGGACAGGAACGGCCTCGGAGCGCTCACGCGTTCGGTGCTGGGAGCGATAGCGGCGTTGATCGTGATACAGATCCCCGCATTCATCAACGGGCAGTTCTGGGAATCTCTGTTCTTCCTAACGGACAGGATCGGCGTGTCCACGGACTTCCTGAACGGCATAACATCTCCGAGGATGATACCGTTCCTGATCGCCGGAGCGATCGTCCTGTGTTTGATACTGTGGTACTTCCACCGCAGGACCGAAGGCGCCTATATCGGCCGTATCATATCCATGGATCCGGGGAGGCGCGACCATCTCGTCATACGTTCGCTCCTTGTATTGGGTGCGATCGCCACCGTGGGTGTCATCGCGTACACCATGATCTCGATCGCGGGCAGTCCTTCGAACAGAGCCTTGGACACGATGTCCGATTTGGGATTCAAAGCGGTCATGCTTCTGTCCATATACACGATATTGTTGGAGATCTATCTGGCACAGAGGCTGCTGTTCTCCGATAGGGAGAACGGGTACTGTACGTACACGATACTGTTCCTGTCCTCCATGGTAATCTTCTTGTGGCCTCCGCTGCCGCAGTATGTGGTGGTGGCCATACCCTTCATGATCGTCTATGCAATAGTGGTATCGGAGAGGATGACCCGTCCTTTCATGATATTCTCCGTATCGATGACCGCATACGAATGCGTGCTCGGGAACGTCACCGCACTGTTACCTATCGCCGTCTATACCGATCTCGTTCCGTTGGATGCCGTCTTGGCGGCAGTGGATGTCCTGGCGGGATACATAGGCGATGTGCCCGTGATAGGAGTTCCGATCCTCGTGGCGAGTGCGGTGGCATTCCTGTCATTGCTCAATATGCTTCGTCATTGGTATAACGAGACCGGAGGTAGGATGGTATGAGGTATGCCACCCATACTATGTTCGCGATATTCTGCGTACTGTCCCTGTTGGGATGTGTTCTGACCTACTTCGCGGATACCGACCCATCACTTACCGTATCCGAGGATGCCAACGGTAACATAACGTACGGCATATCAGGGATATTGCCGGAATCCGGACGTTATATGATATTGGACGATACGGAGGATATCGACCGTCTGTATCTGTATAAGGATGGCGATCACGCCTCACTCTATTCCGACAGTACGATAGGATCCTTCTATTCGCAGTT
>JAEDGA010000061.1 GCA_016297775.1 Candidatus Methanomethylophilaceae archaeon
ATTTATTGATGATGTACGTCGAAGGACATCACGGATTCCAGAAGGCACTTGAACGTGTACTTCTCGGGCACTACGTCCGGTACGAATCCTCTGTCGGAGAGCTCCTTGGCGGTAGGTGCCCCTATCGCACCTATGTGCGCGTCGCTCAACATCCGGACGGCATCTTCGCCCATGGATTCGAAGAACGATCCCACGGACATACGGCTGGTGAACAGGAACCAATCTATCTCGCCGTTCGACCCCATCCTCCTCATCCTTTCGGTACGTTCGTCGCCGGAGTGCATGGACAGGCGGTATGCGATCAGTTCGTCAGTTTCCACGCCCATCCCCTTCAATCCATCGATAAGCACGGGTGAACCGTGATCCGAGTGGATTATTACGGTGGGGTCGCGTATCCCTTTCGCTTCCATGTATCCGACGATCCCGTCGGAGGAATACTCGTCGGGAAGGTCGAACGATCCTATACCGATGGATTCCAGGGATGACCTGGTGGATGTGCCTATGGGTACGCAGCGCACCCCATCGAACATATCCTTCATATCATCGCCCCACACGCGTATGCACTCTTCGACCGCGGTCGGGGAGCAGAACACCGCTATGCCGTAACGTCCACCTTTCAGGGCATTCTTCGTGCGGGAGAAGTCTCCCTCGTCTCCGGGGGTTATGTCGAGGGACGGTGCGCACACGGCGGACAGTCCCAGGGACTCCGCCAGTGCAAGGGATTCCTCCAGTCTTCTCTCCGGTCTCGTGAACGCTATGGTGGTCATCCCAGGTCCCCGAGTCTGTCGCGCTCCTTCACCACATCGCCGATGACCATGATCCCGGGGGCCTCCAATCCTTTCTCCAGGATGGTGCTCTCTAGGGTGCCCAGAGTGGCGGTCTCCGCCCTTCCGGTGTCACGGGTACCGTCTGTGAGGATTGCGGCAGGCGTGTCCGCGGACAGTCCGCCCTCGATGAGTTCTGCGGAGATCCATCCGGCGTTGGACATACCCATGAGGATTACGAGGGTGGAACCAGTCTTCGCAAGTGCCTTCCAATCGACCTCGCCCCCGTCCATCGAATGTCCGGTGACGATGGTGACGGACGATGCCACACCCCTTCTGGTGACAGGTATCCCGCATGTCTCCGGGACGGAGATGGACGACGATACCCCGGGAACGACGGTGACCTCTATACCAGCCTCCCTGAGTGCTAGGGCCTCCTCCGCACCCCTTCCGAACAGGAACGGGTCCCCGCCTTTGAGACGTACGACCCTCTTACCCTGTCTTCCGTACTCGACAAGGATCTCGTTGATCTCGGCCTGGGTCTTCTTGTGGTTGCAGCTTCTCTTGCCTACATCCACAAGTTCCGCGTCGGGACATTCGTCCAGAAGGGAATGCGATGCCAGTGCGTCGTAGACGACCACCTCTGCGGATCTGAGCAGTTCCAGTCCTTTGACAGTCATAAGTCCGGTATCGCCGGGACCGGCCCCCACAAGATATACATGCCCTTTCATTCGGATCCCACCAGTTCTTCAGCCATCTCGGACAGTCCCTTCTCGTTGTCCGTGACGGGTATTTCGCGCACCGACCTCCTGCATATGCCATCGAAATAGGTGACGGCGTTGATATGCATGGTATCACCGGTGACGTGAGCGTTGATTCCAACAGGTGACGAGCATCCAGCTCCGAGGAGCTTCATCAGCCTGCGTTCGGCATCGGTCTCACGCCTCGTATCGAGGTCGTCGATCGATGACAGCAATTCAATGGTCTCGGTGTCGTCGCTTCTGCAGACGACGGCTATGGCACCCTGCGCGGGTGCGGGCACGAACTCGTCTGGAGGCAGCATGTGCATCTCCATGTCTATGCCGAGACGGTACACTCCGGCATGTGCCAATATTATCGCATCGTACATCCCCGACTCCAGTTTGGAGAGTCTGGTCCTCACGTTGCCGCGAAGATTCTTCAATATCAGATCGGGTCTGTGCTCCCTTATCTCGGCCGACCTCCTTATGGAGGACGTCCCTACCGTGGCACCCTTCGGGATGTCGGAGAGTGCACAGGGGATGGATACGTCGCATATCGGCCCTCTGGGAAGCACTGCGGCGATGCACAGCCCTTCCGGGACATCCACCGGCATATCCTTCATGGAGTTCACGGATACGTCCGCCTTTCCGGACAGGAGTGCCGTATCTAATTCCTTGACGA
Organism: Candidatus Methanomethylophilaceae archaeon; assembly: GCA_016297775.1. Lineage (GTDB taxonomy): Archaea > Thermoplasmatota > Thermoplasmata > Methanomassiliicoccales > Methanomethylophilaceae > SIG5. The sequence continues at coordinate 2,187 of JAEDGA010000061.1, forward strand.
ACGCGCCGAATCCCTGGAGTTTGTCGAGAGGGGAGGAAAGATCCAGATCTCCGGAGGATTTCATGGGCATAATCTCCACATCCACACCGGGATGCTTCTTTCCTAGTGCTTCCATGAACATCTCGGTCTGTTTCATCGCGAGTTCGCTGTCACGCGTGCACACCTTCATTCGTTGCCCCTCCTGACAAAATCCCCAAATGCTTCGATGAATCTGTCGGTGGTGTGACGGTCGTGCGCGGTGGAGAGGAAGTTCACCTCCCCTCCGGACGGAGGCATATAGATGCCGTTGGACAGCATGTGCCTGAACAACATCATGTATCTGTCCCTGGATGCCTTCTTGGATTCGTCGTTGTCGCTGACACTGTTGCATCCGAAGAATACCTGGAACATGGACAGTGCACTGTTGACGCATGCCTTTATCCCGCTGTCGTAGATATGGTCGGTCATACCTTTGACGATACTATCGGTGTATCTCTCGAGCTTTCCGTACTGTGCCGGGGACAGAAGGTCTATGGTAGCACATCCTGCCGCCGCGGTCACCGGGTTGCCGGAGAACGTACCTGCGGCATACACATCGCCGAAGGGTGCCATGTGCTCCATGATATCCCTCCTGCCTGCGACCGCTCCTGCGGGGAATCCTCCTCCGATGATCTTGCCCAGTGTGCACATGTCGGGCTTCACGCCGCTGAGCTCTTGTACACCGCCTTTCGCAACACGGAATCCGGTGATGACCTCATCGAATATCAGTAGAACACCGTGTTCGGAGGTGATCCTCCTCAGTCCCTCCAGGAATCCCTTCTTCGGAGGGATGATCCCGGCGTTCCCCATGTAGGGTTCTATGATGACGGCGGCGATGTCTTCATCCTTCTCCATGATGTTCCCGAACGATTCGAGATCGTTGTATCTGGCTATGCGTATGTTGTTGGACATGCATTCCGGCACTCCCGCGGAGAAGGCCTTGGGTTCAAGGTCTGGTCCGACACCGTTGAACATAAGGTGGTCGTTGGCTCCGTGGAATCCGCCGTCGATCTTGATTATCTTGTTCCTGCCAGTGTATCCTCTCGCGAGACGTACGGCATGCATGGTGGCCTCGGTACCTGTGCTCGTGAGTCTCGCCTCGTCCGCACACGGTACACAGTCACATATCCTCTTGATTAATCCGTACTCCGGTTCGGAGGGCATACCGTAGACAGTACCATTCCTCAGCTGTTTCCTTACGGCGGTGATGACGTACTGATTGGAATGACCCAGTATCAGAGGCCCGTATGCCATGCAGTAGTCGGTGTACTCATTTCCGTCCACATCGATGATGGTGCTTCCGGAACCCGAGCCCGCGAATATCGGGTAGGGTTTGAAGGCTCTCACCGGACTGGAAACGCCTCCGGGGGTGATGTCGCACATCTCTTCGTAAAGGTCCTTGGATCCGTTCCTCCCCATGTTCATCATCTCAGAAGTTCCGCCATCTCCTTGGCGAAGTATGTGATCACTATGTCGGCACCGGCACGTTTGATGGACTGTATGGATTCCTTCATGATCGCGGTACCGTTCACCCATCCGTTGGTCGCGGCGGCCTTGATCATCGCATATTCTCCCGATACCTGATAGGCGGCGATCGGCACCTCCGTGCGCTCCCTGAGGTCGCGTATGATATCGAGGTACGACATCGCGGGTTTGACCATTATTATATCTGCACCCTCCTCGACATCCAACATGGCCTCCCTGATGGCCTCGCGTCTGTTACCACACTGCATCTGGTACTCCTTCCTATTGCCTCTTCCGAGACATGAGCATGCCACATCCCTGAACGGTCCATAGAATGCGCTGCAGTACTTTGCGCTGTATGCCATGATGGGGGTCATGCTATGTCCGGATCTATCCAATGCATCCCTTATGGCGGTAACCTGTCCGTCCATCATTCCGCTGGGTGCGATCATGTCTGCACCTGCATCCGCCTGGGATATGGCCGTTTCGGCGTAGAGTTCCAGGGTCTCGTCGTTCTCCACGTGTCCGTCATGCAGTACACCGCAGTGTCCGTGGTCCGTGTATTCGCAGAGGCACAGGTCTGCTATCACGGTAAGGTCCGAACAATCCTTGAGACCACGTATGGCCCTCTGTACGACGCCGTTCGCAGAGTATGCCTGCTTGCCGTACGGGTCCTTCTCGGAAGGCACGCCGAAGACTATGACGTTCCTAACACCGGATTCGGTTATCTCGGATGCGATGTTATCGAAGTCCTTTAGAGGATATGTTACGACCCCGGGCATGGAGGGTGTGGTGCGTATTTCGTCGAGGGTCTCGTCGAAGAATATCGGGAGTATGAGATCGGATGTCCTGACGGTGGTCTCCTCGACCATGTCCCTCAGTCCTTCCGTGGCCCTGAGTCTTCTCATTCTATTCTTGGGATACATTTCTTGTCAACTCCAAAGATGTATGTGGCGGCCTCGCAGAGTTCCCTTTGTCCTCTGTGGGATGCGAATTTGAGATTCTCAAATGAATCGGCCATGATCTTCGACACGAGCGATTTGGACATATCCTCCATCACCGTGTACGGATCCGCGCCGTTATTGAGTTTGTTAAGTGCCATAGTGAGTTCCTTTTCGCGGATGGCGGAAGCCTTCCTAGCCATACCGCTTATCACCGCATTCGCCATGGATTCCATCTGTTCCGTCTCCAGACGATCCAGTTCGGACCTGATAATGGATTCCGCCGTCTCTTTCTCCCCTCTCCTCTTGGACAGGGTGCTTTCGGTCATGAGTCCGATCTCTTCCATGGAGAACAGCTCTATCCCAGGTATCTTCATGACATTGTCGGAGACGTTCCTGGGTGCGGATATGTCGACCAGAAGTATGTGTCTGCCGTCCCTGCACATGGATAACGTATCTTCGGTTATTATATGGGTACGTGCATTCGTGGCGACGAACACCACGTCGCTTCTGGATATGACGGACGGGAGTTCCTCGATACCGACGGCCTCACCGTCAACGGTGTTGGCGAGTTCGACCGCTCTGGATAGCGTACGGTTGCAGACGATTATGGATCCGAGTCTCTTGTCGGACAGATGCTTGACTATCAGTCTGCTCATCTCCCCGGCACCGATTACGGATGCGGTGAGGTTCTCCAGGGAACCTAGTCCCCTCTCCGCGAGTACCACGGAAGCGGAACCCACGGAGAGTATTCCTGCATTCAGGTCGGTCTCGTTCCTCACCCTCTTACCTACGAACAGTGCGCGTTCAAAAAGGTACGCGATCATGTTGGAGGAGTGTTCCTCCTCCTGTGCCGCTATGTACGCATCCCTGACCTGCCCCTGTATCTGATCCTCCCCGAGGACGATGGAATCCAGACCGGATACGACACGGAACAGCTGTTTTATCGAATCCATTCCCGAAATGATGAACCATCCGCGATCGGTACCAATTGTCCTCTTTCCGAATTCGGACAATGCGGTGATACCCTCCTCTTTGTCGACGACATCCGCATAGATCTCGAATCTGTTGCAAGTGGACAGCAGGACATAACCGTTCAGACCGTCCATGGATGAGATCATGCTCCTTCCGTTCCTGTTGAGTGAGTCCTTGGCATCCGCCATCCTGCTCGCTCCCAGGGACGAGTGGGTCACATGGAAGCTGATCAGCAAATCCAACCCCTCCCTGCGACCGCATGTTCCACCGCTTTGACCCTGTCGCCCCTTCCGATGATCTCCAGAAACTCCTCGTCCTTCAGGATCGCTGCGAGAAATTCGCGTCTCCCCTTCTGGTCGTGTATGTTCTCTTTGATTATCCCGCGTATGTCCGTGAGTGCATCCAGCAGCGTATCGAACCTTTCGTCGAGGAATTTATCCAACTCCTGGATCACGTATGGCGGGAACGCTGGTACGTTGCCTCCGGAGGATACGGCAACGGTGTATCCTTTCCTTTCAAGCACTGAAGGGATCAGCACATCCCCTCCACCGTGTGCGGAATTCACCCTTATGCCGATGGACAATGCACGGTCACGGATCATTCCGTTGATCCCCTTGTCATCGGTCGCAGCAACGATCATGTCGGCACAACCGGGTACGATGTCCTTCTCGGGATCGACACAACGGCATTCCACGGTGTCGGCGATATCTTCTATCTCGGGCAGTACGGTCTTGGCTATGACACGTATCTTCGCGTCGGCAAGGTATCTGCATTTCCTAAT
>JAEDGA010000013.1 GCA_016297775.1 Candidatus Methanomethylophilaceae archaeon
GTTCGTTCGGTACAAGGAACTCCCGGATGATCATGCCCACATCATCGATGGATTTCGGATCAACCTCCTTCCCCTCGTAAATCATCCTGCCGTCATCGTCGTCTAGAGGAATGTCAGTCCGAGTTCGGGAAGACACTCCCTTATGAATTTCACGGATCCCTCGCTTATATTCTTCAGTTCCAGGCCTCCGGCAGAATTCTTTCACAGTCTTCCTATGCCTTGCACATCATGCGGGATGTACCATTGCATGGGAAACCGACATCATAGATAGAATCAAACCCGAAGGACTCATCGGAAAGAACTGGAATATCTTCAACCTCATCGCGATTGCATCACGCATATTGAAGGAACATGGAATGGTCGCCGATGCTAAGGAAATTAGGAACAGGGCCTACGCATGCGGAAGCCCTGGACATCATTTCCTAATATGTGGAAATTGTTTGATGAGCCCTGCGGATGTGATGTCCGCAGAGGCCATCCGCTCAATCATAGCAAATGATCTCGTCTTCGATGATACGGATGATCTCCGTGGGAACCGTCGACATATCGAGAAGATAGGCCACGTTGAGACGGGGATTGAATATTCCGATCTTGGACATACCATCGTATTCGGGATTTCCGGACCTGTGTGCCATGATGTAATACATCGCAAGCTGCAGAGTATATTTGGAAGTGGGTTCGGAAGAGATCACTTTGAAGTCCCAGATGGTATCGGAGGTACAGAAGTCTCCATCACCTGTTCTGACTGTCTCGGTGTATCCGTTGGGACCGAACGTGGGACCTTCGACTGTAACCGGGCCGTATTTCTCGAAGAATGCATGAGTACGGAGGATCATTATACGGATGTTTTCACAGGTGGATTCATCGGCAACAGCATTATCGGGATCTCCGTAAGTGGTTCCCGCACGATATACCTGATCATACCATACAAGCCGGCATGCGTCCCTTATAGATTCATCATCGATTCCCCGAATATTCGAAAGATATCCTTCCGCACGTTTGGTCTCGTCGATCTTGGCAGCACCGAGCAGACTTATACGGAACGCCTCTCTTGGGGATGCTCCCTGTTCAAGACGGCTCAGGTAGTCGACAACCATTCCGATGGTTTGTGCATTTACGGACTCCATTCCGAGTTCTAGACCGTCGTCGAACTGTATCCTTTCCATTGATTTCGGTCTAATGAATCCGCCTCTGGGCTGTTCGATCTGACTTATCCTCTTGGTTACGCTGACACCCTTTTCGCCTTTGTATCTCTGGGATTTGGGTTTAAATTCGGTCACCGGTACTTCGGGAGGCAGTTCAGGAAGAGGGGCAGGATTCTCTGCCTCCCGTTTCCTGCGTCTGGCATCCTCCGCCGTGAATGATTTCACCAATGCCTGGATTTTGTCGATCTCCGCCACAGGATTCTTCCACCAGTTGGGGCTCCAGATACGATAGATCCTCCATCCGCGTGATTCGAGGTAGTTCTGCCTGTGGAAATCCCTTTCTCTGGCGGATTTGGAACTGTGATAGAGCTTTCCATCGCATTCGATTCCAAGGATATATCTGCCTTCCGAGCGGACTGCAAGATCTATCCTGTATCCGCCGACTCCGACTTGCGTATCCACGTCGAGGCCTCTTTCGAGAAGCATGTCATAGACCTGATTCTCGAAGTCACTGTCGAAATGAATTGTACTTCCGGGATTGAGTTCATCTCCGAAGGAATGCAGGATGCTGCGTTCGGTCTCCATATCCCTGGCACTTACAGCATGGGCATACTGCAGATATTTCTTGAAATATTTCGGACCCTTATTCTTCACATCACTGACATCGAGGTCGGAAGGATCGAAGGAGGTGACGACATAGATCTTCTTCTTAGCTCTGGAAACAGCTACATTGAGCCTGTTCTCTCCGCCTTCGTTGTTGAGACTGCCGAATAAGCGCATCATGCGTCCGTTTTCGTTCTTGGCATACGTGGTGGAGAAGATGATGACGTCACGTTCGTCTCCCTGCACGTTCTCGATGTTCTTCACGAACAGTCCGGTATCCTCCCCCCTGTCCTTGCGGACGAGTTCTTTTTGTACACAGGCATTGAACAGGGGATCGGCACGGCAGAGTTCATCGATCTTGTCATCGATGAGGTCGCGCTGATTGGTATTGAAAGTAATTATTCCAACGGATTCATTCTCGCGTCTCTGCAGGAAGAATGTATGGAGGAGTTCGGCCACGCGCTGAGCTTCCTTTGGACTGGTACGGTTGGTCCACACGGAATCATAGGTCTTGATAACCTCGATCGGGGGTTCTTCTGGAACCTCCGTGTTGGGGGCCACATACAGTCTGCCCTTGTAGTAGGCATAGTTGGAGAATGCGATGAGCTCCTCGTATTTCGAACGGTAATGGAAGTTGAGGATTACACAGGGGTATCTGAACCTCGCAAGATCAAGGAGACTCTCCTCCTCCAGAGCCGCATTGCCAGTAACGGTATCATCGTCATCATCTGAGTTGTCAGTCATCCTTCCCTTTCCGACGGAGTTCGGTCTCAGCTGATTCTCATCACCCACGATGACGACCTTCTTCGCACGGAAGATCGCAGGAATACCGTTCTCGACGAACATCTGAGATGCCTCATCAAACACAGCCAGGTCGAACCTACCCTTCTGCAGAGGGATGATTTCGGACACGACCTCGGGGGTCATCATCCAGATTTTTACCGAATCGAAGAGCTCCCTACTGTAGGTCTTGACGAACTTATTGACCGACATCTTCCTCTTGGTCTCGATCCTGCGTTTGATCTCCTGACCGCGTTTACTCTGTCCGAGCTTGCTGAGTTCGATGGAGAGGACAGCCTGCATCTGTCTGCGGGATATCTCTTTCTTCTGACCGATTAGTTCCTTCAGTTTTGCAATGTATCCGTCGAAGGAACCGATGCTGCTCAGGACATCCCTGTGTTTGGATTCGAAACTGTCGATATGCCAGTCAAGGACCGAATCGAAGAGTTCATCGTTGGTATCGGTATCGGCACTGCCGATCATCTTCATGCTCTTGAAGTATTCCTTCTCCGAAGGTGTGAGTCTCGAGTATACGGTGTTGGTAGTGTCGTAATCCTCGTACAGACTTCTGTCACAGATGAGTCCATCGGTTTTTCCGGCCATTATCCTGTCCGAGATACCGTCGATGTCGCCGGTGAAATTCCTCCTTACCGTTTCTTCGACTTTTTTCTTCATCTTTTTCTTGCCGAGGAGTTTGCCGAAGAATCCCTTGTGATTAAACTCGGTAACATCCTTGAGCAATGCATCGAGCTCATGTACCATCTGGTTGAATTCGGCACTGCTGAGGGAGGGACGGTAATTCTTCAGTGCGGGACACTTGTCTGCACATTCGTCGTTGAGTGCGAGATTTCCGACAAGCTGGCTGTTTCCGAAGGTCGAATGAGCATCCTCCAGTTCGCTGTACTTCATTCCGAGGACCTTTCCCGACTTCTGGAGTTTGACCAGATTCTCCATTTTCCTCTGACCTCTGTCGGAACCGGAACGGTTCAGATGGTAGAGCCTGTAGGGTTCGATACCGAACGAATCCGGGGTGTAAAGGGTGGATGAGATGTTCTGCAGTTCTTTAACAGTCTCATCGATCTTACGGGATAGGTTTTCCAGCTGTTCTGTGGAAGGTGTGACAACACTATTGTAGTCAACCATACGCTGAAGCTGTGAATAGAACAGTTCCTTGCTCCCCACATTATCGAGGATCATCACATACTGGGACAGGTTTCCGAGACGGGAATAGACGACATCAAGCGCAGTCTTCTTCTCGGACACCATGAGTACGGTTTTTCCGCTGCAAGCGAAATCCGCGATCAGGCTTGCGATCATCTGGGATTTTCCTGTTCCCGGAGGTCCTTTGACGACCAGTTTGTCGGATTTCTTGATGGTGGAGATCACATTCTCCTGAGAGCTGTTGAGATCGTTGATGTAGATCATCTCCTTCTCGGAGATCTGGAGGTCCTTGTCAGGGGTATTGATCTCGGTCACTCCGTCAAAGGAATAATCGACCTTTTCCTTCTCACGGTATGTGTCAAGCAGTTCCTCCACCAGGTCATTGACCTCGTTTTTATCTAGCATCTGTTGGTAGTCGAACTGGATGGTGCTGGAAAACTGCGAGAAGTTTCCGAGTACCGCTACGTTATCAAGATAGAGTTGACCGGATTCATAAACAGGGAATTCGTTGGCAAGATAGTTCTGGAACCTGTGAAGTTCTTCTCCCGAATCCTGGATCACGATGCCCTGTCCCTTGAAGAATTCTAGCACATCCCGGATGAAAGTTTCTTTCTGGATCTCCTCGACCTCTCCGAGAGAAGTGTCATAAGCAAGTCCATTAAACTTGCAGTGAGCCATTATCAATGTGGTGTTGTACAGGATGTCACGGTCGGTATCCTGGGATATTGAAATCCTTGAAGCATCGCGTTTCGCCGATACGGGGATGAAGACTAAGGGTGCACGTACGTTGAAATCCTCTCCGGTAAGCCTTCCCTTGACGAAAGGATAGGCAAGGTACAGATTGTTCTGACCTTTGTCACGACGTTCGTTCTCATTCTCACGGATCAATGTGTTGAACTTGGAGTGGATGTTGCGTTCGACTGTGAGATCGGCCGCAGGATGATAAAGATCAGCGATGACCATTTCCTTCCTGTCGTTCCAGATGATCTCACGGGGATCAGCCCTACCATCCAGGAGAATGTCCAGGCCCTTTTTGTTCTGGCATTTGGCAAAATACAGCAGACGGTTCCTCTTATTGATACTGACAAGTTTGTTCTCCAACCTTTCGAGGGTCCCCCTGAGATCGGCATCCATGGGAACGGCTTTCATAGAGGATTCGGTTTCGGTTTGCTGGATTACTTTGAGAAAACGCTGCGCATATTTTTCCATGAAGGTCTTTCCCACTCCGGGAATGCTCATGAACTCATCCAATGTCTGGGGGCGCGTGACCGCGATATCACGGAGGGTATCGTCGCTGCAGACCGAAGGTACCCTTCCGTTACTGTAACGGCCCTCCCTCTTCAATTCCTCACGGAGCCTGTATAATGCCCTGTAGGTGGTTTCCGTGCTGTCCATATTTCCAAATGGATTTCACTACTTTAATTATATCAGTAATAACAAAAATGTTATTTATTGAATATGTCCGAATCCCCTTTCCATTAAGGTCTGATGAATAGAAATGCGAGCCTGAGGCTTTTCATCCAAGGTCTGTTTTACATTGGGTGAACTTATGATCCTTTTGAATATTGTGTGAAATCGTTCTTCAATTTCGTTGTTCGTCTCGAATCTGACAGTCTTCCCTAAGTGCGGTTCTCGTTTCATACATTTTTACCCGTCAGCATCTCGAGTTCCTGAACGCCTATCGGCAGAGCTCTGACAATTACAATATCCCACAATGTACGATACGTGTATACAATCGTTATCAAACCATGTCCTATGTCCAAAAATCCGGGTCGCATAATCCTATAAATCGCAAGCCTCTATCCGCAAGCATGGACAGAACGGATGTACGCAGGATGTTCGACGAAGGATACGATTGTTCCCAGGTGGTACTGTCGGCCATGTCCGAAAGATTGGGTATCACCAGAGATACCGCATTGGGCATCGCTTCCGGTCTTGGTATCGGGTTGTGCCGCGGTTCGGTGTGCGGAGCGGCCTTGGGAGGTATCGCTGCATTGGGAGTACGTTACGGTAACGTATCGCCCGGGGACATGGTATCCAAATCAGTGATATTCGAGAAGAGGGAGGAGTTCCTCACCCGTTTCAAGGAGATTAACTCATCCATATCGTGCAAGGAGCTCATCGGCGTGGAGGTATCCGATCTGGAGGATATGATATCCCACAGTCCAAAGGGCGTATACAGGAACTGTCCCGGATACTGCGTAAATGCGATAACCATCCTGGAGGATATGATCCCTCCGAAAGAAGAATAAGAAGGTAAGTTGTTTTCAGCGGACATCCCGAAGGATGCCCGCATATTCTCCTCTTCGAATCAGATCTTGAAGATATCGAAGAAGTCCAGCAGTCCGGTCAGCAGGATCAGTACAAGTGCGATGGGGCAGATCCATTTCACCAAGACTATGAACATCTTCTTGGACTTGAACGATCCGGAGCTCTCCACCTCATCGGTGATGAACTTGGGGCCGACGACGAATCCGATGAACAGACAGGTCAGGGCGGCCACGATGGGCATCAGGATGGAGTTGGAGATGAAGTCGAAGAAGTCGAGGAACGTCATTCCTTCCTTGAGGAGGAACACATCGCCGAGAGGTCCGAATCCGAGACAGGACAGGAGACCGAGTGCGATGGTGAAGACGAACACCAGGATACTTGCGGGGATACGCTGCATCTTGGCCTTGTCCATGAGGACGTAGACCAGCGTCTCCATCAGGGAGATGGCGGACGTGAGTGCCGCGAATATCACGAGAAGGAAGAACAGTGCCGCCACGAACTCTCCCGCAGGCATCGCTTCGAACACCTTGGGCAGAGTCATGAACATGAGTCCTACACCCTTGTTACCGGGTTCTCCGATGGCTATGACCGCAGGGACGATCATGAGTCCGGCAAGGAGTGCAACACCGGTATCGATGAGGCTGACGGAACGGACGGATTTCTCGATGTCCACGTCCTTCTTCATGTATGCACCGTAGGTGATGGTGATACCCATCGCCAGGGACATGGAATAGAACAGCTGTCCCACCGCACCCAGGAACGTACCTGCCGAGATATCCTCGACCTTGGGGACGAGGTAGTAGCTCAGACCGTCCATCGCACCGTCCATGGAGAGCGCGAAGATGGTGGTGATGATCAGAAGGATGAGCAACAGGGGCATGAGGATCTTGCTGACCCTTTCGATACCCTTGTCCACACCGACGATGACGACTGCGGCCACCATGATGGTGAAAATGATGAACCAGACGACAGGATTGTCGAACAGCCCGGGAAGATCGCAGGTCATGAATCCCAGGAAGAAGCTGGTGTTTACTTCGGAGCCGTTACCTGTGGCATACTCGACGAAGTACTTGGTCACCCAACCGCCTATGACACAATAGTACGGTACGATTATAGCCGGTACCAATGCGGCCAGCCATCCGACCCATTTCCATTTCTTGTCGATGGATCCGAATGCTTCCAGACAGCTCTTTCCGGTCTTTCTACCGATGGTGACCTCTGCGATCATCAGGGTGAAACCGAACGTGATGGCCAATATGACGTAGATAAGGATGAACGCCCCTCCGCCGTACTGTTCGGCGAGATATGGGAAACGCCAAAGGTTACCGAGACCGACCGCGGAACCGGCCGTTGCAAGGACGAATCCGAGCTTCCCGGTGAAACCGAAACTCTTGCCATTTTCTGACATGTTTCCGGGTAGGAGTTGATAAGATATATACAAGTAGTGTAAATCGTATGCTTTTGATATACCTGATTCATATTATTCGTAAATTCAGTTATATCTGGCTACGAATTTCATAATAATGGACTGAACCTATGGGTTTTATTGAAAAAAATTAAATAATATCTTGGTTACCGCACCGTCCGATATCTGGGTCTCGGAAGTCGCGATCATCACGGATATCTGATAAATACTGGGATATGTTCGCCCATCCGATGATGAAAGGAGGAAGGAACAACGGGGGCAGGGGACACAGACCGGAGCCCCAGCCGTGGAAGGATCAGATCCAGATGCGTTTCGGCGACAGATTGGTGAATGTACGTTCGCCGGCGCTGACCAGGGATCCGTCCGAGGCGAGGAGGTTCGTCAGGGAGCACACCGATCTCGCATCCTCCGATTCCTTCTCCAGGATAATCACGTTCGATACCGAATGTTCCGTGAATTATGCGGATTACTGCGAGATGTGCTCGTTCGGTTATGCGGAGTACGACCTGGAAGGCAACGAGATCGCTCGGGAGGAGATCTACATCCGTGCCAGGGAGCCAAAGGGCAGGCTCAGGGAGAAATGCCAGGCGGATTACTCCAAATTCAAGGATGCTCCCAAATGGGAGCTGCAGTACCACAAGATACGCGAGATCATGACCAGGAAGGACACGCTGTACATAGCCCACAGCTGTCGTTCCGATATAGGTTTCATAATGATGATGAATCGCCGTCGCGGCACCGACCAATTCTACTGCCGCGTGTATGATACGTTGGATATGTTCAAGACCGCCATGCCCGGCATGGAGAAGTACAACCTTCCCTTCCTGGCGGAGAGTCTCGGTATAGAACATGATGCTCACGTGTCCCTTTCGGACGCGATAGTCTGTTTCAAAGTCCTTTGCAAGGTGGCGGAGAGGAATGGTAAGACGTTGAAGGAGATGTTCTCCGAACACGAGGATTGTATGTCCGACTCCGTGGATGTGCTGAGGGATTTCATCCGCAGCGACAGACGCCGTCAGTTGGCCGTCATCAAGGAATCTGACTATAACCCGATCAGGGGTCCGCTCACCGGGCTGCGTTTCTGCATGGACGAGAGGACGGAGAAATCGGATCCGGAAGCGGTGTTGGAATTTGCCAGATACGTGGTATCCAACGGCGGATCCTACGTATCCGGCGTAAGTTCGTCCAATGTGTTCGTCTGGGACGGTAACAAGGAGAACCGTTCCTATGTCTACGCCATGCGTCTGGTGAAGGATGGTGTGGATCTGGAGATCGTTTCCGTGGACGAGGCCATGGATGGCAGATACGGTGACATACCGGAGATCTGCTGGGACCTCCAGAGGACAGAGGTCAGATGATCTCCCATATGACCTCTATCTGTTCCTCCACCATGGTGCTCTCCGGCTCCGCGCGTCCCGCGGAGTAACACTTGGCGAGCATCCTCTCGGTGGCAGGCGGGCGGTTCACCGCTATTATGTTGCCCAGTCTCACACCTAGGGCATCGGCGATGGCCTCCGCTTTGATCTTAGCTTTCTCCGCGGCATCCTTCAATGTCCTGACGGTGACGGATTCCGCATCCTCGGTCACGTTGTTCACGGATACGGACGGTTCGTAACCGGATCCGGATATGGACGACATCATCCTGCCGAGAAGTTCCACGTCGTTATGGAATGTTATGTTCATCACCCTCGTCAGATGATATCCGGTGAACGTCCTCACGAACCCGTCGTTCGTCCTCATATCCTCGAACGTGGGTTCTATCCTCATGTTGCGTGTGGTGATGCGTGCCCTGTCGCCTGCGATCCTGGATACGATATCGATCAGATCCTCGTACTCCTTCGTACCGGTCTCGATGACATCCTTGTAGACTTTCCCTTTCCTGTCCACGGATACGGTCATGTTCGTGATGTCGCTGGCGACGCTGTTCTCCGCTCCTTCCACTACCCTTATCGTTCTGAGTCCATCCATATGACCGTCTCTGCATGGTCGTATATATCATAGACGGTTGTTGTGGGAGTTATAATCCATAGTAAGTTACGGTAGTTAATAAAAATTAACACAATTTAATTTAATTAGTGTTAATTTTGTATATTTTTGTTCATTTATTTATATAGTTTTTGTATATTCTACGAAAACTACTATAACTAAATATGAATTATTTTAAATAATATCTCGTATCGTGTTATTAACAGCGTTATTATTTAAGATAATTACTACTAAATTAGTATTAAATAGACACCGAACGAAATCTGTTCATTCCTGTACCGGTAGAAGTGGACTGATATGGATAGGATGAAGTTGATTTCCCGTTGTATCACAACAATGGTCGTGGTCTCCCTCGTTGTTTGGGGGATTACTGCATTCGCGGATATGAACGAGGGTTCTGCGGATCCCCGGGGGTGCAATTTCATTCTTGTCGTGACAGGTTCCATGGATGCCGGCGAAACGGGCTACCCGATCTCGACGATACCTGTCGACAGTCTTGTCCTTCTGAGGGCATACCCGCCGGAGGATATCGACGACGTGAAGGTAGGAGACGTCCTAGCATACAGGTATGGTGGCATCACAGTGGTGCACAGGGTGATCTCGATAGACGAGGAGGCTCGGACATTCACGCTGAAGGGGGATGCGAACACATCCACCGAGGTAGTGGGTTTCGATGACGTACTGGGTCGTGTGGTATGCGTCCTTCCTGAGGCCGGTCATCTGCTGAGCGGAATCAGGGATACGAACATCTTCCTCCTCATCGCCGGAGCACTCTGTACCATCGTGATGTTGTTCAGTGGCCTGGATATGTATAGGGTGATAAGATCCGAGGAGGATTAATCGATGAATGGAAAATCTGGAAAATTGGTCGCACCCGCAGTCGCCTTCATGCTCTGTGCGGTCGCGCTCATCGGAGTGGGATTCGCTATTACCCTCAACAGCACTTCCACTGCCACTGAAAACAGTGTCTCAACCGATGGACTTGTACTGAACGTAACCGATGCGAGTGGAAGCGGTACTGCATCTTTCAGCAGCAGTGCAAAGGTGTACTATCAGACCACTCAGACCAACGGTGGTACACTCACTTATAAGATTGATACGGAACCGGTTATTGTCGGTGTAGGTAAGATCACTGTGACTTCCCCCGGAAATGAGGATATAGTAATCAATTGCACCGTCACGCCTTCCGTGAATAATTACGGTCTCCTCTTCAAGGTGTTCATAGGTGAGACTGAGATAGGTGAAAATCAACAGATGGCGAAAAACAGCCTCAACAATGCAGTCATCACGGTCAAGGCCTATGGGAATGGAACGACCGAAATTACATCCGCACCTGCTGCCACATTCGACTACACTCTGACGGTCACTGCAGAGTTGAATGTGACCCCACCGAATGTGGGCGTTGTTAGTCCATAAACAAATTGAATGAACGGGGTATCGAATGGGATTCAAAAAGATAGCGATGGCTTTGATCATTGTCCTTCTTGCATCCTATTCGATACCCTCTGCTTACAGCGTTTTTCTGGATTCCAACTCCAACATATCCGGTACCATAATCCTCGAAGAGAAACCCAACGCTCCGTTCACTCAGGAGGTGGAGGAACTCAACAAGGATTCCGGTCTGACATTCGTTCCTGTGGTGGACGATGCCGGAAAAGAGGAGGGATTCATCGTGAAACAGCCCGGAACCTCCGAGGGTGACAATAATGTCACCGGCCAAGGCAGTAAGATCGACGTATCCATGAAGATCCCTGCGGGAAAGAGATGCTGTATATCGATAGCGATGAATCTCTCAGTGGTATCATCAGCTTCCGTTACCCTGAAGATCGGGGATAAAACATATGGGCCTGTAGCATACGATGGATACTACGGTGAACGTTATTTCGGTATATCGAACGGAACACTGAAACAGAGTAGCGCTCAGGATGTATGGTTCATCACCGATTCCGAGATCGAGGTCATAATCACCGGTCAAAGGGAATGGAGCTCTATCGTGGTCAAGATTTTGGTGGACAACAACGTTACCAACAGTTAATATCGTAAACACCGTTAACAGTATCATGAGCGGTCCAGCCGAGGAGAATTACGAACACGCCGAGTCCCTGTTCGCCGACAAGCATTATTCCGAGGCTTTGAAGTATTATCGCAAGGCAGCATACGCGGGACACGCACCCTCACAATGCAGGTTGGGGGAATTGTATTACAGGGGCCTGGGGGTACGCAACCATCCCATCGAGGCGATACACTGGTTCGAGGAGTCCTCTTCGCAGGGATACGATCACGCCACCTATCTGCTAGCACATCTGTACGAGCATTGCTTCGGATGGGACGAGTACGGTAGCAAGGCATTCTCATTGTATTCCCGTGCCGCGGAGAACGGACATCCCGCAGCCTGTTCCGCATTGGGATTATGCTACAGGGCCGCGTTGGGTACGGAACAGGATCTGGGGAAGGCGGCGGAATGGTTCCTCAGAGCAGCGGAGCTGGGGGATCCGGACGGACAGTTCAGGTTGGCATGCTGTTACCGCGACGGCCAGGTCTTGGAAAAGGATCCGGAATCCGCCTTCCGTTGGTTCACCACCGCCGCGGAGAACGGACATGTGGATTCGATGGCATGTCTCGCCACCTGTTACATGACCGGTTCCGGAACGGAGAAGGATCCGTCATCGGCGGAACACTGGTTCAGCAAGGCGGGAGATCTGGGCAACATGGATGCCATGGCCTGTTTTGCACATATTCTCGAGGACAGGGAACCCTCCATGGCCGTGGACTGTTACAGGAAGGCCGCAGAGGGCGGAAGTGCATTGGCACAGCACGGTCTCGGCCACTGTTACAGATTCGGAAAGGGTGTGGAGACAAGTCCGGAGAAGGCCGTGGAGTGGTTGAGGAAGGCAGCATACGGGGGCGTACGTGATGCCATGTACGAACTGTCGGAATGTTATGCCGAAGGGTTCGGCGTACAGCAGAACCCCAACGAGGCCAAAAGATGGTACGATATGGCCGAATCCTCCAGATGAACGGACCGACCCGTTCATATCACCGTTGTATCATATGGTGCATATGGCACACAGCACGAAGAAGGTAACGCCTCCCCGGAGGGGACATATCATCACCAAACCTCTGCGCGGGATATATGTCGATATAAGATCCGAGAATCCCACCATGTCGATAGCCGATGTCATGAACGATGCGTCCCTGCGCAGGTCCATGCACTGCGGGCGTCTCATGAGGGACGTCAGGAACATAGGCGGAAGACCGTTCTCGTTCATCTACGATGCCAACTTCATGCGTTCCAAGCTTCTCCGTTTCAGTGCGTTCGACGTACGCGAGGACATCCTGGAATCCGAATACATCCTCGGGAACCTGTTCATCTGTTCAGAGGACATGGAGACGCCCTTACGCGAGGACGATTTCAATTTCATCGTCAAACAATCCGTAGCCGCCAGGTGGGGTGAGTTGGGACCATCCATGCCCATCGTTCTGATAGGCGACAGGGAGTTCGAATCCACGGAAGAGAACGCGAAGTACCTGGAAAGGATAAACGAGCTCCTGGATATCGTCCGCGGAATGGCGGAGAAGGAGTGACCCTCCGGAGGCGATGGCATGGGGGACTACAGACTCACTGTTCTCTGCGGCGGGAGGTCCCTCATGTTGGTGCCCAAATCATTCATGGGAACGGATCCGTCGGAACGTGTACGGGAGTTGTGTGTGGACGTTCTGCGTTCATCTTCGGAGATGGCGGAGTTCATGTACGAGGGTGTGAAGGTCACCCTGTATTCCAACGGCGGATTGATGTTCTACCATCTCAACGATCCCGATCTCGCGGAGAGGTATGCGGACACCATACTGTATGATCGTGTTTGACAGTATTCGTTGAACGATCTACGATTATCGTGATACGTTATCACTACGTTCCATTCCTTCACGTATTTATTTCTCATCAAGTCAACGATATGACACTGGCAGGGAGAAACATACATCCAACGGATGTTTGGTGGCATTTCATGATTATATTGTGAAATTATGTGTAATCTTTTGGTAATTGCACAATATCGTTGGCTCTTTTATATAGTGAATATTTACGATATTCGTAATAGATTTACGAATCATAACAATCATACCGCCAGACTTATAATGTCTGTAAGGGATACACATCCACTTTAAGAACAGGGGACTCTGTTATGAAGAATCTAAAAAAGACATTGATCACCAGCGCGATCGTGTTGGTTGCACTCATCGCCGCACTGGCCATATTCCCCCCGGATGTCACCGCCACCGGTGGAGGGACCACATATGGCTGGTGGGCCATCCTGCCACCTGTCATCGCCATCTCTCTCGCCTTGATAACCAAGGAGGTCTATCCCTCCCTATTCATCGGTATCGTGTCCGGAGCACTCATCTATTCCAAGCTCGATATCAGCATATTCCTTCAGAAGATCACATATTCCGTTGCGGATGATTCCGGTGCATTCTACAGCACCGTGACCGATGCCGGAAATGTATCCATCATCATCTTCCTCATCGTTCTCGGTGCACTCGTCTGCCTCATGAGATATTCCGGAGCATCCAGGGCGTTCGGTGACTGGGCAAGGGTCAAGATCAAGAAACGTTCCGGTGCAGGCCTCTCCACCATGCTCCTGGGACTCATCATCTTCGTTGACGATTACTTCAACTGCCTCACCGTCGGAAGCGTCATGACTCCCGTAACGGACGAGCACAGGATCTCCCGTGCCAAGTTGGCGTACATCATCGATTGTACCGCCGCACCTGTCTGTATCATCGCACCCGTGTCCTCATGGGCAGCCGCAGTATCCGATTTCGCTCCTCCCGGAGTGTCCGGAATCAGTCTCTTCCTTCAGGCGATCCCGTACAACTTCTACGCTCTCTTCACCCTTCTCATGGTGCTCATCACCACGCTCTTGTGCATCGACTTCGGAAAGATGAGGCAGCACGAGATCAACGCCATCAAGGGTGACCTCTTCTCCGGATCCAAGGCAAGCGGTATGGATGCCATTGCCGAGGCCAACCCCCGCGGAAAGATCATTGATATGATCGTCCCCATCATCGTTCTCGTCGTCGTTTGTGTGTTCATGATGGTGTACACCGGAGGGATCATGGATGGCAAATCGTTCATCGATGCGTTCTCAGATTGTTCTTCATCCACAGCTCTCGCCGTTGGAGGAACCATCTCGGTCCTGATCATCATGGCATACTACTGTGCACGCGGTCTCACCACCGGAAAGCAGTGCTTCGACAGCATCCCCGAGGGATTCAAGGCCATGTTCCCTGCGATCTTCATCCTGATCTTCGCATGGACCCTCAACAGCATCACCGGAGACCTCGGAGCCAAATTCTTCATCCACGACCTGATGGACGGAAGTGCGGCCGAGCTCATGAACCTCCTGCCTGCGGTCATCTTCGCGGTAGCATTGTTCCTCGCTTTCTCCACCGGAACATCCTGGGGAACCTTCGGAATCCTGATCCCGATCGTCACTGCGATCTTCGCCCCCTCCGATCCGCTGTACATCATCGGTATGTCCGCATGTCTCGCCGGAGCCGTCTGCGGAGACCACATCTCCCCCGTATCCGATACGACCATCATGGCCAGTGCTGGTGCCGAGTGCGATCTCATCACACATGTGAACACTCAGATTCCATACGCTCTGTACGTTGCGGGTGTGTCCTTCATCACCTTCATCGTTGCGGGATTCGTGAAGAACTCCATCATCTCCCTGATCATCGGTACCGCACTCCTGGTCGCAGGACTCCTGTACATCAAATTCGTGGTGTACAAAGGGGTCACGCCGGAACAGGAGGCCCTCGGTACCGGACAATCGGAATGATCGGTCCTACGGGATATCCAAACGATTTAGGGGGTCTCCCCCCATCCTTTCTTTTATGGGCCCTTCGTAATTAGGATATCATCCATCGTTTTAAAATCAAAAGGAACATATCCTATCTTCCTTTTCTCGGCCTATCCGAGAGACATACCGCATCCGGTCCCGAATTTCGATACGGGTATGTCGTCGGAACAGGAAGGTATGGATCCATGAAGCTGAAGAACGGTCCGTTGGTGGCTTTGATCATCGTCTTGAGTGTGTTCGCGCCCATCTCTACCGACATGTATCTATCCGCACTGCCGGATATGATGGTGCATTTCTCCACCAACGAATCCGTCATGAACATGACACTGTACGGCTTTCTGCTTTCACTGACGGTATCTTCGCTGTTCATCGGTCCGATATCCGATAAGTACGGAAGGAGGCCCGTACTGATCGTATCCATGTTCCTTTACACGATAATGTCCGTACTGTGCGCGTTCACCGACGACATCATCGTGATGATCGTTCTGAGGATTGTACAGGCGATCGGAGGCGGGGGTGCCATGGTGGTATCCATAGCGTTGATCAAGGATTGTTTCGAACCCTCCAGGATCGGTTCGATAATGACCGTGGTCACCGCGATAGGTGTCATCGGGCCGGTATTGGCACCTATAATCGGTACCGCTTTGACGGAACTCAGTGATTGGAGATCCACTTTCATAGCACCTGCGGTCATCTCCGCGATATGTCTCGTCACGGCATCGATCATGGACGAGACCTTGGATGACGGTATGCGCTACACAGGAAGCGTCATAGGTTCGGTGAGGGGGTTGTCCGAACCATTGAAGGATCACGATTTCTTCAGATTCCTGATAATCAGTACGATATTCAACCTGCCTTTCCTGGGGTACATAGGGGTCTCGTCGTACATCTATCAGACCATGTTCGGTGTATCGGATGTGACATACAGCATCATGTTGGCCGTAACGATCCTGACCGCGATCTGCATAATGCTGGTCATACGTCGCATACAGGCGCGCATGGTATCGTCGTCATCCATGATGCTGTTCCTTGCTATTGCAATATCCGGATGCATACTACTGTTTTCAGTGGCATCGATGAACGAATACCTGTTCCTGATCTCCGTGCTCCCCGTCGCCGTGTTGGTCACCACGATACGTCCCTTCGGATTCGATATCCTGATGGCCCAGCATGAGGGGGACAACGGTTCCGTATCCTCGTTGCTGAATTTCTGTACCTTCGGGTTCGGTGTGATCGGTATGGCGGTGTGTTCCCTTCGGTGGGACAGTTTCATCACGGGCATAGCGGTGATGATGCTGATCGCAACATCCGTGTTCGCCGTATCCTGGTATGTGATGAAGAGAAGCCCCTCCAGGCTGAAGGGCCTGGAGGATATCTGATCCCGAAAAGGATCAGGATCTTCCCCTTGCGAACACCGCCAACAGACCTATGGTCAGGATCGCTATGCCTGCGATCGCAACGATCTCCATGTTCGATGGCATACCGTCCTTCTTCACGGATGTGTAAGTGGCGGTGTACGTGGCATCGGACGCGCATATCGATGATACTTCGGGGGACCATCCGGTGAACCTGTACGAATGGATATCATCATCCTCCCTGACAGGATCCTCAGGTACGACGATCTCCGAACCGTACGTGTACACTTTCTCGGATATCATCGTCCCATCGTAGTCGAGGAATCTGACGGTGAACTCCCCGGGTACGAACGTCACCGATATGGTGTGATCGTCGGCGATGTTTTCGAAGGTGTACGATACGGGATGATCCGCGATGCTCACATCGGAACCGTCCACGGTGATCGCGGACAGGACATATCCGTCCGCAGGTTCGTAGGTTACGGTGAAGCTGTCGTTGAATCTTACGGATCCGGATCCTGTGATGGTTCCGCCCGTGCATCCCGTATCCATCGAATACATCCTGTACAGTATGACCGTCCTGTCGGATATGGATCTCTCGACGAAGAGCGTGAACTCCATGGGTGAGTATCCGTCCTTGACCACGGTGATGGTGTGGGTACCGTGTCCCATGTGTGCGGTGAATCTTCCATCGGCGATCGATTCGCTCATGGATTCGCCGTCCACAAGGATCTTCGCTTTGTCGATCATGTTTCCGTTCTGGTCGTAGACATTGCCTCTGACGATGTAATCACGGGGCTCGTAGAAGATGATCTTGACGGTATCGCTATCGACGACCGCATCGGAAGTGTAGGTGACCATCCCTTCCCTCTTGGCCGTTATCTGGTACGTTCCGAACGGCACTTTGAGGGAGAACCTTCCGCTCTCATCCGTGTATATGGCCGCATAATACGTATCGGATCTTATCTCAACCAGGATATCCTTGTAATCCACATCGAAAGTGAATGCCTCTATATTGCAGGTCAGCACGAACTCCTGTCTTTCGAAGATCACCTCGAGAGTGTGGTCGCCGGAGATGGAAGCGATATCCACATGGTCCACAGGTCCGAGTTCCTTTCCGTCGAGCTTGACATACCCGATGACGTACATCTCGTCCGGTATAATGGTGAACGATACGTCGTACCCGATCCTGAAAAGTGAGGTTCCCGGGGATACCGTACCACCGTCATTGGAGGATACGTTCACGGTAGCGAACGTACCGTCGGAGAACATGATTACATTCCTCTCCACATCCGCTTTGAGATCGATGGCATCCATGATCTGCGACGTGTATCCGTCCCTGACGGCGGTCATCGTATATCTTCCGTATCCGAGTCCTTCGAGTACGTATCTCCCGTCGCTTCCGGATACGGCGGATACCTTTCCGCCCTCGGCATATTCCACGGTCACGGTGACACCGGACAATACGTTCTCAAGGATGTCCACAACACATCCGGATATGGAATATGTGGCATCCTCGAACGTTATCTTCACCGAATATGAACCCTCGGTACCTGCGATCTCTATCCTGTCGGATACGGGATATCCGGAACCGTTCACCTCGATACGGGACACCTTCTTGCCGTCAGCGGGTTCTATCACGATCTCGACGGCATTGTTCTTGTCATGAACGCTGTATCCGTCCATGTCGGTACTTCCGCCTTCGCCACACTCCACGGACAGTGTGTAGGAGGACGTCGGGGATTCGAGAACCACGTTCATCGTCCTGTCGTCGTTGATTCTGACATCATATGCATGATATGTGCAGTATCCTTCCTTACCGACCATCACGGAGTATTCTCCGCTGGGGATGGTGAGGGCATACTTCCCGTCGGATCCGCCGGGAACGGTGTATGTGATGTCATCGGAGATGAACGATATTGTGGCGGACGATACGGGGTTGCCGTCCTTGTCATTGACGATACCGGTGATCGCCCTGTCGTCGCACACGTATGCCTTGATACGCAGGTTACCCACATCGCAGAGGTCCTTCCATCCGTCCCCCTGGTCCATGAAGCTCTGCCCCGGTTTCTCGCATGTCTGTATGATGAATCCTCTATCCTCGTACAGGTCTGCATCATATGCTATGGGGCACATCTTCGTGTATGGTTCGTGCGTGGCGGTCGCCACCGTGTCTGTGGTGATCACTACCGAGAACAGTTCCCCTTTGGATATCGCGACATCCGTACCGAGGTCGACGTTGACGGCCCCGAAGTATCCGGTACCGGAGATGGGGCCTGCGGCGAGAGTGCCGCTGCATGGGTCGTTCGGATCGGTCAGGCCGGTGTATATCCTGACGGAATAACCGAAGTCCACATAGTTCTCGGGTGCGGCATAGAACGATATGTTCCTTATTGCACCGTTATCGACCGCCTTGAATATGTTGGCGGATGACACTTCGGGTGAATCTGTACCGAGGGTCTCGCTCTGGGATCCTCCGTCGTACTGGTAGTTCTTGTCGAACGTGGATGCGGGTTCCACCTCCACACACATCATGTGGGGTTCGAAAGAAGGTACGGATGCGTATGAGACCCATACGTATCCGTCGTATCCCCTCATCACGTTGCCTTCGAACACCGTGGTGCCGAAGGAGTTCTTGATCAACCATGCACCGTCACATCCCGGATCCTCCGCGAAGTTCTCGCGGGGATAGTTGTCGTCATATCCTACGACGGTCATCGCATGATACCCCTCCTTCTTGTCCTCGGATGCGTAGAAGGTCAGGGAGTCTTTGCCGTTATCGTCGGTCACGATCTTGAACGCGCTCTTGATGTACGGTATGGCGGTAAAGAGACTGTTATGGTCCAGCAGTTCCCTCTTGATGGATTCCGTATCGTCCACGGCGATCATCCTGACGGACGTGACGATATATGCGGTCTTATCGAACTCAAACACGGGGTTGATGGTGGTGGAGTCGCTGATGTTTTCGTATCTGAGATCGGATTCATGGACCAGACCTCTCCATTGGAGCGCCTCCTGTGCGGCGAAATCGCATCTGTTACCGTTGATTATCTGTCCGTCATACAGGTATACCGCATCACCCTCCATCCCTCCGATGGGACCCTGGGTGTAATGGGTCATGTAATAGGCCAGCTGGTACTCCGACAGGTCGATACTCTGATCGGAGTATCCTTTCTTGATGATGTTCGTCTCCGCACAGGATATTACGGAGAACGCCCAACACGTATTGTGATTGCCCTGATCCTTGACGGATGTGACCAGACCGTAATCCCTCAGATCATAGCTGGATGGCAGATCGGAAGCTTCGGCGGCGAGATCGTTATCGGAGATGGACAGAGGTATCGCTACCGATACCATCATCATGAGTACGGCTGCGATCGCTATGGATACGGATGTGCGATTCATGGGAACCGGGTTCAAAATCGCGTACAGCGTATTTATTGGTGTTCTGGCGCATGTCTGGCATATCCTTTGCGGACAGGTACGTTCGGACCCTATGGGCCACTATTGAGGACACATCGTCCATTCGATCATAGAGTTACATGGACAGACATTCGTCGCGGTCGTATCACAGTATGATGATGGCGGAGGTATAGTATCTTTCATATCGGATGACATTCTCCCTGCAGGATATGTGGAGGATAGGGGATCTGGAACTCGACGGCCGTGTCATCTTGGGTCCCATGTCCGGTTTCACCTCCCGCGGATACAGGGATTTCATGGCACCCTTCGGTGTGGCCGCATCCGTGACGGAGATGACCTCGGATATGGGGATCATATACGGCACCGGCAGGACCGAGAACGGTTTCGTATCCTTCGAATCGGATCATCCGACCGGATTGCAGATATTCGGACATGATCCAGAATCATTGGCGAAGGCATCCGCGAGGGCCTTGGAGATCAATCCGTCAATAGCGTTCATAGACATCAATATGGGATGTCCCGTTCCAAAGATATCCCGCAGTGGTGCGGGGTCCGTCCTGATGAAGGATCCGAAGCATTGCGGGGAGATCGTACGCAGGGTGAAGGCCGCCGTAGATACGCCGGTGACCGTGAAGATGCGCCTGGGTTGGACCGGATCGACGGTCAATTTCAGGGAGGTCATAGAGGAGACCGTATCAGCAGGTGCGGATGCCGTCACCATACATCCAAGGACCAGGGACCAGCGGTATGCCGGCTATCCCCATTACGATCTCGTCGAAGGACTGGGGAAGGAAATGTCCGTTCCGTTGATAATCTCGGGTAACATCTACTCCGCAGAGGATGCGAGACGTGCGGCGGAGATCACCGGTGCGGAAGGCATCATGGTGGCACGCGGTGGTGTTGGCAATCCGTTCCTGATAACGCAGATAGATTCCCTTTTTAGGAACGGTACCGTTCCAGAATGTCCGACCGTGTCGCAACAAGTACATTGGTGCCTGCAACTGGCGGACCTCCTCATCGAGGAGAAGGGGATCGAGGATGCCATGGCGAAGATGAGGAGCATGGCACCGAAGTTCGTGGCCGGATGCGACGGATGCAGGGAATACAGATACCTTCTCGCCACGGAATCCTTCTCCAGGGATGCCATGATGGATCTTCTGATGGAGATAGAGAACCGTATGGGGGATGTCAGGATACGTTCCCCTCCTCCTTCTGTAGGAAGGTCTGATGGCATACATGTGATAGATTGAAGATATGTTAAGTATCGGACATACTAACCTTTAATAAGTATCCTTAAAGACATCCTGTCCAATATCATAACATGGATTCCGATTCAGGTATTTCCGAGGGTCTGAAGGTCGGAGACACTTTCCCGTCCTTCAAGTTGCAGAATGAGAATGGGGACATGTTCGACAGTTCGGACATGTCCGGCAAGAGGTATGTCGTATACTTCTATCCGAAGGACAACACCTCCGGATGTACCAGGGAGGCCAAGGACTTCACTGCGGCACTTCCGACGTTATCCGAGATGGGTGTGGAAGTTATAGGTGTCAGCAAGGACTCCTCCAAGTCCCACAGGAACTTCATCGACAAGCAGGAGCTGGGTTTCGGTCTTCTCAGCGATCCGGAGCACATCCTCATGGAGAAGGTGGGTGCGTGGGGTACAAAGATCTCCTACGGCAAGGAGACCACAGGTACGATCCGTTCCACGTTCGTGGTCGGTACCGACGGCAGGATCGAGCGCATTTGGAAGAACGTCCGCGTGGCCGGACACGTTGACAAGGTCGTTGATTTCCTTAAAGGTTGATCCGTCCTTATCGGATCGTATGGGCGACCTGCGGTGGATTCCGGGTCGCCTTTATTTATATTCTATATTGGATGTATATGCCAATATCGTTCCGATAATTATTATTTAAATTATTTTATTGTTAATTGATGTTACTAAAAGATAAGTTTTTATTACTGTACTCGGATTGCCGATGCAGGTATCCATATGAGCATCGAAATGGGGAAGAAAGCGATCCTGATCGTAGGTCACGGTTCCAGATACACATACAACAAGAACATCATGCTCCTCCAGAAGGAGAGGCTCGAGGCGATGGGATTCGGCAACATCTACATCGGATTCAACGAGGCGTCCAAACCCACCATACAGGAGGCCATGTCCTCCATCGCCGCGGACGGATTCGAAGAGGTCATTGCCGTACCGTTCTTCATCGCCTCGGGTCTTCATATGACCCGCGACATCCCTCCTAAGCTCTGTCTGAGCGAAGGACAGAGGGAAGGCCCCGTCAACGTGGACGGAAGGACGTTGATCATGCATTTCGACACCCCCTTCGGTGACGAACCCCTTCTCGCACAGATACTCAAAGAGCGTATCGCCCTTGCATCCACCGGTGATAAGCCCGCCGTCATGGTGGTAGGACACGGTTCCAGGCTCCCGTACAACAAGGAGATCATCTCTCTGAACGCATCCCGTCTCTCCACTATGGGACTGGGTGACGTTTATTATGCGTTCAACGAGTTCAACGACCCCAAGATCGAGCCCGTTCTCGAAGAGGCCCTCGACAAGGGTGCTGACGAGGTCCTAGTGGTACCTTTGTTCATCTCCCTCGGTGATCACCTCAAGAACGACATCCCCCCGAAGATCCACCTGGTCGACGGACAGAGCTACGGCGAGTACGATCACAAGGGAAGGAAGGTCATCATCAGATACCTCCTGCCCATCGGAGAGGATCCCCGCCTCACCGAGGTCCTCGCAGAGAAGATCAAGAGATATCTCTGATCGGAAAAACACCGCCCGTTCCTTATACCTCCGTCGGGCGGTTGTTATTTTTTTATTTTCAATGTGTTTTTAGTAACACGAATTTTTTTAGGAATATTACTTATACACGTGGGACCATATGAGGGACGATGAGCAAGGGAAATATCATCATGTCATTGATTGTCGCATGTATCCTCATCGGAGGGGGCGTGGCATATTACGTCACCACACAGAATGGAGGTGGCACATCCGGTGATCTCAGGGATATGGCCGACAGGGCCGTTACACCCGTGGATAACCTGGACAACGGTGTCGTCACCGTAGGTGTGGGAACTCTCAGATGGGCATCCTATTTCGGTCTGTACGAGGACATCATCTGTGTGGACCTCGGGGACACCAATGCCGGAGGTTACAATGCAAAAGGATACGGTTACGCATTCGATTATTATCTGAAGGCGGCGAACGGTACTGTCAAGACACACAGCCATAATTCCATCGAAGCTGCCGATGTAGAGAACATCGGTAAGATGGATCCGAGCATAGTGATCATATCCTTATCGGTATACGAGAATCACAAGGTGAACTGCGACCTTCTTGCTGCCAAATGCAACGTGGTCGTCATCGACGAGCTCGAGGATTTCCTCGATGCTTCCGAATACAAGCTCAACGACAGATTCGTCAAGCAGATCGACCTTCTTGGAAAGGTGTTGGGAAAGGAGGCACGTGCGAACGAACTGAAGAGTGGCATACAGTCCGTACTCGACGACATCAGGGGTATTGTAAAGGACATGACCTCCGACAAGAAGGTCTACGTATGCGGAGTGTCCAGCTCCGGTGCCAAATCCCTCGATTTCGGTCTTCCAGAGTATTGGGCATTGGAACTGGCCAACGGTACGAATATCATGAGTATGATAAGCGACAAGAGAGGTGTCACAAGCATGCAGCTCAACGTGGAGGAGATCGCCAAATTGAACCCTGATATCGTATTCGTGGATCCCACATGCAAGAACATGCTTACCGGTACGGATTCCCAGAATGTCATGGAAGCGATCATCAAATCCGGTTCCAAGATCTACGTCTCCACCCCGTACGTATGGTTCGGTATCAACTACGATAATGTGTTGGCCGATACATACAGGCTGATCAACAACCTCTACGGGGATTCGGTCATCGATCAGGCGGCCGTGGATTCCAAGATCGATTCCGTGTACAAGCTTTTCTACGGAGATGACGGAAGCGATGTCAGGGTCAACATGATAAAGTTCTTCGAGAACACGTTCATGCCTGATGGAGAGAATGTCGTCAAAGCGAAGGGAGTTCCACTCACCATCGGCAACGAATACACTATCGGCGGAGAGAAAGGCTCTCGTGAGTTGGTGAAGGTATGAACAAGGGTGCGACGGCCGACGGTGTGAAGGATTACGATCGCTTCAACCATAGGAAGATACTGTATCTGGGTATATTGGGTATACTTTTCCTGGCCGTCGCACTGATATCTCTATGCATAGGTCCCACGAACCTCTCGGTGACGGAGGTCCTGGATATTCTTATCCATAAGGATGACTCATGGAACAGCTATGTGGTGTGGGACCTGCGTCTCCGCCGCATAGTGGCAGCGATCATAGCGGGAGTGGCCCTGGGGTCGGCGGGTACGGTGATGCAGTGTGTCCTCCGCAACCCTCTCGGATCCCCGTTCACCCTGGGTATATCCAACGCCGCCGCATTCGGTGCCGCCCTGGGGATAATTATCCTCGGAGGAGGTACCATACTGGGTCAGTCCGTCGCAACACCGCAGGTGGACAACCCGTACATCGTCACCATATCCGCATTCGTCATGGCGATGCTTTCCGCAGGTGTAATCGTACTGTTGGTCAGGATCACCCATTCCTCCCCGGAGATGATGGTACTTGCGGGTATGGCACTGAGTTCCATATTCTCTGCCGGTCTGGCGTTCCTGCAGTACATCGCCAATGACACCGCATTGTCCGCGATAGTGTTCTGGCAGTTCGGAAGTCTCAGCAAGGCCACATGGGGGGATCTAACACTTACCGCGATGGTGGTGGCCATCGTATCGTTGTACTTCCTTTCCAAACGCTGGGACTACAACGCGATGGATACAGGTGAGGACATCGCTCTCGGGCTGGGTATCAACGTGGGGTCCACACGTGTGCTGGGTATGGTGTTGGCATCCGTATCCACGGCGGTCGTGGTGTCATTCATGGGCGTCATCGGATTCATAGGTCTTCTGGGGCCGCACATGGCCAGATGGGTGTTCGGTAACGATAACCGTTATGTCATACCCGCATCGATGCTCATAGGTTCGACGATATTGATGGTCGCCGATTGCATAGGACAGAACGCATTCTCGTTCGTCCTGCCTGTAGGAATACTGACCTCGTTCATAGGAGGTCCGTTGTTCATCTACATACTCATAAGGAGGTACAGGGAGAGATGTTGAACGTCGATTCCCTTTCATTCAGTTACGGCGGAAAGCAGGTCCTCAGGGACGTGTCGTTCGATATCGGGGAGAACATGGTGGTATCCGTCCTCGGACCCAACGGTGTGGGGAAGACCACCCTTCTGAAGTGCATATGCGACCATCACCGTCAGACCACCGGTTCCGTGAAGGTAGATGGTGTGGACGTACGTTCGATCGGAAGGAGGGAGCTGGCGAAGAAGATAGCCTACGTTCCTCAGAAGGCGACAGCGTCCCACACCACGGTGTTCGATTCCATCCTGATCGGTCGCAGGCCCCATATAGAATGGTCCGTAACAAAGCACGACAAGGAGGTCGTATGGGATGCGATGACATCTCTGGGTCTTCAGGATCTGTCGTTGTCATACACCGATGCTATCAGCGGAGGGGAGTTCCAGAAGGTGCAGATAGCGCGTGCAATGGTTCAGGAACCTTCCATAATCATATTGGATGAACCGACGAACAATCTGGACATCTCCAATCAGCACATGTCCATGCACATGATCGTGGATGCGGTACGTTCGAGGGGCATCAGTGCGATAATGACCATGCACGACATCAACCTCGCTGTGCATTATTCGGACAGGTTCATGTTCATCAAGGACGGTACCGTATATGCATATGGGGATTCTTCGATAATAACTGAGGAGTTGATCAAAGAGGTATACGGTCTGGATGTGGATGTCATCGATCACAAAGGTATGCCGTACGTCATCCCGCGTACCTCGCCTGCCATGGTGAACGGTCCTTCCCATATGCATGACCATGCGCACCCCCATGACGTGAGGGATCACATACATCAGGTCTACAGGGACTCCTGAGGCGGTTCCCACACTATCATGGAGAATCTCCTCCTTTCCGTGGCGTCCGCTACCGAATCCCTGTAATGGGATTCTACTGCGGATCTGACGGCATCCCTCACATCGTCCGTCTTCGGGACGTATGCGGTCACCCTTTTCATATAGACCATTTCGGCATCCTCTTTGGACATAGAATGTTCCTGATCGAAGGATATGACATACATCCTGGGATCGCGTCCAATGGATCTGAGATATCCGTACGGATAGTACGCATCGCGTCCGCGGTAGGTGTAATCCTTACCAAGCCTCTTCCAGATGTCGCTCTCTATGCCCTCGTCGTTGGACAGGGGAGAGATGTACACACAGTGTTTCCTGCACATCCTCTCCATGAGCATAAGACCCTCCGGACAGTTCATCGGAGGGCACAGGGATGCGAACGACACATCCCTGATATGGTCCTCTTTGAGTTGGAAACATCCGCATACCTCTCCAGTCACATTGGGAAGTGCCAGACTGTTCAGACGCTCGATCATCGCCGGGCTGACGTCCGTGCATGTGATCGATGCCACGTGCGGACTCATTAGTTTTGCGAATATCCCCGGTCCGGATCCGATGTCCAGTACCGTGGTGTCCTTATCCAATATTCCGGCGGACAGGAGTTCGGATACGGCGGGTTCCACCATAGGAATATACCTGGTACCATCGAAATCGTGGGCCTTGGAGTCCCAGATCTCCCTGTTCCTGTCGTCATCAACCCTTTCGCCTGAGGACGGGTGTCTCCTCCTGAGTTCCGCCCATTGTTCCATGCAGTTTCCGGACCCCCATATCTCGGATCCGAAATCGGGATCCATCAGGACGAATCTCAAATCTCCCATGGTACGGATTATCCGTTGTGGGTTATTTGATATCTGTCGTCCACGTCCTGAGGGACCTTATGAATCCCTTTTTATACAGTCTTATATTTCCATGTGTGAGGGGCAATGGAAGAGATAGTCTTGCTGACGCTAATGGCCACCTTCACACTGGTGGCCGCGCTTTGTTCGATAGTGTTCAACCGCATGAAACTGCCCCCGCTGATTGGATACCTGGTCGCAGGTATCATCGTCGCCAACGCCTTCACCATTACCGAGGACTGGCATTTCGTCGTCAGTACGCTGTCGAGTATCGGCCTGGTCATGCTGATGTTCAGCATAGGTATGGAGATCGATATCTCCAAGGTCAGGACCCAAGGTATATTCGCGATAAAGATCGCCGCCGTACAGCTGCCCCTGCTGGTCATAGGCGGTATCGCCTTCGGACCGATGCTGGGATTCAACTTCGTTCAGAGTATAGCGTTGGGTGCTATAATCTCCGGTTCCTCCACCGCCGTTGTGCTTGCCGTGCTCAAGTCACAGGGTAAGTTGGATGATGAGCACATCGACCTTCTTGTTCTGATAACCATCATGGAGGATATCGGCCAGGTCGTCATATTGTCTATGATCACACCCATCCTTGCAGGTTCGTCCATGAACGTGGATTCACTGATCGTGATGATAGTCAGCATCTTGATATTCATGTGTGTCAGTCTGATAATCGGACTCAAGTTCATGCCCAGGATAGTAGGATGGGTATCCGACAACGTGTCCATGGAGGTCCTTGTCATATTCGCTGTGGGTCTCGCATTCGGAATGGCTCTCCTGTCAGTGAAGGTCGGACTGTCCATGGCAATCGGTGCCTTCCTCATGGGTATGATGATCTCTCCCTGCAGATCGGCTCACGAGATCACGCATCAGATCGAACCGATGAAGAACCTGTTCATGGCGATGTTCTTCATCTCCGTCGGTATGGAGATCAAGGTGGATGTCATCATACAGAACATCCCGCTGATCCTTGTGATCTACCTGATATTCGCCATACTCAAGTCCGGTACAGTCTCCTTAGGATACTGGCTCTGTGCATCCGATGGCAAGACCGGATTCGTCTCTGCAATCAGTCTGGTCGCGATGGGAGAGTTCGCCTTCATCATCGCAAAGGAGGCGTATGGATACGGTGTGGTCAGTGAGTCGTTCTACACATCGGTGATAGGTGCCGCACTGCTGTCCATGATAGCCTTGCCGTTCCTCACCAGGTTCTCGGACAGGATCTGGGACTCCGCATCCGAACATATGCCGCGCCCCCTCAGGGTCGTCGGCGGAGCCATGAACAGACTCAGGGATGAGATATATGCAGGTATAAACACCTCCTCCAAGAAATCGAAGGATGCCTACATGAGAAGGATGACCTCTGCGTACTTCAATATCATATTGATCGCCGCTATCGAGATCGTGTTCTTCTGGCTCATACCACCAGCGGTGGAATGGCTGCATTCCGTGTACGGATGGGAACGTGTCTATTGGGAGATCGCGTTGGTCGTGTTGAACCTCTTCGTACTCATGCCGCCTACGGCACGTCTGATCACCAACACAAAATTCGTGATGCAGCTGATAATGAACAGCTGTTCCCAGATCGCAAGGGCACGCGGGGAGTCCGTATCCGGAAAGCTGTATATGTCCATCCTCAAGTTGAACACCGTATCCGTGATGCTTGCGATAGACTTCATGATCGTCTTCTTGGTGCCCAACCCTCTGGGTATCCCGGAGCACCTGATCTGTTTCGCGGTCGCGCTGTTCCTTCTCTACCTGATATACAGGAATGCACGCAAAAGCAACAGGGACCCCTCATTCCTTCAGGGAGTGGAAGAATGCGGGAATGTCGTCGATGAGAACGATGGTGAATGATGTATCTCAGATAATTCAGACGGGATATGTACATCGTTTTGCCTGACGATACAGATGATAAGAGGGCGATGGATGAGCCAGTAAATGCAATACTGGTGCACGTTAAGGTTCGCGATGATATTCGGAGAGCATATCCGGATAGAAGGTAGAATGATGATTTGATAAGTGTGTCCAACATTGTTTTGTGTCGATTTGTTAGGCTCCATTCGTGAATAGCCTTTCATAATGTTCAA
>JAEDGA010000062.1 GCA_016297775.1 Candidatus Methanomethylophilaceae archaeon
CACTACACTACGGGGCTGTTGTGTGAAACGCTCAATACCGAACTTATTTTAATAGGTTACGGTCACGCCTGCTGTGTTCGATAATTGGAACGTGTCATATCCCCCTTCAAACGGAATACGGTCGTACGGAGGGTTGTACCACAATCCTGCCTCTCACCCATGGCGGAACCTCTGTCGTTTACCGGACCCGTGTTGACTCTTACTGTGTTATGAAGAATCCACAATGTAGCTATCCGGACGGCATAATCAACATCACGGGAATCGATGCGTCGAGCGGCAATTTGGAGGGGGGTGTAGAACCGGCCGGTGCATGATCCACCCGACCGATACGGGTGTTCGAACAAGCTCTGCTTCGACCGTTCATCCCGTATCGGGTCTAATGAAATTCGTTTTCGGAAAGCGAGGGCGGCGGATTCCGATTCCGCCGTTCTCCATATTTTTGCATTTTGTATCGGTCCGATCGTAACGAAAAGATGGATAACGATCGGAAGGGGGCCGTGCCCCCGTCCTTGTTCAGAGAAGGGATTTCTTGACCTGGGCGTAGATCTCGGAGATGTCTCCGACGCCGGGGATGGTGACGAGCTTTCCTCTCTTCTCGTAGTAGTCGATGAGAGGGAAGGTGTTCTTGCGGTAGACCTCGAGCCTGTTCTTGACGGTCTCCTCCTTGTCATCGTCCCTCTGATAGAGTGCGGCACCGCACTTGTCGCAGACGCCCTCCTTCATTGGGGGTTTGTTGGTGAGGTGGTAGACTGCGTTACAGTCGGGACATGATCTCCTCTGGGTCAGCCTGGTGATGAGCTCCTCGTCGGGGACATCGATGTTGATCGCGATGTCGATATCGACCTGCTCGGCGAGTGCATCCGCCTGCTCAACCGTCCTGGGGAATCCGTCGAGGATGATCTTGTCGAGGCCCGCGATCTTCTCCTTCATGAGACCGATGATGAGGTCGTTGGGAACGAGTCCGCCCGCATCCATGTAGGTCTTGGCCTTGAGTCCGAGCTCGGTCTTGTTCCTGACCGCCTCGCGGAGCATGTCGCCGGTGGACAGCTTGACGTAACCGAGGTCATCACCCATCTTTTCTGCCTGTGTACCCTTTCCGCATCCGGGAGGTCCGAGAAGTACAACCTTTGCCTTCATGGTTCGTTGGTAGGTCGATTCCATATATAACAGGTCATCCGAAGATATCCCGCCAGACGTATTTTTCGGAAATAGTAAACGCCGTGAAATAGGGTATTATGAACAGATTTAAATTGGAATCCGCTCATATTAGAAGTAGGTGAAAGTATAGTGGACGCGAGTATAATCGAGAAGATTGAAGGGATAGTCGGAAAGGAAGGCTATTCCACCAATACTGCGGAGATCTACACATACGGATTCGACGCATCCATCTTCCACAACACACCCGATATCGTCATCCAGCCTAAGAGCACGGAGCAGGTATCGGAGATTATGAAGATCGCAAACGCGGAGAGGATCCCGATCGTCCCCAGGGGGGCAGGTACCGGTCTCTGCGGTTCTGCGGTCCCCATCAAGGGCGGTATCGTCCTCGACATGTCCAGGATGAACAAGGTCATCGAGGTCAGCGTAGGTGACCTCTGGGTGGATGTCCAGGCAGGTTGTATCTATAACGCTCTGAACGCGGAGCTGGCTAAGTACGGATTCTTCTTCCCCTGTTCCCCCGGATCCGCTGAGGCGGCCACGATCGGAGGAATGGTCGCGGCGAACGCATCCGGTATGAAGGCCGTCAAATACGGTGCCACCAGGGATTTCATCCTCGGACTCACATTCGTCAAGGCCGACGGAGAGATCGTACGTGCAGGTACCAGGACCATCAAGGATGCATCCGGATATCAGATGGCACGTCTCCTCTGCGGAAGCGAGGGTACGCTCGGAGTCATCACGGAGGTCACCCTCAAACTCACCACCAAGCCCAAGGCTTCCGCCTCCATGCTCGTATCCTTCAAGAACATCTACGACGCTGGACGCTGCGTTTCCGCGATCATGGCCCACCCCTTGATCCCCGCATCCTGCGAGCTCATGGACAAGGTGTCCATCAACGCCGTCAACAAGTCCCAGGGCAACCCCTTGCCCGACTGCGAGGCGCTCATCATCCTCGAGGCCGACGGAGAGCCCGAGCAGGTCGACAGGGATCTCGCCACCATGGCGAAGATCGCCGAAGAGATAGGTGCACTTACCATCACCCCCACACACGACAAGAAGCAGATCGCGGCATGGACCTCCGCAAGGAAGTCCGTCATGACCTCCCTGTCCCAGCTGAAGCCCGGATTCACCTCCGTCTCTCTGGCGGACGATATGGGTGTCCCGATCTCCAAGATCCCCGACGCGGTCACCGCATACCAGGAGATATCCGAGAAGTACAACGTCACCGTGGCCACCTACGGTCACGCCGCGGACGGAAACCTCCACACCAAGATGCTGCTGAACCCCGTCGACAAGGATGAGTGGGACAGAGGTGTCGCAGCCGTAACCGAGATCTTCGAGAAGACCATCGCACTCGGCGGAACGGTCACCGGAGAGCACGGTGTCGGAATCTCCAAGGCTCTCGATTTCCAGAAGGAGAGGAAGTCCTTGATGTCGTCCATCGTCGCCATCAAGAAGGCGATGGATCCCAACAACATCCTCAACCCCGGAAAGCTGGAGCAGTGGGAGGGAACCATCCTCCGCAACCTCAGGTACCCCTGCAAGGAGTACATGTGAGGGCTCAGAGCACACGCGTGAGAACGTAGAGTGCCACAAGAACGCCCGCCATGGCGACATAGGCGGGCACATTCCATTTTACGATCTTGCTCCCGTCGAGAGGCGGGAACGGGATCATATTGAATATACCCAGGATAATGTTCAGACGTGCGATCAGGAAGAGCAGGATCATCAGCTTCCCCGTGGTCAGCATGGCCAGTGCCAGAAATATCGCACCTAGTACGGCGTTCACCGCAGGTCCGGCGATACTGATGATACCGTTCTCCCTGTCGTTAATGCGACCGGATATCATCACCGCACCGGGTGCGGCTATCAGGAATCCGAACAGGGACATTATTATCCCGGCGAACAACCCGGCGGGGAACATCCTGAACTCCGCCCATGCGCCCATCCTCTGCGCTACCAATTTATGACCCAGTTCGTGGAACAGGAACGATGTGGTAACGGCCACGACGGAGAACAGGAGCCATCCGATGATGTTGACGACTGGATCCTTGCTGAAGAACCCGCCCACCCTGGCATACAGTATCGCGAAGGAGACCGATAGTGCGGCCAGTGCTATGAGTATGTGTACAGTCTCCGTTCTTCCGAATCCCATCTTCCTTCCGAAGTTCGGGTTTATCTCTATGGTGTATTCGGGTCCAAGTCCCATGTGCGTCCAATCGTTATAGTTCATAGATAAGGATATGCGTTCCCGCCATCGCACAGTTTAAGACTGTGACGTGTGATGGCATCGCATGGTCTCCAACTATGTAGCCAACGGTAAGACGGATGCCCGCTGGTGCGACAGATGCGGAACTCTGGTTCTGGGCAAGGCCTGCGGCTGCGGTTCGGAGGCGAGGACATTCCAGATAAACAGTCCCGGTGACATACGTCCCGCCATGGGCGAGGGCAGGGAGCTGATACTGTCCCTGCTCAGGGATGCGTTCGGCACCGATGCTGGACTCTCCGGGAAGGCGATATTCCTCAACAAGATCCCGGGCGAGGACCGTGCGGACGAGGTCGTCGCACACGGTGCCGTGATAGCCGTCATCAGGTTCGAGGTGGAGACCAACGATTTCTCCATAGAACTGAGACAGGCAGGTGCGGAACTCTTCAGGGATGTGGCCACCAAGAACGTGGTGGTATTCGGCAACATGTCCGGACATCTGAAAGGGAAATCCGTTCCGGGAGAGAATATCCGTGAGATCAGAGGGGAATTCCCAGCGGGTTCTCCGTTGATCCTCGTCAAAGGGGGAAAGGTTGGCCCAGGTACGGCATACGTGGACAGCGGGGATATGCGCACCGCGGAGAAGGCCTTCAGGATCAAGGACCTACAGGCCGTGACCGATATGCCACTGTCCCCGGATTCCGACAGGAAACGTTTCATAGATTCAAATCTGGCACATCTCCGTTCCATAGAATCGACCGCCGCATCCGACATAAGGTCGTTCATCAAAGGCAAGGATCTCCCGGTGACCGCATCGTTCTCCGGAGGGAAGGATTCCCTGGCCGCCCTCGGTGTACTGCTGAGGGTGAAGAAGGATCCGGAACTGCTGTTCGTGGATACCGGTCTTGAATTCCCGGAGACGTTGGAGTATGTGGACAGGTTCGTATCCGAATCCGGTCTCAGGATGCATAGGGCCTCCGCGGGGGATGCGTTCTGGAAGAACGTGGATACCTTTGGCCCGCCCGCAAAGGATTTCAGATGGTGCTGCAAGGTATGCAAACTGGGGCCGATAACCGACATGATCGCCAAGGATTTCCCCAAAGGTACGGTTACAGTGGAAGGCAACAGGATGTTGGAATCCTTCTCCAGATCCAAGACCTCTTTCGTATCGAAGAATCCCTTCGTACCCAACCAGATAACGCTCAACCCCGTGAGGACATGGAACTCGTCCGAGATATGGGGGTACATTTGGATGCGCGGACTCAGATACAATCCGATGTACGAACGCGATTTCGAAAGGATCGGGTGCTATCTCTGCGCATCATGTCTGTCGAGCGAATGGAGGAAGGTCGGCATCACCCATCCCAAGCTCTACAAGAGATGGGAGGATCATCTCACGCGTTACGCGGAATCCCGTTCCCTGCCCAGGGAGTACGTGGACATGGGATTCTGGAGGTGGAAGGTCCTGCCGCCCAAGATGGTCCGTATAGCGGAGGAGCGCGGACTGCAGTTCCGTCCGAGCGAGGGGGCTGGGCCGTCCATGAAGCTTCTGAAAGGTGCCACCTCATGTGCCGCAGGGGGTTTCTCCATGGAAGCCGTGGTAACGGTCCCGAGGGCGCATGATTTCTCCGCGGTCGCGGACGCGTTGAGTACGATCGGCGATGTCAGATATTCCGAGGACTTCGAGATCGCCCTGGTGAAGACCAAGACGGGTACGGCGAAACTGTTCGGCGGAGGCCAGGTATCCGTCACATCAAAACGTCCGGCCGATGCGGAGGCATTGTTCGAGAGATCCGTCAAAGCGTTGCTGAGGGCACAGATGTGCACCTCATGCGGCATATGCGCCAAGAAATGTCCGAGACATGCCATCAGGATAAAGGACGGTCTTCATGTGGACAGGGAGAGATGCAATTCCTGCGGCAGATGCGAATCCTCCTGTATGGTATCGCACTATTACGACAAGATCGTGTGATCCCGGAAACATAACCGTTTAAACCGATGACGTCAATGGGAGCCGCATGGAGATGACTATGTACATCGCTGCGGCAGCAGTGTTCGTCCCCGCGTTGGTGATGTTCTATTACATTCTGAAGGACTACACCTACCCGAAGGTGGAGAATCCCTTCTTCGAGGATTCGAAGGTGTTCACCCTTTTCGCGGTGGGACTCATCGAGGGATTCTTCATCTCGTGGGCATATGTCAACTTCTTCGACAAGAGCAACATCTTCATAGGTGCCATATTCGCATTGATACAGGTGCTGGCACTTCTTGTCGTTCTGAATCTCAGGAGATTCCACGGGAAATCGGACACGGTATTCTACGGGTTCTCTCTTGGTATAGGTCAGGGAGTGGGAGTGGCGTTCGGAATGGCGGTGTTCCTGCTGTCCATCGCGTTCCTGACTGATGACGTGGACATACCCACCATAGTCATGACGGCGACGTTCATAGCCCAGGAACTTCTGATATCGTCATCCGTCGGAGCGACGGTGGGGGAGGGTGTGGCACGTTTGAGACTCACCGAATACACATCCAAGGCCGCAGTGTTCTCCGTCATATGCATGATCCTTTGGACATTCGTCTTCATATTGGATCCTGCGAGTTACCTGTGGATCATACCCATGATAGGAATGCTCGCCGTATCTGCATATTATTTCTATGATGTAGTGCATGTAAGACTGTCGACCGTCGTGGCGGACATATTGAAGTCCAACGGGATAGTCCGCAACGATCTGCCGAGGTGACGTCAATGGGAAGCAAAGGAAAGTTCGTAATGGGTCT
>JAEDGA010000063.1 GCA_016297775.1 Candidatus Methanomethylophilaceae archaeon
ACACATTACTCTATGGGATAGCGTTCCGCAACAAGAGACCGACCGTGGTCTCGGAGAATATCACCCTCTGACAATACGGCCCAGTGTCATCGGGAATCTCCGTACAACGGTCGGGAGAGGTGAATGATGTTCACTTCAGAATCTTCTTTGCGATACGCGCACAGAACTGTCCCCAACCGTCGCATTGCATCAGCAGAGCGATGATGATGCCACCGGACAGTTTGGATTCCCCTCCGGCCCTCTCTCCGAACTCGAACTGATACTCCTGTATCCTGATGTCCTTGGGAACATACTTCATGAGATCGAAGAGTGCCTTGAACCCTTTCATCTGGAAATCCTTGCTGTGCTCCCTGATGACGGATCTGCAGAGTTCGGTGTCGCCTCCGAAGAGACCGCTCATTATGTCCGAAGAGATCTGCTTGTCATGCATCCTCAGAGTGAATGCTGCGAGATAGTGTGCGCCCCAGGAACCCACCCATCTTCCGAATGATGACAGATTGGACCTGTCCTTCCTCACTCCGATTGTGAGCTGTGTCCCGCCCAGGAGTTGTTCGTACATACCCTTCAATGCGGACGGAGGGTGCTGGAAATCGGAATCCATGTTGATGAAGTACTTCGTATCCGATTCCATGATCCCCTGGAATATGCTGGCGGAAAGTCCGCGGTCCTCGGGGTCACGGACCACCAACCTTACCTTGTCATCCTTGGACGCACGGTCCAGGACGATGGATTGCGTAGAGTCCTTGGAGTTGTCATCCATCACCAATACGTGAAAACCCGGATACATCGACCTGAGCGTGTCGATCATCTCTCCGATGTTGGCCTCTTCGTTGTAGGTTGGCAGAATCACGGTACATCCGTCGTCCATGTGTTTCCCTTCGTTCCCGTATCTTATGTTGACGATATATAACAGATTCCGTTCAGCGTTTGGATTTGCGGGACCTTCCGAGTCTCTTGCTGATGGCCAACTTCAGCCTTGATATGGAGGATACGTCGGACGGATCTATGTCCTTGAAGAACGCCAGATGCAGTGATATGAAATCACCCAACATCATCGCCCTCATCTCCCTCTCGAAGACGGTCTTTCCGGGTATACGGATCACGTACGGTTTCATACCGCGGTTCTTGAGAGTCGAGATGGTGGCATTGAGGGTGTTCCTGAAGATCCTGCTCTGGTTCTCCTCCACCAGGATGATGGGTTTGATCCTGACCCCGTTGCATCCCACCATCCCTGTGATGTCCCCGTGATTGGTGTCCGGGATGTGACCGTCGAACGCGATCAGTTTCGAGTTCTCGTTGAACTGTGCCCTCCATCTGCTGGCTATCGCCGACAGGGAATTGGAGGAATATATCACCGGTAACGATCCCATGATCTCCCCCGCGATCTTCCTCGGTTGGGAGTCCAACGGGGACAACGATGCGATGTATTTCTTGAGCGCTGGGATGGTGGCTCTGACCTCGTCGCGGAGATCCGGGCCGCCGATGGTGGCGATCGCGTTGATCATATATCCTATCGAATTTCCAACGGCATTGCGGGGCTGCAATCCGGATTTGACCAGAACGTACGGTATCCCGTCGGCTATGGCCTTATCCTTCAATTTCCCTCCGGATGTGATGGCCACGATCCTGCATCCTCTGGCGACCGCTTTGTCATAGACGGATAATGTCTCCGCCGTGTTACCGGAATAGCTACTGACCAGAATCAAACTTTCGGAATCCGCCCATGCGGGAAGCTCGGAGGAACGTACCACCCTGATGAGCTTGTCCGAATGTGCGTAGAGACAGTCGGCTACGATATCCCCTCCGATGGCGGAACCGCCCATGCCGCAGACCAGGATGTTCTTGTATTCTATGGGATCGAGATCCAACTTGGCATCTATCGCCGCCTCCAGATCGTTGACCACGTTGGAGGTCTCACTGATCATATCGTGAGGGTCGTTGATCTCGACGGACAAGGTACTCACATCCCCCAGAACTTGTCCTCGATACGTTTTATGGCGACGACCTCGTCCAACACCATCCTCTCGTCGTCGTTGAGTTCCAGCTTCTGGAACTCCTTGACGGAGGACTCCATGATGTCGACATAGATGATGTCCTCCTCCTTCGCCTGACGTCCGATGGTGATGTCGTCGATGGCACAGGCGACCTCGTCACCCTGTACGGCCTCCTTGACGACATCCTCGCCGTCACGGAGACTGCGGATCCTTCCCAAGGAGCGTCCGTCGTTGCCGATGAGACGGAGTCCGGGTCTGAGGCGTCCGGCCAGCACCCTGATGCCGACGATGGCGGGTTTGGTGGCGTGGAACACGCAGTTGGGCATGATCATAAACTTGGCAGGGAACGGGAACTCCGACCTCTTGTCGGAATCGTTCTGCCTCTTGGACTCGTCCAACCATTCCTGGTATTCTTCGATGAGACGGTATACCACATCGTTGGAGAATATGCGAAGACCGCTGTCCTCCAGTGCGGCATCCGCTTCCTTGGATGTCTTCACATTGAAAGCAAGGATGATCTTGTTGAGGGGATCTCCGCGAAGTGCATCGGTCTCCAATATGTCGCGGCGAGTGATCTCACCCATGCCGTACCTGCGTATCGGGATGCCTGCAGCCTTGGCCTCGAAGGCCAGGGCCTCCAACGATCCGATGGCATCGGCCTTGATGTATACTCCGTTGTCCTGGAGCTCGATCTTGATGGATGCCTCCTCGGTCATCTCCTTGATGGAGGGATCCTTCTCGTTCTTCACAACACGGAGCGGTGCTCCGGCGATGACACCTTCCATGTTCTGACAGGAGATCTTGACACCTGCCGCGGCGTGCAACTCCTTGACCCTCTCGAACTTGTCGCGGGGATCCATGATCTCGTCCAGCGGCTTGGGTTTGAGGATCGCCTTGATCTTGGTGACGACGGGGGCTCCGCGGGTACCCAGGGCGACGGTGTCACCCTGTTTCATCACACCGGAATAGAGGATCATGTCCAGGGTCTTTCCGAGACCCTTCTCCTCCTTGATCTCCAATATGGTGCCCCTTCCGGGACCGTCCTCGGAGGCCAGCTGCTGCTCCAGGAACTTCTGTGCGAGACCGATCAACATCAACAGGAGATCGGGGATACCCTCGCCTTCCTTGGCCGATATGGGGACGAGAGCGACGGTCTTGGTGAAATCGTCGATCCTGTCGTACCTGTCGGCGTATATGCCCTCGTTGGACAGGTCGCCGATGATCGCGTACAGCTTCTCGTTGAACGCCTCTATCGTGTGGGACTGCTGCACCCTCTCGGACAGTACGAAGGGTCTGCCCTCCTCGCAGGTCCATCCCTGTATGGTGTCCACCTTGTTCAACGCGATGA
Source organism: Candidatus Methanomethylophilaceae archaeon (assembly GCA_016297775.1). GTDB lineage: Archaea > Thermoplasmatota > Thermoplasmata > Methanomassiliicoccales > Methanomethylophilaceae > SIG5. The sequence continues at coordinate 3,343 of JAEDGA010000063.1, forward strand.
TGAACGGTGTCTTGTACTGCCTCAGGATCTTTATGGATTCGATGGTCTGGGGCATCAATCCTTCCCTTATATCGATCACCAATACGGCGATGTCCGCCAAGGAACCTCCCCTGGCCCTGAGGGTGATGAAAGAGTGGTGTCCGGGAGTATCTATGAACAGGAGTCCGGGGACATCGAACTTCTTGTTACCGATTAGTTTCCCGCACACCTTGTAGATATGGTCTATAGGCACCTCGGTGGCACCTATGTGCTGCGTGATGGCCCCTGCCTCGCGGGCCTGCACCGAGGTACCCCTGATCCTGTCCAAAAGCTTAGTCTTTCCGTGATCCACATGTCCGAGGACCGAAACAACAGGCTGTCTGATCGTCATTGATGAGCACCCCAAGTGTTATATGAAATAAGTAAAGGGTTTCAGAGTGTATAAGGCCTATCTCACTCGTATATCCAGGACTGGATGGTCTTGTCGTAGGAGACGAGCTCCTCGGGCCTGAAGAAGATGGAGATCTCCCTCTCGGCGCTCTCGACGGAATCGGATCCGTGGATGATGTTCATGCCGACCTGCATACCGTAGTCGCCGCGGATGGTACCGGGGGCGGACTCCTTGGGGTTGGTCTTTCCCATCATGTTCCTGCAAACGGATACCGCATCCTCTCCCTCCCACACCATCGCCAGAACAGGTCCGGAGGTGATGTAGCTGATGAGCGAGGGGAAGAAGGGCTTGCCCTTGTGCTCTCCGTAGTGGTTCTCTGCGACCTCCTTGGGGATCACCATGAGCTTCATGGCGACGAGCTTGAGCCCCTTCTTCTCGAAGCGGGAGACGATCTCTCCGCAGAGTCCGCGCTGGACTCCGTCAGGCTTGACCATAAGATAGGTTCTCTCCATGGGGATCACTCCTTCTTCTCTGCGACCTTCAGGCGTGCTTCCTTCTCGATCTTGAACTTGGCGGTCCAGGCAGTGGTCCTGGGGACGCGCTTGAGCTCGATCATGTTCTTGTAGCACTTGTTGGTGCAGAAGTTGAGGACGGTCCCGTCCTTCTTGATGAACATCTTTCCGGTTCCGGGCTCGATCTCGGCTCCGCAGAAAGAACAGATTCTCTTCTCTGCCATCGAAATCACCTCATTCCGAGCTTGCGGGCCTCTCTGCTGGTCTCGCGGAGCATGAGGATGTCTCCCATCCTGACGGGGCCCATGATGTTCCTGGTGATGATCCTTCCCTTGTCGCGTCCCTCGAGGACCCTGACCTTGACCTGCGTAGCCTCGCCGGTCATTCCGGTCCTTCCGATGATCTCAACGACCTCGGACGGGATGCTGTCAACGTCTACCATTCAAATCACTCCGGAATCAGTTCTTGAGCGCTTTGACAGCGGCGACGATCTCTTCGCAGACGGCCTTTCCCTTTCCGACATCGGTGATCGCGACGGAAGCGGTGGGCTTCTCGAGTCCGATGGCGTTTCCGAGCTCTGCCTTGCTGGGGACGTAGACGTATGCGACGTTCCTCTCCTCGCAGAGTGCGGGGATGTGTGCGAGGATCTCCGGGGGCTCGACATCTGCGGCCATGATGACGATGGCTGCCTCTGCCCTCTCTACGGCTTTGGTGACCTCGTTGGTTCCCTTCTTGATCTTGCCGCCGTCGCGGGCGATCTCGGCGAGAGAGTATGCTTTGTCGGAAAGCTCCTTGGGTGTTTCGAACTTGACGTATACAGACATATCAATTACCTCTTTCAGACCTCTTCATGCTTGCCTCATTAATGAGCGGCGCTGAAAGGTCCTCATTATTCATCGGCTCTTGTAGAGCAGAGGTGCTATCTGTTCACCGTATTTATAGGGTTCGAAACATACGATCCGTTTTTGACGGGATCGGATCGCATATCGGCGTATATGATATGCGTATGGTACGTATACACAGATCGGACGCATATCGTCAGATACTGCATGCGTATGAGACAGGTATGAGATCCGTATCGATGATGTATATTATGTATCTCAATTCAGCAGGATCACCCCGATGTTCAGATACAAAGCGTACGTGAGCCACAGAAGGTAGGTCGCCAGGAGATAGAAAACCAGCCTGTCGCCGAAATCATCCACATAGCGGAGCATGGCGAACACGGATATCCACAGTACGATTATATCCGCGGCGGCGAGGAACATGTCGCCGATCAGGAAGAATATCGGTACCCAGATGATGTTGGTGACCATCTGTATCCCGAACAGGATGTAGAATTGCGATTCCGCGCCTTCGCGGTGCATCTTCCACAGGACGATGCCGATCGACGCGTATATCAGTATCCAGACTATCGGGAACAATATCGCGGGAGGCGACAATGGGGGCAGTTCCAATGCAGAGTATATTCCGGCGGCCGAGACGATCATGCCCGGGAAGGAACCTATCGAGATGCAGACCATCATGGACACCACCATGGTCAGGAAATCCATTCTGGAGTAGAAGAGAGGGGCCATGGATGAAATCACTTTTTAGGGGTTTATATAGCTATATAATCTGGAATTTGAAATAGTTGTTAAAAATATTGTTATTTACGTAATTTTTGATTATTTTTGAAGTAATAAAATATCTTATTGGTATTATAGTGATAAATTATAATAAAATTTATAATATTAAACGGCGGTAAACAGAAGAACATTTTGACCTATCCGGAAAGGGAACTCCACAGCTAGAGGGGATTTAGCGGGATGCTGTGATAACACTGTGCTCACCAGTAACGTTGTCCATGGGTGAAGGGGAGAGTTACTAGAGTACAAGTTATGAGATGTGCCAGACCTGCCCA
>JAEDGA010000064.1 GCA_016297775.1 Candidatus Methanomethylophilaceae archaeon
CAGGGCAGGGTCTACGATGTGGGTACGCCGAACGATGTGATCACCGAATCCAATCTCAAGACTGTGTACGGTGTGACGTCCAACGTGGTGACCGATGATGGGCGCCCGCATGTGATATTGAAGGATGCCCTTCCGATGAGCGAGGAGAACAACCCCTCTGCTGTCATGGCCTCGGTCAGACGCAAGAGAGCGACGGCCACAGCACAGGAGGAAGAGGTAGGACAGGAGTGAAATCTCCCGGCCCTATTTTTTTACGCATACTATTGGATTATACATCCAATTATATGGAGGCAAGATGGAAAGAAGGAACGGAAATCATCGGGTGACGATCGCAAAGGACGATATCATCGACACGGCCCGCGTGTGGTACGGAATTCGGACCATTCAACCTCATTTTTTTACGAAACCTATTGGCATATATATCCAATAAAAGGATAAGAAGGAATCAAGATGAACCAACAAACAACGATGATCATTTCAGTCGCAGTTGTTGCCGTTGTTGCAGTTGCCGCCGTGGGATTCATATTCCTGGGTGGAAACGACAATGGCAACGGGAACGCACCACTCGCGTCCCAGCTTCAGATCAGAGGCAATGCGAACGACGACTACACGATTGACAGCAAAGACATGACTATCCTCGATGACATCATCGCAGGAAATTCCAAACTGGATGACCATCCCCTTGCCGACGTGAACAACGACGGAAAGGTCGATGAAATCGACAAACAGCTCCTCCAGGACCTCATCGACAGGAAGACCGGTACCAAGGTCTACGTGATCTGCATCGACAGAGCAGGAAAACCCACAACCGTCGAGGCCACCTATCCCCTCAGGAACGTCGTCACCTACGGTACCAACATGCAGATGCCTACACTCTACGCGAACGGCGGAAAGTACCTGGCAGGATACTTCGCGACAACCTACAAGGTGGCAGAGAAGTCCATCGGCAGCAGTGCCACCGATCTCGGCGGAAGTTCCAGATCCATATCCGATGCCGCATGGGCCAACTTCACAAAGCTGGATGCCGACAAAGGAGTGGGAGCGCTCCTCGTGGATTACAGCGGTGTCAAAGAGATCAACAATGCCCGCGAAGATGATCTGAACGAGGCCAAGATACCTCTCATCATATACGCGTCCGCGAACACCGAGGACGAGATCACCACCGTCCTCACACTGGGATTCCTCTTCGGAGGTGACTGTGAGACCATGGGTGTCAACTACGCACAGGAAAGCTGGAACGTCCTCAAGAAGATCGATGACAAGGTCAAGGGCCTTTCGGATGCGGACAGGACCAGCTACGTCTGTTGCACGATGCGCATCTACATCTGTCAGAACGATTCCACATTCAACACCAGCGCAGCAAGCGCGGGCGGTATTCCCTACTATAAACTCAACAAGGAATTCGCTGAAAAATACAATGGAACCGGTTCCGACAAGATGACGAGCACCGAGGCACTGTCCAACTTCACCGACATTGGTTGTATCATCAACAACCGTTCGATCGATTGGGGACTCGATGCAGAAACATACAAGAAAGCTGTAGTGGAAGAGTGGACGCACAAGAACGGCAGCATCCCCACCTACAAGTACTTCGAAGGACACCTCGACAAACTTGTATTCATCAACAACCTCCTCCCCGGAGCGGTGAGGGTGGCATACATGGCGCACGCACTCTACGACGATAAGTTCAGTATGGAATGGGCGGATGGAATCCTTGAGAGCTTCATCGACCTGAATACCGAGCCTCTCAAGGGACAGACGACATCCACCATCCTCGCATACTTGGATAAGAGCACCTACGAGAACGCCGTGGCTTGAAACCATTCGGGGGCGATTGCCCCCTTCTTTTTTTGGATCTGATATGATGAACAGCGAGTCCGGCGATATGACCAAAGAACAGATGAAAACCGAATACTACAGATCGATCGCCAAGAAACTGGCTCTGTTGGTCGTGTCCGTTCTCGGCATCGTTCTTTTCGTGGGTCTGCTGTCCGTGTCCAACTATGAAGGAATCGGACTGAAGGAGACCTACGAGATAATATGGAATCACATCTGCGGTAACGAATATCCTTTGAAATCACTCGAATGGTGGGCGGACAGATACATCTGGAACATGGCGATGCCCCATGCACTCGCCGCGATATTGGCGGGCATGGGCCTGGCCGTATGCGGTACCATGATGCAATCCATGATGTCCAACCCCCTTGCAGACCCATACAGTACAGGTATATCATCCGGAGCGTGCTTCGGAGCGATATCCGCGATAATCATAGGAATAACCATGAACAGCATGGGCGAGGAGATTGGGATCGTAACTAACGCGTTCCTCGGGGCCATGATCCCCGCACTGCTCATCGTGTTCCTCTCGCAAAGGATACACATGTCCCCCGCGACACTCATCCTGCTGGGTACCGCGATATCCTACTTCTTCAATTCAATGATAACATACATGATGGTGACCACTGACGCCGACACCCTCAAGAGTGCATACATGTGGCAGATCGGAAGTCTTGACGGTATCGGCTGGAGCATGCTCCCCATAATGTTCGCCGTGACCGCCACCGGTTCGGCGGTGGTCATGATGGTCTCCAAGAAACTAAACGTACTTTCGCTGGGCGACAACAGCGCCATAAGTCTCGGTGTTGATGTGCAGAGATTCAGAACGGCATGTCTGATCCTGATGGCCATCATGACCGCTGCGATAGTATCCTTCACCGGAATCATAGGGTTCGTCGGACTTGTCGCACCCCATCTCGTCAGGATGGTGGTGGGTTCCGACAACAAATTCGTAGCACCGCTGTCCATGGCCGTAGGCGCATTGCTTCTGCTTGCGGCCGATTACATCGCATTCCAACTATCCAGCATACCAGTCGGAGTGGTGATGAGCATCATCGGAAGTCCGGTGTTCTTCGCATTGATCGTCTATCAGAGCAGAAGGCCGGGGGCGATATACTGACCGGATGTATCAACAACACCCTGAGGTCGGAATACAGAAGGGCCAACAGGAAGAAGATGCTGTTCATCGCCATGTTCATAGCCATGGCTATAGCGATGTTCTTCGTCACGCTTGGTTTCGGCGTGTATAGGATAACCGTACCCGAGGCCATATCCGTATTCTTCGACCATATAACCGGGAACGTAACGGATGTACGCGACGATTACTACGTATGGGATATACGCACACCGAGGGCGATAGGTGCACTGATCATCGGTGCAGGACTGTCCGTTGCGGGTGCTATCATGCAGAACGATTTCAAGAACCCTCTTGCCGATCCGTACACCATGGGGATTTCATCCGGAGCGTTCCTCGGTGCCACCCTGAGCATAGTTTTCGGGTTCTCCATCCTACCGATGTTCGATGGCATCAATGCCACCGTGGTGAATTCGTTCATACTGTCCCTGGTCCCGATGACCATCATACTGGTGGTGACGAGGATCAGGAAACTCTCACCGGCGGCAATGATACTCACCGGTATAGCGGTGATGTTCCTGTTCTCGTCCATCACGCAGATCATAATGGTCATATCGCCATCGGAGGACATGGCGAGTGCGTACGAATGGAGGGTGGGAAGTCTCAGCAGCATGACCTGGGAATGCATACCTATCATGGCAGCCGTCGCTGCGATAATAATAACCATACTGTATTTCCTCTCCGATAAACTGAATGTGATGTACGCAGGTGACAGGGCGGTACAGACCTTCGGCGAGAAGGCCGATGTGATAAGAATAATCACACTGATACTCGTGTCTCTGCTTACGGCCGCGATGATATGCTACACCGGCACCATAGGATTCATAGGTCTTGTGGGCCCACATGTCGCCAGGATATTCGTGGGATCCAACAACAGATACCTTATACCTGCATCCGCAGCGTTCGGTTCGGCATTCGTACTTCTGGCGGACACCATAGCCAAGATAAGCGGGACCAACGGACTCCCCGTTGGTGTGATCTGTTCCATGATCGGAGGGCCGATGTTCATTTGGATACTGATAAGACAAAGGAAATCCGCATGGATGTGACATGATCAAATAACAATACACATAATGGAAGGAGCGAAATGAAAGATATCATTGTCATAAAAGACCTCGTCAAGAGGTATGGGGACAAAACGGCCATAGATCACGTGGACCTGAACATCCACGAGGGTGAGCTGTTCGGATTCCTCGGGCCGAACGGGGCGGGAAAGACCACTACGGTCAGATGTGTATCGACACTGACCAACTTCGACGAGGGTTCCATCCTCGTGGACGGATTCGATCTCAGGAAGGACCCTACCGATGCCAAGAACAGGATGGGTGTCATACAGCAGCAGATCTCCCTCGACAAGGATCTGACAATTCGCGAGAACATGATCTCGCATGCCATGTATCACATGATCCCCAAGAAGGAGAGGGAGGAGAAGATCAAGGAACTCTCCGACTATTTCGGATTGGAAGAGTACCTGGACAAACCCGTGGACTCCCTTTCCGGAGGATGGAAGAAGAGGGCGGCGATAGTGTGTGCTGTACTCCATCAGCCAAAGGTGCTGTTCCTGGACGAGCCCACTTCCGGTCTCGACATAAATGCCAGACGTCTGCTTTGGGATGTTGTTAAGAATCTCAACAAGAGAGGCACCACGATATTCCTGACCACCCATTACATCGAGGAGGCAGAAGCCCTCTGCGACAGGGTCGGGATCATCGACCACGGAAAGATCATCGCGCTGGACGAACCACGTTCGTTATGCGAGAAGGTGGGCTCAACCGCCGTGGAATACATGGTGGATAAGAAGACCCAGTACAGATATTTCAAGAGCAGGGACGAGGCCAAGGCGTTCATCGCATCGCTGGATTCCGAGGATAATGTCCTCATGAGGAACACCAACCTGGAGGATGTATTCGTGGAACTGACCGGAAAGAGTGTGGAGGGACGCAAATGATCAGATTCCTCAAACAGGTATACTATGTAGCGTGGGGGGACATGATGTTCCTGAAGCACAACTTCCTGAACATCCTCATCATGAGTATCATGAGCCCACTGCTGTATCTGATCGCATTCGGATACGGACTGAGGACCGGATCGACCGATATAGGTGTATCGTACGTCGCATTCGTCATACCCGGTATAGTCGCACTGTCCTCCCTGTCATCGTCGTTCTCGTCCACATCCACACGTATGAACGTCCAGAGACTGTACTACAAGAGCTTCGATGAGATGATGATGTGCCCGCTGTCCCTTCCCGCCATAGTGTTCGGAAAGTGCATGCTGGGTCTTACGAGAGGACTCGTCAGCTGCAGTCTTCTGTACATCCTCGGACTGTTCCTCGCACCGGAGCTGGTTCTGTCACCCATGTTCATCATATGCACGATACTGAGCTGTCTCATATTCTCGTTCCTGGGAATGATGGCCGCACTGTTGGCAAAATCCCACCAGAGCATGGCGACCTTCAACAGCCTGATCATCCTCCCGATGACCTTCCTGTGCGGTACGTTCTTCTCGGTGTCGAGCCTCAACCCCGTGTTCCAGGCGATACTGTATTGTCTGCCGCTGACACATGCCAGCGAATGTATCAGGGCGGCCGCGTTGCCCGACTACATCAGTGCGTTCCCCTGGATGTCCCTCGTGGTACTGGTCGCGTTCGGTGTCGTGTTCTTCGCGGTGGATTATTATCTGCTGAAGACACGCAAAGTGTGAAACCGATTAACGAGGGGACCTCCCCCTCTTCCTTTTCATAACAGGTATCAGGACGGGAAATATTCGAAATCCGTCCTGATGTCAGACACTCTGTCAACACCGTTCAGAACATCCACAAGTTTCGGATCCAGATCCGCACCGTTGTTGTGATAGTCGATCTCGCCGTATTCCGGCCTTATGGGATAGGCCAGATTCTCCCCATCCAAACGGAACTCCGCGTGGACGTTCTCCTTGTTGCCTCTGGCATCCACCCTTATCCACCTGTCCAGATCCTCTATGTACACGGTGTTGAACCTGAGTTCGACCGATAGAGCATTTCTCTGTCTGTCAGACTCGTGCCGGTACG
>JAEDGA010000065.1 GCA_016297775.1 Candidatus Methanomethylophilaceae archaeon
ATGCGAGTGTGACCACGAGTGTGACCGCGAACATGAGCGGATGCGCCACCGTGACCGGGGTCATGAACACCAGTTCCGCGAACACGTACACCAGGACCATGTTAAGCAATCCTATGGTCGTGTTCCAGAGTGTCCTTCCCACGATAACGTCATAGAGTTCCGTGGGACTCTGCAGTATCGTGTCCAATGTACCGTTCATCCTGTCATACATCAACGTGAAACTGGATGCGAACAGGGTGTTCCCCCACATACCCAGGACACCTCCTCCAAGTATGGCTTGTAACACGATGGTGTCGCTCTTCTCCGGATACATCATCAACATAACGGCGGTGAACAGGAACGGTGCTATTATGCTGGGTATTATCCATTGCGGATCCGCGGCGAAGTTTATGAACTGCTGTTGGAAGGAAGCCTTCACAGCCCTTATGTTCATTCATTCACCGCCGGTGAGGTATAGATAGGTCTCCTCCAGGGATGGTTCGTCGAAACCGATGTTCCTGATATCGTATTTCTGAAGGATCTCCTCGAGCTCTTCGATCGGATCGTCCTTTCCGTTGAAACGTACGCTCACGACATACTTCCCTCCTGCCTTCTCGATGACCGTGTTGGTCACACCATCGATGGAGTTCATCATTCCGATGGATTCGGTGGGATCGTATATCACCATGGCACGGATCATGGAATCATCCGATACCATGTCCCTCAGCTGATCGATCGTACCGTATCCTACGATCCTCCCTCTCTTCAGAAGGATCATCCTGTCACAGAGCTCCTCCGCTTCGAACATATAATGCGTAGTGAGTATGACGGTCTTGCCGCTAAGCGACAGATCCTTGACGATCTTGCGCACTTGCTTGGAAATCTCCGGATCCAGGCCTATGGTGGGTTCGTCCAGGAACAGGACCTCCGGATCGTTGATAAGTGCTCTGGCTATGTGTATGCGCTGTTTCATCCCGCGGGAGTAGTCCTCCACGGGTCTGTCCGCGGCATCGGTCATGCCGACAAGTTCCAACGTATCTGAAATGCGGGATTCGCGTATGTTCTTCGGCACACCGTAAAGGTCTGCGAAATATCTGAGATTCTGTCTTCCGGTGAGTCTGTAATACAAACCCCTCTCTCCGCCGGAGACCATGTTTATGCGTTTGCGGAGTTCGCGGGTCCTCCTGTCATCGGATACATCGATCCCCAGGACCTCCGCATTCCCGGATGTCGGCTTTAGGAGGGTGGACATCATCCTGATGGTGGTGGTCTTCCCGGCACCGTTCGGTCCGAGTATCCCGAATATCTCTCCTTTCATGACATCGAAGGAGATGGAATCCACTGCGACCTTCTCCGAATCCTTTTCTCCGAACACCCTTTTCAGATTCTTTACAGTGATGGTGGGCGATACCATTTCCGTTCCTCCGAGATTGATATACCCAGATATCGATTTAAAATGATGTATCGGTACACATCCTGTGTACCGATGGGTATTGTTTAACACAGAAGGATCAAACGTCCCACTTGCGATCGAGATCGGAGTAGTACGAACTGACCTCTCTGACCTTGAACTCCTTCGGTTTACCGACGGCGGTCACTGTCAGTGTAGTTTCGATTAGAACGGATCCTCCGTATTCGTCACCGAATCCGAACTTCTTGTCCTTGGTCTCGAACCTTATCTCGAACCTGTCCGCACCTGCCGCGAGAGCGCGTTCGGAGACGACCTCCTCTCCCTTCTTCTTGGCGTATTCTATAGCTTCGGAATATTTGTCGAACTCCATCTTTCCGAAGGAGGCGAACAGGGTACATCTGGGATCCTCCGCACCTCCCTCACCTTTGAAAGGTATGATCAGTATGTCGATGGATTCGATGATGTTACCGGTTATGGCACCCACCGCATTTCCCACATGGGAGTATTTTGACAGTACCAGTTCGGTGCCGAAGATCTCCGCGACCTTTGGGAAGTATGCCCTGACGGGTGCACCGATTCCGATGATAGGTTTGTTGAGCTTGATGCTGCATGAATAATCCAATCCGTCCTTTCCGGTGATCGCTTTTTCCATGAGGTCCTTGGTGATGACGTCGGGATCCATGCACTTGGTCTCCTCGAAGAACAGTTTCTTCAGGAGTTCGGAGGAGATCTTCTCGATGACAGCGTTCTTGGCCAGTGCGATGAACTCGTCGGTATCGATGCCCATCTTCTTCGCCTGATGTATCGCACCGTTGCGGGATGCTTCGGCATCGAACTCCACGTAGCTACCCTCGGCATGCAGGAGGTCGGTGGGTGTGAATCCGATACGCTGGATCATTCCCAGTTCCTCCATTTTTGGTACGTTGAGTCCGTACGGGTGTATGCCCAAGGTATCGTTTATTTCGGTCAGGCTCTTGGGTTCGTCGGTTATCGCCTCCAGGAACTTCCTGTCGTCATCGGTCAGGAATGTGGCATCGATGTTCTTCAGCTTGATGAAGAACTCCACCTCCTGGGTGATCTTGTTCTCGTCGAGACATGCGGGTATGAATCTCGGTTTGGCATCTGCGGCCTTCTTGAGCTTCTCGGAGATGCATGGCCATTTGGTGGATGCGATACAGAGAGGTACGACGCGGATGCTGGCGAGTTTCAGGTCCTTTCCGTTTACCATGATCCTGCTGTCCCCTCCGATTCCGGAGGTTGCGATCTCGGCCGCCAGGACTCTCGTTCTCTTGCCGCCGATAACGGCACCCTCCTTCTCCAATCTGGGGGTACCGTTCCTCAGGATACCTATGTCGGTGGTGGTCCCTCCCATATCCATGACGATGGCATCCTGTATGCCGGTCAGGTTCTTCGCACCGATCAGGGATGCGGCGGGTCCGGAGAGGATGGTCTCTATGGGCCTTTGGAGAGCGATGTTCTCCCCCATGATGGATCCGTCACCCTTGACGATCATCAGAGGGGCATCGATGCCGACGTTGCTCATCACAGCCTTGACGGATACTATGAGTTCTTTGATGATAGGGATCAGGCGAGCGTTCATCACGCAGGTGACGGTACGCTCGTTGAATCCGAGGCTGGACGAGAGCTGGTGTCCGCATACAATCGGTACATCGAGGATCTCCTTCGTTATCTCGAAGAGACGGTTCTCGTGTTCCGGATTCCTTACACTGAGGTATGATGTTATGGCGACACCGTCCACCTTGCCCTTGACGGACTTTAGGAATCCGGCTGCGGCCTCCTCGTCCAACGGTTCCTTCTCGGTACCGTTGAGCTTGTGACCGCCCTTTATACAGATGTATTCGTCCACAGGGATCGATCTGTCGAACTCGCGTCCTACGGCGATGAGCGCTACGCGACACCCCTTGCCTTCGACGATGGAGTTGGTGGCAAGTGTGGACGACAGCGATACCATCTTGACATCCTTGAAGAGTTCAGGATCGAAACCTTCGATGGAACCTTTGATACCTAGCGAAAGGTCGTTTCTTGTGGTGAGGGATTTTGAACTGCAAACAACCTCTCCGGAGGCCATATCGACTATGACAGCGTCGGTGTATGTGCCCCCGGTATCGAAACCGAGTCCGTAATCGACCATCGGATCACCTGTTTCCGACGAATCCGTATCTGTTACGATAATCTTCCACGACGGAGCAGATGTGATCCGCCATGAATTTCTGTTGTTCCTTCGTGTTGATGCGCGGGGTCTCGTTGATGAAGAATTCGGTGTCGCACTTCTGGCATCTTACCTTGGGGCAACTCTTGAGAGCCTCGGAGCATCCTTGGCAGGCGAACGTCCTCGCATATAGTAACGAGAATTCGAATCCGCAATACGGGCATTTGAACTTTCTTAACGATTCTGTGGTCTCGTATGAGAATCCTTTCCTTCTCATAGCCTCTGCATATCCGTCTGCCATCTGGGATCAACCGCCATAATGATTGTAAGAGGTTTGGAAAAGGTTTGTGTACAGTTTATGCTCAGAACGCACCGTAGATCTTGGTCGCCTCGACGACTGCCTTGATGTTGTCCATCTTGGTGTTGCAGTCTGGCGGGACCTCGCATCCGGAGGAGATACAGTACTGAGACTTGAGTCCCCTCTTGCACAGGGAGGTCTTGACCTCCTGACAGAGGTCCTGGGTGACCTTGGTGATCTTCTCAGTGGTTCCCCTGATGAAGAGCTGGGGGTCGATCTGACCTGCAACGAGGCAGTGGTCTGCGTAGCCCTTCTCGATGACCTCGGATGCCTTGGGGGATCCGGGGATCAGCGGGTAGTATGCCATGGAGTAGATGGCGGGCTTGTAGTGGAGGATCTGGGTGTCCAGGTGGGGCAGGTCTGCGCAGTTGTGGATACAGACTGCCATTCCCTCTTCCTTGACCAGGTCGTTGAGCTTGTCTGCGTAGTCCCTCTCGAACTCCTTGTACTCGGCGTCTCCGAGACAGGAGTAGTTGGCCCAGAGGTAATCCCAGCAGAGACCGTTCACACCGGTCTTTCCGAATGCCCTGATCATATCCTCGTCGTATGCGGTCGTGGTCTGCAGTGCCTTGTGGATGGCGGAGGGCTGGGTGAACATATCCATGAACATCCTCTCCGCTCCTGCGGACTGGGACAATGCGAGCAGAGGTCCCTCGAGGAATCCTGCGGTGATGCACTCGCCCTTGAGCTGGTCGGCGAAGTACTTGGTTCCCTCGATGAGGACACCGGACCTTCCCTTCCTGATGTCGGGGGCCTCGAGCTTCTCGTAGTCCTCGATGCTGTTGACGATGTGCTTGTCGACGAAGGGGGTGTTCTCCTCATCCATCCTGACGTGTGCTCCGAGGTCTCCGGCCATGACCGAGAGATCCATGAGACCGATGGCGAAGTCGAAGTCGAAGTACTTCTGACCTGCAACGAATGCCTGTCCGAAGAGCTTCGGGTCGTTCGCCCACTCCTGGTACGTTACGTTTCCAGGGAGGAGCTTCCTGCAGATACCGCAGGCGATGGGGTAGGTGGTGAGTCTGTCTACCTCTTCACCGGCGAGGGCTGCAAGTCCCCTCTCCATGTGTGTCATCTTGTCTGCCATGTTCACAGTACTCCTTTCAGCCATGCAACGCAATCCTGTGCGTTGTTGTCTCTGTGGTCTGCTCCGATCTCCTCAGCGAATGCGGGGGAGGTGGGTGGTCCACCGATGCAGACCTTGACCTTGCTTCTGTTGCCGTTCTCAACGAGTGCGTCGACGACAGCCTTCATTCCGTCCATGGTGGGGGTCATGAGGGTGGACAGTGCAAGTACGTTGAGGTTCTCCTTCTCGACGGCCTCTACGATGGTGTCGATGGGTGCGTCCTTTCCGAGATCGACGACATCGAATCCACCTGCGGTGAGCATGGTCTTGACGATGTTCTTTCCGATGTCGTGAACGTCTCCCTCGACGACGGCGGTCGCAGCTTTGAGCATCTTTCCCATGTCAGCCTTAGGGATGGCGGGGAGGAGGATATCGAGTCCCGCGTACATGGTGTGTGCGGACATCAATACCTGGGGGAGGTAAACCTGGTGCGCTGCGTATTTCTCACCAACGATGGACATACCGTTGACGAGTCCTTCGTTAATCGCGTCGAGTGCAGCCATTCCCGAGTCCAGTGCTTCCTGTGCTCCGGCCTTTGCCTGATCGACCTTTCCACCGACGACTGCGTCGCTCAATTTCTTGAGAATCTCTTCGTTTGTCATATCCGTTCTTCCTTTTTGGCACCGTAACAGTGTCGATATTGAATCGCTGAAATCATTATATATAGCGTAACTATGGATGGATATGGTATCCACGCTTGTTGGATTGTATCTACAAAATTCATAGTAACATTTTAGGAATATTTTTAATGTAATATGGCCAGATGGTGTAAATTTTTGTTGTAATCAACTTAAAAAATGGATATTTTACATAATTATGTTTGATTATCCTGTTTGTACAGTATATAAATTTTATTCCATCCATATCCATCC
>JAEDGA010000066.1 GCA_016297775.1 Candidatus Methanomethylophilaceae archaeon
GGGCTCATGTCCTATACTGCAAAGGACGAGTACAGTACTGTCGACCAGGGATTTGCCAAATGGTTCTCGATGTTATGTGATGAGAGAATAATGTATTATCACATGTTGAACAGCAACGACCCCTCACATACGGAAGAAAGTAGGAACAAGGTACTCAATCATGCCAAGAAAGTATCGGAATCCACGGTAAAACAATGTGATGAACTTGCATCATTGAGTAAATACAACGTAGAGCTCGCGTATTATTACAGATGTATGGCATACCGCAACCTTGCAGTGATTGCGGAATATGAAGGGGATGTCAATAAAGAAAGATTGTATCGTCAACGCTCCTTTGACGATATGCGCATGGTCAGAAACAGATTCCATAAAGAGATTACCGACGAGAGAATCTTCGAGACCCGCGAAAGACTGTATTATGTCTCTATGGCCGAATTATTGAAGTTCATCGATGATGATGAAGAATACGAGGACTACACGGATGAACTTCGTGAATATACGGATAAGATGATTAAACAGAGAGACAGCACAGGAATGTACATCAGAAAAATCGATATGATATTGAAGGGCAACAACGTGCGTGGACTTTGAAAGAAGATTTGTAGCGCCCGCAGGCGCCGATGTTCGGATCCGCCCTCATTCCTCCATCTTGGACATGTTGTTCCAGGTGATGATACCTCTCTGTATTGCCGTCACGTTTCCCATGATTGCGAAGTAGATCACCATGATCTCCATCCACGATATGGACCAATCCGCGATCTGTATCGCGTCGAATCCGACCATGCACATGACGAACTGTATCACGGGGAACAATGTGGACAGCACTACACGGTCCGCACGTCCCAGGAGTCCCGCGTACAATCTGGGCGCACCCACGGCCTGTGCCTGCGTACCCATGTAGGATGTGAGAAGCACGCCTACCAAAGCCAGCAGTCCGATGTAGATGTTGCACCATGCGCTTATGGCGACACCTCCGATCATGAAGAGATCGGCATATCTGTCGAACACATGATCGAGATAATCCCCCTTCTTGGATGCCTTCCCGGAGAGCTTGGCGATCTTCCCGTCCAACGCATCGAAGTATCCCGATATGATGACGACCGCCGCACCTATCAACAGGAACCAATGATTCTCGGGACTCAGATACATCAATACGCCGGAGACGAACGCGGTGATCAGCCCCAACCAGGATATCGTGTTGGGGTTGACGTTTATCAGCTTCTTCGCGACCGGCGCAAGAAGGAAATCCACCCTTGCCCTCTGAGTGTCTAGAACCATTTGTCCATCTCCTCTGCCCATGAGATATCCTCGGGCATATGCCCGATGGTTTCTCCTTTCATAATATCTTCTACCGCGTCCGCGACGGCATCCGCATCGGATGATGTTGTATCCACAGCATACGTGGGAACACCGGAATCCACGGATTCGAACAGTATCACATCCAGCACCTCGGCCTGCACGTTCTCCCTGACCTTGGCATCGTCGTATCCGCGTCCGCGGAGACGGTCCGCCATGACATCCGGATGGCAGCGCAGGACTATGACGGAATCCACGTCCATGAAGTGTGCCAGATGTCCTTCGAATATCATATCCTCCATACCGGACAGGGAATCGTTCAGACGCTCCACGTCCACGTCATAGGTGTCGCGTTCCGCGTCGTACTCCTCGCGGAGACCGTTGTCCCTGATGTACCCGGTCATATCGAGTACGTCGTATCCGCGTGCCCTCAGCACACCGGCGACGGTCGTCTTCCCCGTACCGGGAGTACCTGTGAGTGCGATACGGCTCATATCTGCCTCATGTACGGGTCCGCACGCTCCATGACCATGTCCATGGTGGGCATTGCGGTGAGAGCGCCGGTCTCCTCAACCACGAACGATGCCACGGCGGAGGCTATGAGCAGGGATTCGTGCTTGTCGTATCCGTTGTACAGCCCCGCATAATATCCTGCACGGAAGGAATCCCCGGCACCGGTGGCATCCACCACACGTCCGGCCTTCACTGCAGGTATGTGGAACCTCTCACCGTCGATGATCGCATCCGTACCGTCCGCACCGCAGGTACGGACCACCAACGGTTTGTCGATGGCATCGATATCCTCTATACGGAGATACCTGAGGATGGATTCGAATTCGAAATTGTTGCCGAACAGGGAATCGGTGTATGCGAGAGCTTCCCTCAACAGTTCCGGCGTCCAGATCCTGTGTATCTCCTGCGCGGGATCGAGACCGACGGATGCGGACAGTTCCTTCATGCAGTCGATGTGGAACCTGGGTTCCCCGGTGATGAAATGAACATACTTCGACCTGGATGCGTTCCTGAGCATGGGTATGCCCAACTTGGATGCGCACCCGTGCGGCCCCTGGTAGAACAGGACCTTCTGCACCATGTTGGAATCGTTGACCACCGTGGCCTGCGACGTATCGTAGCCGTCGACCTCGATCAATTCATCTATCATGCATCCGGATGCCGCTATCTGATCGCGGAACCTGGCAGGGAAATCTGTGCCCACGAAGGCGCATAAGGCCGTGGGTACGCCCAGCCCGGCGGCGTGCACCGCGATGTTCGGCCCCGTACCGCCGAGGAGCGTGGTCTTCTCGATCACATCCTCGGTGGTGTTGTCCCTCGGGAAACGGTCCACCTTCACGATCTGATCGATGGCCACATGTCCGTACACCGTCAGGAACGGGTCCATATCAGGTTCCTTCCTGCCATCCCGTGATGTATGAACGCTGCTCGTCCGTGAGCTCGTCTATGGTCACATCCATCGAGGCGAGCTTGGTACGTGCGATGTCCACATCTATGGAATCGGGCTGCGTGTACACCTTGTTATCCATCTCTCCATGGTTGGAGACCAGATACTCCAGGCTCAACGCCTGTACGGCGAAACTCATGTCCATGATCTCCGCGGGGTGTCCCTGTCCGGCCGCGAGGTTCATCAACCTTCCGTCGGAGATGAGGCACACCTTGCGTCCGTCCTCGAATTCGTATTCGTCGACGAACTCCCTCACGCGGCGAACGTTCTTCGCCATGGAATCCAGGGCGGGTTTGCTGATCTCGTTGTCGAAATGTCCGACGTTACCCATGATGCATCCGGACTTCATCGCCTTCAGGTGCTCCGCCCTGACGATGTCCTTGCAGCCGGTGACGGTGATGAGTATGTCCGCATCCTTCACGGCATCGATCATCCTCATGACACGGAAACCGTCCATCTTGGCTTCTATGGCTTTGATGGGATCCACCTCGGTCACGGTGACGTTGGCACCGAGACCCTTCGCCCTCATGGCCACTCCGCGTCCGCACCAACCGTATCCCGCAACGACGAGGTTCTTTCCGCTCACCATCAGGTTGGTGGCGTTCATCCATCCGTCGAAGGTGGACTGTCCGGTACCGTAGCGGTTGTCGAACAGGAACTTCATCTTGGAATCGTTGACGGCCATGACCGGGAATCTGAGGACACCGTCGTTGGCCATCGCCTTGAGACGGATCACACCCGTGGTGGTCTCTTCGTTGGCACCCTTTATGCCGGGAAGCATATCCTTCCTGGAGGTGTGCAGCATGGTGATGAGGTCGGCACCGTCGTCGATGATGAAATCCGGACCCATGTCCAACACCTTGTTGAGATTGTCGTAGTATTCCTCGGAGGTCTCGCCCTTCTTCGCGAACACCTGCAATCCGTACCTCTCTCTGAGTGCCAACGCGACGGAGTCGTCGGTGGACAGGGGGTTGCATGAAGCAAGCCTGACCTCCGCACCGGCCTCCTGTATCGCCACGGCGAGGATACCGGTCTTGGCCTCCACGTGGAGTGCCATACCCACCTTCAATCCCTTGAAGGGCTGTTCCTTCCTGAAACGCTCCCTTATGGCGGAGAGGACGGGCATGTGTGCCTCGGCCCAACTCAGTCTGAGCGTACCTTTCTCCAAAAGCTCCTTGTCGACCATGTTCAGGCCTCCTTGTGGAGCGTGTCGCATATGCAGTCGATGAGATCCATGCGACACTTCTTGTTATCATACGATTTTATTATTTCGTCCAGCTCGGAATCCTTCCCTCTCAATTCCTTCACAAAATTGGATATGTTCTCCAATGCACGGGTCATCTCGTCGCATATGGACACCGTGGCGGACTTGGATGTCCTGGACAGAGGGTTGAGGTCTATCGATATCACGACCTTGCCCATGCCGACCAGGGCCTGTGCGCGATCGCCGTCCTCTATGGGTACGACTATCACGTCGCAATCGAAGATGCCCTCTTTGGTGCAAAGTGCGCGTGCGTGGGACAGCCCGGGGATCCTCTCGTCCGGATCGCGGCCGAGGACGTTCCTGGCGCCTTTGGATTCCATGTACGATATGAGAAGTTCCATCCTCTCCTCGGTACGATGGAATATGTTGACCTCCACCTTTGCCGGTACGGCATCGGCGAGAGCGATCAGATTCTCGGCATCCAGTGCCGCCGCGTTACCGTTCACGCATACGACGGGATTCCTTGCCTTCAACAGGAATGCGGCCGCTGCCCTCTCCGCCTCCAAGGATGGAGGCAGGGTGGTCTCCCCCATCAGATAGTCATACGCCTCCCCTCTACCGTGGGAGATCAGACCGGTGGGGTTGACGAGACCTTTCTCCACCGCATCGGCCAGCCTCTCCCTGGTCATGAGGGACCTGTATCTGGGATGGTCCTTCGGAATATCCATGATGCGTCGTACCGCAACATATACTATAACGATTTGCGACCTTCAAGGAAGGCACATACATTCACGTTTCGGATGGAGGGCATCGTATATCGAAGACGATCGGTCATGACATCGTCTCCGTTCGACATCCATGCCGATCCGACACCAACCGCTAATTACATGAATGTGATATGCCCAACCATCATGCCACATATCCGTATTGTGCTAGTAGGTCCCAAGTTCGAAGGGAACATAGGTGCGGTCTGCAGATCCATGACCAACTTCGGTCTCGACGATCTGGTGCTTGTGAACCCCTGCTCCATAGGTATCGAAGCGTACAGAAGGGCCAAGCACGGTTCGGATATCCTGGACAATGCCAGGGTCGTGGAGACCATACGTGAGGCGATAGAGGATTGCACCATCGTCGCGGGAACATCCGGCGTCACCACCTGCGGCGACAAGAACTTCAACCGCGTCCCACTCCCTGCCAGGGAATTCGCCTCCAGGGTGAAGGATTTCGAGGGGAACATCGCCATCCTGTTCGGAAGGGAGGATGTGGGGTTGGTGCAGAGCGAATTGGAGAAATGCGATGTGCTCGTATCCGTTCCGACGGACGAGAGGTATCCGATACTCAACCTGTCACATGCCGCGACGATCGTCATGTACGAACTGTTCGGCGGAGAGCTTCACGAGCCCATTCCTGCATCCATCGAGGACAAGGAGAGGATGTTCGACATGTTCGAACAACTGATGGAGGCGGGGGACTATCCGGAGCAGAGAAGGAAGGATACCGCCGTCATGTTCAGAAGGATACTCGGACGTGCAGTTCTGTCCAACAACGAGTTCAGGGTGCTGATGGGTGTGTTCAACGATGCGGTGAAGACCATCCACAACAAGAGAAGACCTTTATGACACGCGGTTGCGCGTGTATTCCCGGACAGCATTCCTGATGGCATCGTCTATCGAGATGGAATCGCCGTCCCTGACCAACTCCTCCAATCTGATCATGTTACCTTTGGGAAGATCAACGGTGACCTTCCGGATGTTCTCCGGAGAGTAATATTTGCCAAGGAACTCGTCCAATGCGGATACCACGATCTCCGTCATGGTACCGAACTTGCCCTTGTCTATGAGATCCTGTATCAGAAGCAGCTGTTCCTTCGTGATACGGACGGTCACTCTCTCGCTAGCGGTCATCTCAACTGTCCGACGAATGTCTACACGGGATATATTGATAGTGGCA
>JAEDGA010000067.1 GCA_016297775.1 Candidatus Methanomethylophilaceae archaeon
GATTCCGTACTCCTTGTGGTACTTCTCGGTGATTGCCTTCTGACCGGCAACGACAGAAGCTCCCATTCCCTTCTCGGTTCCCATCTGGGAAACCCACTCGGTCTCGAGCTGGAGGTTGGGGAATCCGAGGGTGAGTGCTCTCTCGATTGCATCCTTGGAGATGTAGTCGACGTACTCTTTGGTGATCCTCTCGACGGACTTCTCGGTTCCGGGCCTGGGTGCGTAGTTGAGCTCAGGAATGACGTATCCTGCTCCGACCTTGATTCCGCATCCGTAGGAGACAGGCTTCTTTGCGTGTCCGAAGACCATGTCATCCGCACAATCATATGCCATCTTAGTGAACTTAGCCATATTTAAGCACCTCCAACAATTGCGTCCCACTCTTCACGGATCTTCTTCCAGTCGTATCCGGCGAGGACCTTCTCTGCGATCAGAGGGGTCATGGGGGCCTTTGCGGAATAGATTCCAAGGTCGAAGGACTCTGCGAAGTCTCTGTTGACTGCTCCTCCTGCTGCCATGTAGGGGATGGTGATTCCCTCTGCCTGGAGCCTTGCTGCTCCATCCTTCATGGCGGTCATGGTGGTGGTCATGAGAGCGGTACCGGAAACCATGAAGGGCTTCTCTGCCTTAACGCACTCAACGACCTCATCGACGGGAACGTCCTTTCCGAGGTCAACGACAGTGTATCCTGCTGCCCTCATCATGACTGCTGCGATGTTCTTTCCGATGTCGTGGGGGTCTCCCTCGGCAGCGTGCATGACCATCGTTCCCTTAGTTGCCCTTCCTCCGGGAACCTGCTTCTCTGCGATAGCGATTCCGACTTCCATGACCTTTGCGGCCATCATGATCTCGGGGAGGTAGTAGACGTGCTGTGCGTACAGGAGAGAAACGATCTCCATACCAGCAACGAGTCCGTTGTTGATGATGTCCAGGGGCTCCTTGTTCTTCAGAGCTGCAGTGACTGCAGGTCCGACTTCCTTGAACTTCATGTACAGAACTGCGCTTGCGACGGACTTGAGGTCTGCGTCAGCGGGCAGCATCTTTGCAGCGATCGCCTCAGGCGAATCGTTGTTCTCAGCTTCAGCGTCGTAACGCCTGAGAATCATGCCGTAGTTAATCTTTGTGTCAACCATGCTATCTCACCTCTTTCGATCTGCCATTGGGCTTCTCGAAGTGGTTGATTGATGATGGAATTGATTGGTATTTAAAACTCCGAAAAAAATATCCAAATCTCCGATTTGATACCGTATATATACTTTACTATTATAAATCTCTAAACGGCATCCTATAACAGGAAGGATCGGAACGTCTATTCCGCCACCTATAATATAATTAAACTGTCTAATATAATAGTATATTATAGCGATTTTAGAAAGAAACAAATTTTTAACCTATGTATAATCGGCAAATTATTTGTATAATGTTGCATTATACAACACCATGCCATCCCTCGTCTATTTGAGGAATAAATCCAACGATCGCATCTATGTTTACAGTAATGTGAGGAGCGGAACCAAGGACGGAAAGCCCGTATATTCGCGCAGATGCATAGGTCATTTGGACGAAAAGACCGGGGAGATAGTGCCCAACAACACCCGCGGATCTTCTCCTACCGCCACACTGAAGTATTCCGGACTGTCGGATGCGATTATACAACTGTCCGAGAGGGTGGGACTCACGCACACACTGAAGGTGACGTTCGGCAGCATGTGGAGGGACATCCTCACCTGCGCCATGTACGGACTCACAGGAAATACCGACCTATCCTCGATAGAATCATGGTGCATGAGATTTGAAACACCGTCGGACAGGATCCTGACGCAGAAGGACATAGAGGAGTTGTTGAGCAATATAGACGAGGATGGTGTGAACGCATTCCAGAGGATCTGGAGGAAGAAGGTCAAGGACCGCAACATCATGCACATATCCGCATCACCCGCCGCAAGCTACGACAGACATTCCTTCACCTCGATGATATCCGCGGACACGGACTCGGTCATGACCGTGGACATGGACATCTGTTACGGTATCGATACCCAGCTCCCCATATCATACAATCTGCTGCCGAGCAAGGTTCTGGATCTGGAGGACATCATCGGTTCTGAGGACAGGTACAGATGGATCAATCCCACCGACATCCTTTACGTGCTCAACAAGGAATACTGCGAAGGTAACAACGTGAACGTCATGGTGGTCAGCGACAGGAGGTTCACGGTGGAACTGCCGAAGGACCACCATATGTTCAAAACGGTCACGGACGAACTCCATGACGATATCCTGACCTATGCCAACTACAAGACATCCACAGGAGGTTCCAACTTCGTCAACACCCACGTGATCGATGTGTCCGGTACCCCATGTTATGCCCATATGTACTACAGTGCGGAAGAAGCGGAGAAAGAGATCGGTTCCTTCCTGACGCTGATCGAGAAATGCCGTATGGAACTGGTTACCAACCATCTTGTGAACGCCCACACCGAGATCTACGGTAAGTTCTTCGACATGAAAGGTCCGGACATGGGTGTGGAACTGAACAGTAACAGCATCATGGAGCATACGAAACGTGCCGGTACCACCATCATCCTCTCGGATGTCATCGTGGATCCCATCCTCGCGTTGGATTATATGAGTCTAAACGTCTTCGCCGAGAGGACCTTCAATGACTTGCAGAACGGAAGCGACCACCTGAAACTGAAACTGTATCTCAGACACAATCTGGAATCCAGATACTTCATCCAGTTCATTACGCTGATCCTAAGATCCGTGATAAGGAAATGTCTCATCGACAACAACCTGCGCAGAGATTACACCGTGGAGGACGTGGTCAGGGAGATAAACAACATTGCATTGGTGAACATGTCCGATAGGAAGGTCCCGATAAGGACGGAACTGAACTTCCGTCAGAGACTGTTCCTGGAAGCCCTCGGTACGGATACCGACGAATGAACATGTACGATTCATCCGTTACTATAGGAGTCGTGCGATGTCCATCATAATAGGGGGATATAGATAGAATAATGGAATCGATCGAAATGAGGGATATCGATGGAATCGTCCCTAACGCTACCATCACCGCACCTGCAGTCGCGGCCATGGGTGTCGGATCCATCGATGACGGTGAGATAGGATCGATGATTGTCTTCCGGATATCGGTATCGGAGAAGGGTCCGGATGTTGCGACATGATATTCGTCCCGACCACATACGGGATGAACCACAACGAATCCTTGATGGCCGCGGACATCACCGATCGAGGATATGGGGCAGACATGACTTTCGATGTCAAAGGTCTCGTACCTACGGACGGTAAAGACAGGATATCGTTGGTCGCATGAAGAGCATATTCCAAAATATGCCCCCCATGATCCGTACTGTGGAGATGTATCGTCATGCGAACATCATCATGGTGGTCGTATCGGACAACGCCATGTGATGGGATGTCGATGACGAATATGCCATATGGGTACCGAACCTCTTGTAGATGTCACATATGGTTCATCCCTATCATCGGGCGTCATACCACTCCCGGGACGGAACGGGAGAATAACATCCTTTCTGATTCATATACACATGTCCAAACCGCCATCCCATGTGATGGATCCCATACATCGGATGACGATATCCTAACGCAACCGATATGATATATGATGAGATACACGACGTGATGGATACCGATATCCTCATCATCGGTGCCGGCCCGTCCGGATTGTCCGCAGCGTTGTACCTGTCCTCCAACGGCATGGACGTGACTGTAGCGGACAGGATGTCCACGGAGACATATGACAGATATCACAGCATATGCGGTGCGGGGATCAGCGAACGCGCATTCTCCAGACTTGAAATGATAGAGCCATGTCATATAAGGAACCGCGTGGAGAGAGGCGAGTTGGTGTTCCCCGGAGGGGTGAAGGTAACACTGCCGGTGAAAGGTTACGTTCTCGACAGACCTGCGTTCCTGAAGGAACTCAAAGGAAGATGCATGGACAACGGATGCAGATTCGTGCATGGTACCGCGGTATCCGTGGTACGCGAAGGAGAGGGATTCCGTACATACCTCCGCGACGGTACGGAGTTATCGTCACACAGGATCATCGGATGCGACGGAGCGCACTCCGTTGTGAGGAGATATCTGTTCGGATGGAGACCCAGGGAGATGATACCCACCACCGAATGCATCGTAAGAGGGGATCCGGAACCCGTGTTCCGCATGGAGATGGGTGAAAGATACAACGGTATGTATCGCTGGGAGTTCCCCGCAGGGGATGATGTGAGCATAGGTTCCGTGAAAGGTGCGATAGACACCTTAGATGCGGTACACACGGGTTCGCGTATGATCCCGATAGGTGCGGAAGGGCCGATCGAGATGAACGGAGCATACCTGTGCGGGGATTCCGCGGGGATGCCCAACCCCGTATGTGCGGGAGGTCTGATGGCCGGAATGCTTGCGGGACAGGAATGTGCCAGATCCATACTCTCTGGAAAAAGTGGCGGTTATCAGAGATGGTGGGACAGGAGCATACTGTCCTCCAAAAGGTTCATGATGTTCCACGATACCATCGCCGGGTGGAAGGATGAGGATTTCATCAAAGCCAGCAGACCTTTCAGGGATTGCGGCAACATCTATCTCACGGGGATCAAGGCATTGCTCACGCAACCGAGATATGCACGTGAGTACATAGGGTGCATACAGACGTTCAGACATTCATGGTGATCACGATGGGATTGATTGACGAAGATATCAGGACACTTGACAATATTCTGAAAGAGAAGAACTCTGAACTCAACGCGCACAAGAAATCCAGGGACAAGTTCCAAGAGAGCGCACGCAACAGCCAGATCAAGAGGGACAACTTCAGGAACATGTCACGCGACCTCATGAAGACCAATTCCGAGCTCAGGAAGGAGAGGGACAGGTACAACGAGCTCACCCGCCAGGCGAAGAGCGAGCGCGAGAACATCAAGATCAGGATCGAGGAACTCAGAGCGGACGGTGTCAGAGACCTTGAGGCTCTCAAGACAGAGAGGGACGCGTTCCACAGACAGGTAGTGGAATATCATGCGAAATCTCAGGATATCCACGCGCGTATCGAAGAGAACAATGAGCGCATAGACTCAATGAAGAAGCTCGCCGACGAGGCTCACGAACAGTCCATCAAGTTCAGGGAGGCTGCGGACAAGGAGCATCAGGAGTTCGTCAGATGCCTGGAAGAGATCAGGCGCATCAGGGATGAACTGCCCGACGACCTGTGATATCGGCCCGCGAGTGCCGTTTGTGATTTCAGA
>JAEDGA010000068.1 GCA_016297775.1 Candidatus Methanomethylophilaceae archaeon
ATATGTCAATATGCAGACCATCGCTATGGGAAGCGATACGACCGCTACGAAGAATAGACCGAATGCGGTCGGATCAATGGGTTCGTTTACGTCAGACATGCTATTTCTCCTTGGTCTAAGACCAATAATGTAATCGGAATCGTGTCAATATATAGCAGGGCATGTTTTTTCGGTATCCCGAATCGACACTCTTGAAATGTATAATATTTATGGAAAAAATCACTGTTTTTTCATATAAATATTGGATGGTTTTTAGATAATTTTTTATATTGAAATACCACAGTTAGACAGTATATCCATTAAAAACAGATAAAAAATAACAATTTCTACCAAAAAATGATAATTTTTCTTATTGTTTCGAGACGACCAACAACGTTAATCAAAATTCATATGTATAATCCATGAATGTCGATCTCCATACCGTATAACATCCATCGATAACATATACCCCAGATGTAAAGAACGAAGAGAATCCTGAAAGAGGTTGTTATCGGGGCGTCAGCCCCGTTTTAATAGAATCATCACTTCTTCACGCGGAACATGCGCATGACGTGATCGTCGAGAAGATAGAATACGACGAACAGATAGATGCAGATGGTCCCGATGACCTGGATGTTATCCACGGAGAAGGACATTATGGTCTGTACCAACAGGATACCGATACCCAGGAGGAATGCGAACCAACCTGCAGTCTCCCTCTTGTAGATGGTGAACGTTGCGATGATAAAACAGATGGCCAGTATCAGGGGGAACAGATTGCTTCCGAAAGTGGATGAATCGTTGATACCTGCCGAGATGTACGCGAAGAGGTTGGTGGCACCCAATACCGCCGCCAGGACCGCAAGGACGTACACAGAGTAGAGTTGTCCCTTCATACAATCCTATCCAATGATTTACTATATATTATTTTGAGATGAGAACGGGCACATGGTGCCCGTGGACATCACATCAACCTCTTGCCTTCTCCGAATGCCTTTCCGACGACGGATCCGTATCCGTAGTACTTCTTGTTGAGTCCGTCGTAGATGAGCGGTCTCATCTTCATGGGATCCACGAGACCCTTATCGTTCAGAACGGATTCGTCCACGCTTATGTTCACGATCTCCGCGACGAGTTCGCATGTGCTTTCGTCATAGGACTTCATCCTGCACTCGATGGTCATGGGTAACTCGTTGATTATCGGTGCATCGATCTTTTCGCTCCTCACGGTGGTGAGACCGCATCTGGACACCTTGTCGGGGATGTCGTTACCGGAGACGATACCGAGGTAATCGCATTCGGCCACAAGGTCCTCCGTACCGATGCTCACTGTGAACTCCTTGCGGAGAAGTATGTTCTTGGTAGTCTTGTGCGAGGGATCGAGACAGATGAAGATCTCGTTCTCTTCGTGGATACCTCCCCATGCCGCATTCATCGCACAGGGGACACCGTCCTCACCGTAGGCGGCAAGGATCAGTACGGGTTCAGGGTATATGCAGGGTCTTACACCGAGGTCCTTTCTCATGATATCGCCCGGTGTATCACGCATGTATGATAAAAACAAGACCTTGCGTGTGAAAGATCGTGACCGGCCCGACATCCCTGCCGGGCCGGCATATGTAGGGTTTGTCAGAGCTCGATGAGGATCAGGATGTTTCCGACCTGAACGGTCTCCACAGCCTTTCCGTCAAGCATCAGGCGCTTCTCGGCCTCGAAGTACTTGGAGTCCACGGACATCTTCGAACCGTTGACCTCCACCTCGATGGCACCTGCCTGATACATCTTCGCTACATCGGCCACGTCCATAGCTGCGACCGCGGATACGATCGCCTTCGCATCGGCCTTGAATGCGGGACCGAGGACCTTGTGCAGAGGTTTGATCGCAACGATCTCCTCGGTGAGGTCGGCCTCGGGTGCGATCCTGACATCCTTCGCCTTGGTGGTCTCGGAGATATCGGTCTTCGAGGACTCCAGCAGCTTCGCCTCCTTTCCGACGAATTCTATCATGGAGATCTCCGCGTTGAGAGCGATCTTCCTCTCGGACTTCCATGCGCGTATCGCGGCGAGTACCTCGGAGAGTGCGGCACCCTCCTTCTCGGCATCCTCATCGGTGAAGATGGGTTCGGGCCAGGATGTGAGATGGATGGACCTGTTACCGTCGATCGCCCTGAAGTGCTCCTGGTAGACGTCCTCAGTGATGTGGGGCTGGAAGATTGCGAGCATCTTGATGCATCCGAGGAACACGTTGTACAGGGTGTACCTGACCGCATCGTCGTTCCTTGCCTTGACCATCTCTACATAGTTATCTGCGAACTCGTGCCAGATGAATCCTTCGATCTCCTTCATGGCCTTGTCGAACTGATACACGTCCAGATATTCCGTCACGGCCTTTACGACCTTGGAGAACTTGCTGATGATCCACCTGTCCGCGGTCCTGAGGTTGTCGCACCTCTCGGGGACATCCTTCAGGAACCTGCTGACGAACTGTCCGATGTTGAACGCCTTGATGGAGAGTTTCTTTCCGCGGATGACGTCCTTCTCCCTGAATGCATGGTCTATTCCGAGTGAACAGGTCGCTGCGTAGTACCTGAGTGCATCCGCACCGTAGTTCTCGAGGATCGGGATGGGATCGATGACGTTACCGATGGATGAGTGCATCGGGGTTCCGTCCGGAGCCATGATGAATCCGTGGATCATGATGTCGTCCCAGGGCCTGCACTGCTCGATCTGCTCCGATCTGAGGATGGAGTAGAACGCCCAGGTCCTGATGATATCGTGGGACTGGGGCCTCATGGACATGGGGAACATCTTCTTGTGGAGCTCGGGATCCCTCTCCCAGAATGTGTTGTACAGGGCGGAACCCGAGGAATCCATCCATGTATCGAACACATCGGTGCATCCCACGAGCTCTCCGCCGCACTCGGGACACTTGTCCACCGGAGGCTTGTCCTCGGTGGGATCACAGTAGCACATCTCCTCGGTGGCACATACGGCATGTCCGCACTCCTTGCACTCCCATACGGGGACAGGGGTGGCGAATATGCGCTGCCTGCTGAGGACCCAGTCCCATGCGAGGGAGTTTGTCCAGTCCTGCAGCCTGATCTTCATGAACTCGGGGTACCACTTGATCTCGTCCGCTCTCTTGAGGACCTCCTCTTTGAGGGATGTGGTCTTGAGGAACCACTGGGGGACCTGAAGGTACTCGA
This sequence comes from Candidatus Methanomethylophilaceae archaeon, assembly GCA_016297775.1. Taxonomy (GTDB): domain Archaea; phylum Thermoplasmatota; class Thermoplasmata; order Methanomassiliicoccales; family Methanomethylophilaceae; genus SIG5. The sequence goes on from JAEDGA010000068.1 coordinate 3,186, forward strand.
TGGGGGTGTGGCATCTCCAGCAGATGGAGACGTTCTGGGGGTTGTCCTCCTGCTTGACGAGGATTCCCTGTGCTCTCAGATCCTCGATGGCTGCCTCGCGTGCTTCCTTCACGGGCATGCCTGCGTACTTGCCGGCGATCTCGGTCATCTTTCCGGTCTCGTCGATTCCCTTCTCCATCTCGAAGTGGTACTTCATTACCCACTCGAGATCGTCCTTGTCTCCGATGGTACAGATCATGACGTTTCCGGTACCGTAGCCCATCTGGACCTTGGGGTCGGAGATGACCTTGACGTGCCTGCCCGTAAGGGGAACGATGAGCTCCTTTCCGATGAGGTGCTGCTTCTCCTTGTCGTCGGGGTGGACCGCGACGCACTTGCAGGTGCAGAGGAGTTCGGGCCTGGTGGTGGCGACCATGACATAATCATCGGGGGTGCCGTCCGCAATCTGGAATTTGATATAGTTGAGCTTGTTGACGTTGTCCTGGTACTCGACCTCGGCATCGGCGAGTGCGGTCATGCACCTGGGACACCAGTTGACGGGGAAGTTCGCCTTGTAGACGAGCCCCTGCTTGAACAGCTTGGCGAAGGAGATCTGGGTGACCCTTCTATAATAAGGGGCATCGGTCTGATAGTAGATGCTGGGATCCATGCTCTCTCCGAGGATCTCGAAGTGATGGGTCATCTCGTCGATGAATCCGTTGGCGTACTCGGAGCAAAGCCTCCTGTATTCGGACCTGGGGAGATCCAACTTGGTGATGTTGTGCTTCTTCTCCACCTTGACCTCGATGGGGGTACCGTTGACGTCGAAACACAGAGGGAAGAATACATTGTATCCTCTCATCCTCTTGTAACGTGCGGCGAAATCGATGAGGGAGTATCCGGTGGCGTGTCCGAGGTGGAGGGAACCGGATGTGTATCTGGGTGGATTGTCAATGCTGTAGATCGGCTTATCGGATTTGGGATCGAAACGATAGATCGCATCGTTCTTCCACATCTCCTGCCAACGCTTTTCGATGGAAGCACAGTCGTATTGCGACATGGTCTCCCCTATTAAAGGAAGATAAATAAGGTTTAGCCCGTCCGTGCGTATTTGACGGCCAGGCATGACGGCATGTCACGCGAAATACGCTGACAGGAACGCATGCGTACCCGCCATCATCGTACTTGCGGAACCGTACCCGTACATATCGTACGAATCCGTGAACTTGGGTATGGAATCGAGATGACCCAGTACGTCATTCTCGTATCTGCGGATGTCCGCCCTCCACCTGTCCGCGGAATCTTTTATCCTCGCGGCCCCGCGGAAACGTATCTCACGTACCAACATCCCTCTGAACTCCGACAATCTGCACAGATGCGTACACATGATTCTGTTTAGAATCATCGTATCACCCTCGCACTCCGGGATCAGTCTCTGTCTGATCCATCCTCCCCAATGTATCAGATTCATGATCAGCATATCGTGCATCATCAGGTTCTTGAAGGATGAGAAAGCATGGAATGTGACGTATTCGTACGCGGAGAACAGTTTCGATGCGTGCGATGCCGAACCCAGAGGACGTTCCGCCTCCACACGTATGCATTCCATGAGATCCAGGAATATGTCGCTGTTGATCCCGTATGTGGCATCGGAACGGCCATCCTTCTTGTATTCGGATATCCTGCGAACTGATGCGAACAGCCCTTCCCAATCCGGATCGTTGGTGTACAACATTGTGGCTGTGAGCAGTGCCAGCACCTTCCTGTATACAAGATTCGCATACTTCTCGGAATGCAGGGAGTCCATGACACACACCCATTCCTCCGCCGAACGTTCGTATTCCCCCATATGGTGGAATTCGATCGCGTCTATGATGTTAAGACATAAGCTGTCCGGACATCTGGCACCTATCTTCTCGGCCCTGATCTTCATCTTGTGGTAATCGTTGCTTCTGAAGGCAGACCAGAAATCCGCCTCTGGATCGGATGAAGTCAAAGGATGTTTGGATGTATATTCCAATATACCACATGACAAGAATACCCATGCCGGATATAAC
>JAEDGA010000069.1 GCA_016297775.1 Candidatus Methanomethylophilaceae archaeon
CTCGACGTTGTCGATGCCCTCGATGTTCCTGAGCGCATCCTCGAGCTTGCTGCCTGCGGTCTCGTCGGAATCGTCGATGATGAATGCGACGACGACCTTCTCGAGTCCGAATGCGACAGGTGCGATCTTGGTGTCCGCGTCGTTGAACTTGACAGCGGCGGGGATGACCTGGGGAACCTTTGCGATGACGCCCTGGAGGTCGACATCGGTGCTCTCGGGGAAGAGCTCGTAGACTGCGTAGATCTGTCCCATCGAATCACCAATTCAAGGTCCGACGAATCCGCACTTCTTGCACTCGTACTTGACGCCCTGGTCACGGCACTGGGGGCACCTTCCGATCTCTTCAGCACCGCAGTTGGGGCACTTAAAGGTCGTGCTGGCACGTCCCTGAAGCCTGACTCCACATGAGGAGCAAATTTTGTCTGCCATAGGGGTGCGATATTCGTTTATTATATTTAAAAGGCCTTACCAGTGACACGCAGGCCGTATCATCGGTGCCTCTTTCCTTCCATACAGGATTCTATCCCGTCCAATACATCCGAGATGTAATTACAAAGCTCCCTGTTGCGGACGTACGGTGAAAGTTCCATTCTGCCGGCACGTTCAATCGCGTCCCTCAATTCCGACACGTCCTCGACGCAGATGCCTCTGCCCATATCCACGACCTTCTTCGCGATCATCAGCTGGTGGTCGGTGTCCACCTCATCGTACATGGTCCTGCGCGGGACCATGACGATGGGGATACCCCTTTCCAGACCGTTCATGATCGTACCGACGCCTGCATGACACACCAGGATCCTGGCACGATCGTAGTTGGAACGCATCTCATCCTCCGACATGAATCTGCTGTATTCCGTATGTGGGTAATCCTTGTCCGAGAATCCGGTCTGCATGACCACGGGCTCGTCCGTTCCGGAGGCGATGATGTCCATCTCCGAGAGGAGCCTGTCGAACGGATATTCCGCGGTACCCACGGTGACGAATATCATAGAACCCCTCCGTGATATTCCGCGCCGATGGATTCCGCCAATCCCTCCCACTGTACCAGGAATTTGTTGGCGAATGGTCTGATCAGTTTGGCCGTACCCGTGATGTAGTCCACGTTGGCGGCAGACTCTATGTATATCGTATACGTGCCCATCAACCTGCAGAACGGGAACATGAAGATGTCCGTCCAACCCATACCGGTGCTTATCAGGACGTCCGGACGCTCGCCGAACACGCGCCCCAATGCCATGAACAATGTGATGATGAACCTCGGTACGCTGTTGATCGGATGCTCGATGAGATATTTCCTGCAATCGAGCGAACGGGTACGTTCCGAATCGTATGTGATGAAAAAATGATCGAACCTGTCCCAGGCATCCTTCAGACCCATCATCTCCTGCAGATGTCCGCCCTTGCTGCATTCCAAAGCTATCTTCATCCTATCCTGCCCGTTAATCGCTCAGCAACGATATAATCGGTGCGTTCATTAAACGATATATACATTCTTGCCGATTGACCCAACCTATGGTACAGGAAATCGTAAGATCCCGCGCACCCCTCAGGATCGGGATCGCGGGAGGCGGGACCGATGTGGAACCGTATGCTTCGTCGAAGGGCGGGGTGGTTTTCAATTCAACCATCAACAAATATGCATACTGTTCCATCCGCCCCAACGGTACCGACACGCTGACGATACGCTCCCTCGATTACGGATCGTTCGAAGCATCCGTGGACGGAGGGCCGCTGAAATACGATGGCAATCTGGACCTGGCCAAAGCGGTGGCGAACCATTTCGATATCAAGGAAGGATTCGACATGTTCATCCATTCCGAGGCCCCTCCCGGTTCCGGGTTGGGCGGATCCTCCACCGTGATCGTCGCCATACTGAAGGCGGTCACCGAATGGCAGAACATCGTGATGGACAAACACGAGATGGCCGCTCTGGCATATCATCTGGAACGCGAGATACTCGGCCTAAAAGGCGGAAAACAGGACCAGTATGCCGCCACGTTCGGAGGATTCAACAGGATGGATTTCGACAGATACGGTGTGACCGTCAGACCGCTCGACGTGTCACAGGATACCATAGAAGAACTGCAATACTGTTCGTTGCTCTGCTATACCGGAAAATCCAGGGAATCCGCGGACATCATAGAATCACAGGTGAAATCATTCCAGGACGGTACCAATGAGGATGCCCTGGACGCAGCTAAGGGGCTTGCCATAGAGTTGTCCGATGCGTTGGTTAAGGGGAACATACCGTTGGTGGGGGAACTCCTGGGAGAGACGTGGGAACAGAAGAAGAGATTCTCCAACAAGATCTCCAACCACATGATCGATGCCATGTACAAGACCGCCATATCGAACGGTGCGTACGGTGGCAAGGTGTCCGGCGCCGGAGGCGGGGGTTTCATGTATTTCATATGTGAATACGACAAGAAGCACATAATCGCGAAGGAACTCAGCAGATGGGGCGCGAGGGTCACGGATTTCATGTTCGAACCGAACGGTGCGATCAGCTGGAGAGCGAAACAATGAAGGACATCGTGGAATACGAGTTCAGGACCGCTGCGAACGTCATATCCGGATTGGATTCGGAACAGGTGATCGAGGCAGCGGATATCGTGACGGAAGCTATCAGGAAGGGGAAACAGATATTCTTCATGGGTAACGGCGGTTCGTCCGCGGATGCGCAGCATCTCGCAGCGGAACTGTCCGGGAGGTACCTCTTCGACAGACCCGGTATGCCCGGAGTATGTCTATCCAATGTCGCACCCATTACTGCGGTCGGCAATGATTACGGATACGATGTTGTGTTCTCCAGACAGATAGAGGCGTTCGCAAGGGAGGGGGATGTGGTCATCGGATTCTCCACATCCGGGAATTCCAAGAACGTGATATTGGCATTCGAGAAGGCCAAGGGGCTCGGAGCCGTAACGATATCGTTCACCGGCAACGGAGGCAGGATGAAGGACATGGCGGACCATGCCGTCGTCATCCCTTCCAAAGAGACACCCCATATCCAGGAGGGTTATCTCGTGGCCGGACATATGATGTGCGGCCTTGTGGAACGTAACATGTATGGCCGTAAGGCCGTCCTGATCGATCGTGACGACACGATCGCGAAGGATGTCCCATATTGCAGCGATCCGAAGGATCTGATACTGTTCGACGGGGTCCCGAAGAGCATCAAGAGATTGAACGATGCGGGATATCTTGTGATCGTGGTCACCAACCAGTCCGGCATAGGCAGAGGCAAACTAACCGAAGAGATGCTCTCCAAGATACACGAGAAGATGATCGGCGACATAGAAGCAGAAGGCGGACATGTGGACGACATCTTCCATTGTCCGCACCACCCGGATGACGGGTGCGACTGCAGGAAGCCCCGTACGGGCATGGGCATCGCCGCGGTGAAGAAGTACCACATAGACGTGAAGAACTCCTTCATGATCGGCAACAGCGATGCTGACATCGAATTCGGAGAGGCCCTTGGTTTCAACACTCTGAAAGTGTCCGAGGAATTCACTTTCAACGACGCTGTTGATTGGATTCTTGAAGAGCGAATTCCAAAATACTTCGTTTGCTGATTCATCTAGATGTTGCATGAAGGGGTATGATTCGATGAATGAGATTCAGAAAGCCCTTTTGGAGATGATGCTGGATATAGATGCCGCCGCACGCGATGCGGGAGTGACCTATTATCTGGAGGGAGGTACCGCACTCGGTTCCGTGAGACATAAGGGGTTCATACCCTGGGATGACGACATCGACATCGTGGTCAGGAGATCGGACATAGAACGGTTCATACATGCGATGGAGTCCCATCTTCCCAAAGGCAAGTATCACATCCAGAGGCCATATTCCATCGATTGGCCCTATATGTTCTACAAGATCAGGTTGAACGGTTCTACCGCGATAGAGGAGAAATTCGTCAACACCAGGATGCATCAGGGCCTGTTCGTGGATGTGTTTGTGGCCGATCCGTATCCCGCATCGATGTTAAGACGCAGGTTGTCGAACTCGTTCATGTTCGCCGCACACGTATTGCAGACCATGTGCGACGGGAATCTCGGGAGGAGATGGTTCGATCCGTTCCAGAGGATGATCGTATTCGGTCTGAGATCCCTGAACCGTCTGATGGATATGGTGGCGGAGGAGGATTCCGGATATTGGAACGAGAGGGTCCCGTGGTACAAGGTGTTCTATCGCAACGAGATCCTGGGTGAACCGTCGGACGGTGAGTTCGAAGGACATATTCTGATGGCACCCACGTATCCGGATGAATATCTCACAACATTCTTCGGCGATTATATGCAACTGCCTCCGGAGGAGGACAGGGTGCCGGAGCACATTTCCGGATTCAGCATGACCGAGGATTACAGGGACTGGTTATCGAAGAACCGTCCCGGGAAGGGGTGAACCATGATCGGTGTATTAGAATCCAGATACCCTTTCCTCAGGAACGCACAGGTCGTGGCATCCGAGAACGGTGCCGGGATAGACGATCTGCTCACAAGCGATACATTCTCCGAAGCGCGCATGAGGGGCTTGCAGCGCGTATTCAGCGCCTTGGATAGATCCGAGGTGGAATATGCCGTTCTGAGGTCGGATGTGGACCGTATCGAGGAGATAATGTCCTATCCGTACGC
>JAEDGA010000070.1 GCA_016297775.1 Candidatus Methanomethylophilaceae archaeon
TATTTCATTCAACGGAAAATCATCTAGGATCTCCATGAAAGAGATGACCGGTTGATATGGTTCTATGATAGACACCATACATGCAGGTACGACATCGCACCCATAGCTGTATGATTGGATGATAACTCTCGACATTGATTTATCTTCGATCATCGTACGGCCGTACGATGGATGCACCACTCTCCGTGAGTCAGTTCAACAGGATGGTAAAACAGCTGGTCGAATGTGACAGGTTGAGCGATATAATCATCGTAGGGGAACTGAAGGAGTATCGTCCTGCATCCAGTGGACATGTGTATCCGGTCCTCACCGATGGCACCTCCGTCATCAACTGTTCCCTGTTCAGGAATGTGGTGTCCCGCCTCAATTTCCAGCCCAAGGTCGGTATGAAGGTGGAGGCCTTCGGAAGTGCCAGTTATTACGAACCTTCCGGTAAGTTCTCGTTCAACATACGCGGTATGAAACCTGCGGGAGAGGGTGACGAGAAGAGGAAGCTTGAGGAGCTGAAACTAAGGTTGATGGAAGAGGGTTTGTTCGACAGGAAACGCCCTCTTCCAAGATATCCGGTGACCATAGGTGTCGTCACTTCACGTACGGGTGCGGTGATCAAGGACATCGTCGATACCGCACGTAAAAGATTCCCGGCGAACATCCTTCTGGTTTCTGCGAAAGTACAGGGGGACGGTGCTCCGGAATCCATTATTGAAGGTATACGTTCATTGAATTCATATGGTGTTGACATCATCATCGTCGGAAGAGGAGGGGGAAGTGCCGACGATCTCAAAGCATTCAATACAGAGATGGTGGCAAGGGCGATGTTCGAATCACCCGCACCGACGATATCCGCAGTCGGTCATGCTACCGATAAATCCATCACCGATCTGGTGGCGGACAGGTATGCGGAGACCCCCACCGCCGCGGCGATGTTGGCCACGGCCGATCTGGATGCGGAAAGGGATCGCATAGAGTCGTTGGACAGACGTATCCGTGATAACATGCGCACATCCATGTCTGTGAGGGACAGGGAATTGAAACTCTCATCATCAAGATTGGAAGCCCGCAGTCCCGTCAGCGTGTTGAAGATGCAGTCTGCGAATCTCAAGGTGGTCTCCGAACGCGCCGATGATGTGATCATGAACATATTGACATCCTGCAAACATTCGTCCGACATCATGGATATGAGGTTCGATCTGCGCCGTCTTGCCGATTACGTCATCGCGTCATCCGCCAAGGTGGACGATCTGTCAGAGTCCATGGATTCCGCGATGAACATGGTCACGGAGAGATTCGGCAACAGGTTGGAGAACATATCCGCACGTCTCGAATCCCTGGACCCGGAAAGGGTGTTGCACAGAGGTTACAGCTACATAACGGACGGTACCGGTCGTACCGTCACATCGGTCGGATCGCTGACCGAAGGTTCCGAGATCCTTGTGAGGATGAGGGACGGAAGAGCGGTCGCAGCAGTGAAGGATGTGATCAGGAATGGATGAGAAATCTATGGATGAGATGACTTTCGAAGAATGCCTCGCGAAGCTGAATGCCCTAGTGGACCAGTTGGAGAACGGGAAACTGGATCTCGACAGGAGCATCTCCATCTATGCGGAGGCCGTGAAGTACAGGGACAGGTGCAGAAGCATACTGGAGGACAGCGAGCGCAAGGTACAGGAACTCATGCGTACCGCCGATGGGACGAAGAAGGAAGAGTTCGTCATCTGAACTTCCACAGGGGCATGGACCTGGAGTCACACCATTCCTTGGTGTCCCTGTACAGTTCCGTCCCGGAGAACACATCATCGTCATAGGCGAGCCTGAGCGCCCCTCCCAATTCCCCCTCTCTGAGGAACTTCGCGTTGGATCCTCCGAATATCTCGCGAAGACCCAGAAGGAGGACCTTTACCAGATCGTGTCCGCGGCAGACCTCGGACATGTCGTATCCTTTATCCAATTCCTCTCTCAGAAGCCTCATCGTATACTTGGGGCTGGTGTGGTCGGAGTTCGTGTTCGCAATGGACTCTCCGATCATGGCCTTGATGTCGCATGACAGGTCCCTTCTGGATATGAAGCTCTTGAAGTCCAGATCCTTGAAGGACAGACCCAGACCATATCTGTCGGATACGTACATCAGCAGACCTACGGGATATGCACCTTCCATCACCCTGTCCCTCACGCTCCCGAACTTGGATTCGAAGAGTTCCAGGGCTTCGCGGTCCGCATATTCCGCCAACACATCGTCCAACGCATCGGAAGCGATCATCATGGATTCCGCATCCCTGCGGTCGGTCATGAACACGGGGCCTTTCGGTCTCTTGTGCTTTAGACGGTCCAGATCCGAATCGATTATCCCTATCACGCGGTCGTCCCCGCGTCTGTCACGCAGTTCGGTGACCGACGTCCTTACCTTGTCCTTGGAATGTGCCACCAGTATCCTAGTCTCTTCGCGATCCACGAACTTCCCGTAGAGGCGGGAATCCGTCACACCCTCCACCATCAGTATGGTCCCGGAGAAACCGGTCCTCATCATGGATGCCGTATTGGCTATGTCGGAGGATGTCAGATATTGGCGCACCTTCAAGACCTCAGTTCGTTGGCAAGATCCCACATGTCGTGGATCACCTGCGGGGAGTGTGTGGCGACCAGGATCTGCAGATCCCTCAGACGGCATATGTCGTTCAGGATCGGACCAAGTCTCTGTTGCCATGATACGTGCAGGGAAATCTCCGGTTCGTCGAACACCACCAGCGATCCGGGCTCGGTCTGGAACAGCAGACGGTAGAACATGATCAGTATGTGCTTCTCTCCCGAGGACAGGGATTCCAGCGGGAGCGTGGTACCGTCCCTGAGGTCGATGTATATCCTTCCGTTGGATATCCTCATCACCTTGTTGGTGTAGAACGAGTTGACTATGTCCCTGAACACATCCATGGATTCCGCCAGTTGGTAGTTGTCATTGACGTAGTCTTCCAGAGCGTACGTGAGTTTGAGATAGTTCTCATGATTCTTGTTGATATCGTATCTGGAAGGGGGCATCCTCAACCCCACCGGGAGATTGATCCTGAGCCCGGAGTTGAACATGAAGTCCACCTTGGACTTCAGATCCCTCAGTTCGTTCTCGATATCCGCATCGGACATGTCCTCCTTCGGTGTGACGGCGGTGATGTCTATGGCGGCGGCATCCTTGGCGGATACGAACCAGTCCTCCAGCTCCTCGGCGTACGCATCCAGGGCGTACATCAGTCTGCCGTCCTTCTTCTTGACGATCTGCCTGTCCGCGGAGATGTACACGGACGGTTTCAGCATCTCCAGATCCTCTGTGGTTATGTTCTCCTCCAGTTCGTTCTTCTGCATCTGTATGAGGAGCCTGTCCTCCTTCCTCTCCGTGATCAGGGTGGAACCGTCGTCGAAACCGATGTTCAATCTGGAGAACGGCATCCTTCTGACCGTATCGAGGTCTCCGTGCAGGATGGAGAATATCAGTTTCAGGAACAGACTCTTCCCTGCCCCGTTGGTCGAATGGACGAAGGTTATCCCTTCGGTATTGATGCTTATGGAGTAATCGAAACTGCCGATGAGACCGTATACGGAAGCGGAAGTGAGTTTCATACGGTCATGATATGGTCATGCACCGATATAAGAGGTATCCTGTTCCTTCTTCCTGGTCACTATGGAGAACCATATGCACTCCACGATCATGGACAGGAAGCATGGTATGACGGATTCCGGTGTGGATGAGAGCAGGAGCATGCACATGGATACCGAGAGTCCGGTGTTCTTCCATACCCCCATCACCAGGAGCACGGTACGACGGTCGTCGGGGACCTTGGCCGCTTTAAGTATGATGTGCGTGAACAGCATCAGTAGGAGCACCCTCAGGACCACCACCGCGAATATGCCCAGTATGAATCCCGGCTCGCTCGTTATGTATTCGTGGTTCGAGTTGACGGACAGGAAGATCATGATGAACATCATCATGTTGATGATCGGTACCTTGACCGTTCTCTTCAGTTCCAGTCTTCCTAAGGGACGTGACAGTATCAGCGGGATGAGTATGAACAGTATTATGTACTTCAGGATCTCCAACGGGTTCACCGCGTCCCCTATCAGTATGAATGACAGAACAGGTGTTATGACGATCCCTGCAAGATAGGTGGCGGTCACACCCACGAAGGATGTGTCCACCCTCTCCGAAGTGAGCATCGCGGCGGTGACGACGGCGACTGCACATGGCATGGATGCCAGTATGACCCAGCCGTACCATATGGAACGTTCGGTGGGTATGAATATGGCACCTATCGCGAGGGTGATGGCGGTATTGACAACGAACGTCAGTATGACGGACAGTACTGCATCCTTGCTGTTGTCCCTCAGATCGGATACGGACAGTCTCAGACCGTCCATGGACAGGGTCATCTGTACCATCAGGACCACGATGATGAGAATCGAGGACGGGATGTCCAACGTGTCCATCAGAAGACTGATGATGATGGCCGATATAACCCAGGCTCTCAGGTCCATGATTATGTCCATCATTTTCATGCACCTTCGGACGGATATCTTCGATATATATGTTGAGTTC
>JAEDGA010000002.1 GCA_016297775.1 Candidatus Methanomethylophilaceae archaeon
GCCTCGAACTCCTTTCCGTAGGACCTGATGTCCATGAAGAAGATGTCCTCCTGGACGTCGGAGTGCTCCTTGGTGATGATCGCCTGCTTGGTCGCGTACATACAGCAAACGGACGAGCAGTACTTCTTCCAGTTCTTCTTCTCGGACCTGGATCCGCAGCACTGGATGTATGCGATCTTCTTGGGCTCCTCTTTGTTGGAGGGGCACTTGATGTGACCGTGGTCGGGACCGGATGCGCACATCATCCTCTCGTATTCCATGGAGGTGACGACGTTGTCGAACCTTCCGTAACCGTACTCGGTAGCGATGCCGGCATCCCAGAGCTGGAATCCTGCTGCTGCGATGATGGATCCGACCTCGATGACCTCCTCGGTCTCCTGGTCCTCGAAGTTGATTGCTCCCTTCTGACAGGCCTTCTCGCACTTCTTACCGCACTTGCCCTTGGAAATCATAAGGCAGTGCTCTGCATCGATCAGGGCGACCCTGGGGACAGCCTGAGCGTGAGGGATGTAGATTGCGCCCCTGTTGACCAGTCCGTACTCGAACTCGTCGGGGATCTTTGCCTTCTCTCCACCGAGAACACAGGCCTTGACACAGTCACCGCATCCGGTACACTCGTTCATCTTGACGTACCTGGGCTTCTTCTTGACAGTGACCTTGAAGTTCCCTGCCTCTCCGTCAACCTTCACGACCTCAGAATAGGACAGAACGGTGACATTGGGGTGGCCTGCACAATCTGCCATCTTGGGCGAGAGGATACACGCGGAACAGTCGTTCGTAGGGAATGTCTTGTCGAGACGGCACATCTTTCCACCGATGGTGGGGTCTTTCTCCACCAAGTAGACGTGGATGTCCCTGTCGGCAAGATCCAACGAAGCCTGGATACCTGCGATACCTCCACCGATAACCAACGCTGATTTAGTCAATCTTTTGCCTCCTTTATACTTTTAAGTATGTTGGAACAAGGTGAAGAAGGTGGCCACATATATTAACCATTTCTACATTCATTATAAATATGATGAACACATATAATTTTAAATCATTTTGCCAAAATCGACATCCGAACAAACAATTTTTTTAGGCAGGCATAAAAAATTATGTGCCAGCATGTATGTTTGATACCTGTTTTTACTTTAATCTGATGCAGTAATGCTACCAAAAAAATTGTTAAAAAATCAAAATAATTTCGTATACTTCCGAAATAATTTGAAACGATGTCAAAAATCATGCATGACAAATCTATTTAACGGAAAAATCAGATTGATAAAGTATGATTACCCCCTCCTCCGTGATACTGGCATGCTGTATCCTGGCCGTTTCCGTGTGCGGGACCGTCATCCTTCGCAGAACGGTGCGTCACGAGAGGGAGGACAGGGAGAGGCTGCTCGGAAGACCCTCCAGCTACCACGTGGAGGATTACAGGGCGGACAAGAGGTGCGACATCTGCTTCGACTCCATGGCCGGGGAGAAGGTATGCGACTGCGCCTGCGGGAAGACTTTCCACAGGAGTTGCGCCGAACCCACTGGATCGTGCCCGTACTGCGGTCTGGAGTTCGAGAGGTTCCCGGTGAAGGAGAGGGATGCCAAGATACTGAGATGTTTCAGATGCGGCAGCGCCGTCGGTCAGAACGTATGCGAATGCGGGACGGTGATCCCGTACAGGGACGGATCCTTCTCATGCCCCTGCGGGGAGGTCCTCAACCAGGAGGACGGATGGTGCCCCAACTGCGGACGCAGATATGAGAGGCGTACCGCCGTGGTCGACAAAACCTTATTACCTGACCGCTGATGCGGAGAGCATGACCGTCAAATCGAAACGCGGAAGGAGACGTTACATAGCGTTCACGGTCTCCCCGTCGCTCCGCAGGAGCGCACTCATCGAGGCATTGACGGAAAGGATGGGGGCCGACGCACCCCGCGTCATACAATGTTCCGAGGGCTGGTGCATCATAAGGTGCCCCCCGAATATGTGTGCAAGGTCCATATCGATGATGTCCGAGATCGACCCACAGGCGGTATCCCTCCGTACATCTGGTACACTCATATCCCTCAGACAGAGGTACCCTGAGCTCATGCGTCTGAGACCCCCGCCGAAGAGACGCCGATCCATTATACAGACATTAACGCGCGTATCAAGGTACATATAGTTCCTAGCACTAACCGCTTCTAATAAAGGAGAGCGAATTATGCAACCAGGACAGATGAACTACGATAGGGGAATCACCGTTTTCTCCCCTGACGGAAGACTTTTCCAGGTCGAGTACGCACGTGAAGCTGTCAAGAAGGGAACCACCACGATCGGTCTGAAGTACAAGGACGGAGTGGTCCTCATCGTCGATAAGCGTGTCTCAAGCAGGCTCATCGAACCCAAATCCATCGAGAAGATCTACAACATCGACAAATACATCGGATGCGCGACATCCGGTCTCGTTGCGGACGCCAGGGTGCTCGTGGACGAGGCCAGGAAGGCCGCCCAGGTGCACAAGGTCACCTACAACGAGAACATCACCGTCGAAGCTCTCGTCAAAAAGATCTGCGACCTCAAGCAGAACTACACCCTCTACGGAGGAGGACGCCCCTTCGGAACCGCACTCCTGATGGCAGGTGTCGACGACCTCGGATGCCACCTGTTCGAGACCGACCCCTCCGGAGCACTCATCGCATACAAGGCGGGATCCATCGGTTCCGGACGCCCCGTCGTCATGGACATGTTCGAGAAGGAGTACAAGGATGATATGACCTATGAAGAGGCCATGCTCCTCGGACTCAAGGCACTCTCCTCGGCGATCGAGGAGAAACTGGACCCCGCATCCGTCGAGTGCAGCGTCGTGGAACCCGGAAAGCCCTTCAGAAGACTCACCGATTCCGAGATCGGAGAGCTCATCGGAAAGCTCGGGGACACAAAACCGGCAGAATGAGATAAAATGGTCAATCTCGACGACGCGATAGTTGCACGCCTGGAGACCCACGGCGAATCATTCGAGATACTCCTCGACCCGTCCGCGATGAACCTGCTGAAGGCAGGCAAGGAGGTGGACCTCCTCGAGTACATGGCGGTGGAGGACGTATTCAACAACGCCAGGAAGGGCACCAGGCCCGCCGAGGAGAAGATCCGCGAAGCCTTCGGCACCTCCGACATCAAGGAGATTGCCGAGAAGATCATCGCCAAGGGCGAGGTGCAGATCACCGCCGAGCAGCGCAAGGAGATGCTGCAGGCGAAGAGGCAACAGGTCATCACCTACATCGCCGCGAACGCCATCAACCCCCAGACAAAACTTCCCCATCCCCCCATGAGGATAGAGATGGCCCTCGAGGAGGCCAAGTTCCACGCCGATCCGTTCAAATCCGTGGACAAGCAGGTGGACGAGGCCATGAAGCTCCTCAGACCCCTCCTTCCGATCAAATTCGAGAAGACCAAGGTGGCCATCAAGATGAAGGGCGACGATTACGGCAAATGCTACGACGAGCTGATCCACTTCGGTCTCGTCGAAAGGGAGGAATGGCAGGCCGACGGTTCATGGATCGGCATCATCGAGATACCCGCAGGACTGATCGACGAGCTGAAGCTCAAGATCGGCAACAAGACCAAAGGCAGCGCCACGTTCAAGGAACTGCGCTGATTTACATTCAAGAAGTGATAAAATGGAAAAGAGAAACGCCAAACCCAAGCGCGAGTTCGTGCTTCCCGGCGATGTCATCGACGAGAGCGGTGCCAAGGCCGGAGAGTACGCATACAGCAGAGAGGGTAAGGTCTACGCCGCAGTCATGGGGATAAAGAATTCGTCCCCTGTCGGAGTCGGCGTGATCCCGCTGTGGGGCCAGTATATGCCCTGCGCGGGGGACTTCGTGATCGGAATCGTGAACGATATCGGACCGTCCAACTGGATGATCGACATAAACTCCCCCTACCCGGCGCCCCTGCACGTCAGCGAGGTCCCCTGGAAGGTCGAGTTCGGAGACACCTCCAGATTCCTGAACATCGGGAACGTGGTCCTCCTCAAGATCCTCTCCGTGGATGAGAGCAAGAAGATACAGGTCACGATGAACGATTCCGGACTGAGAAAGGTCGACGGCGGACTGCTCGTGGAGATCGCACACTCTAAGGTCTCCAGGGTCATCGGAAGGAGCGGATCCATGATCCAGCTCCTCAAATCGGAATCCGGGTGCCGCATCTTCGTCGGACAGAACGGAAGGATCTGGATCGATGGAGATGAGGACAGGGCAGCGGTCGTCGCGGAAGCGATCAAGATGATCGAAGAGAAGGCACAGACGCGCGAGCTCACCGAGAAGGTAAAAGAATTTTTGGAGAGCAGACTCCCGATCGAGGAGGAGTGAGCATGAGCGGACACACAGATATGGTATTGGTTGACGAGAACGGCATGAGGATCGATGGCAGGACCGCCACCGAGCACAGGCCCATCAAGATCGAGGCCGGCGTACTGAAGAACGCCGACGGATCGGCATATGTAGAGATTGGAAAGAACAAGGTACTGGCAGCGGTTTACGGACCCAGGGAGTGCCACCCCAGGCACCTGCAGAATCCCACCAAGGCTATCGTGCAGTGCAAGTACAACATGCAGGCGTTCTCCGTCAGTGACCGCAAGAGGCCCGGAACCGACAGGAGGTCCATCGAGATCTCCAAGATCACCGCCGAGGCACTCGAAAACGTCGTCCTCACCGAGCTCTACCCCCGCGCATCCATCGATGTGTACATCGAGATCCTCCAGGCGAACGCCGGAACCAGGTGCGCAGGACTCACCGCAGCATCCGTCGCACTCGCCGATGCCGGAATCCCCATGAGGGACATCGTACCCGCCATCGCCGCAGGTAAAGCGGACGGACACGTCCTCCTCGACCTCAACAAGGAAGAGGACAACTACGGACAGGCGGATGTGCCCATCGCCATCGTCCCCTCCACCGACGAGATCGTCCTCCTCCAGATGGATGGTAACATGACCAGGGAGGAGTTCGACAAGGCCATCAGCATGGCCGTCGGCGCATGCCACGAGGTCTACGACATCCAGAAGGACGCCCTCAAGAGGCGTTACTCCAACAACAAGGAGGAGAGTGAATCCGATGAGTAATGCAGCAATCTCCGACATCAAGCGCGACCACATAGTTAACCTTCTCGCGAAGGGAACCAGGACCGACGGACGCGGACTCTCCGACATAAGGGAGATCTCCGCAATGATCGATTGCATCGAGTCCGCCGACGGATCCGCAAGGGTGAAGCTCGGTAACACCGAGGTCATCGCGGGAGTGAAGATCATCCCCGGAGCACCCTTCGCCGACACCCCCAAGTCAGGAGTGCTCACCACCGGTGCGGAGTTCATCCCCATGGCACACGCATCCTTCGAGTCCGGACCTCCCGGAGAGGATGCCATCGAGCTCGCACGTGTCGTCGACCGCGGAATCAGAGAGTCCGGAATGGTCGATGTGGATGGTCTCTGCATCGCAGAGGGAGAGAAGGTATGGATGTGCTTCATCGACATGTACGCTCTCGACTACGACGGAAACCTGTTCGACGCGTCCAACCTGGCCGCAGTCCTCGCGCTCAAGACCGCGAAGATCCCCGGAACCCAGTACGGACTCCCCGAGTGGGACAGGCCCCTGCCCATCACGTGCACGCCCATCTCCGTCACATCCAGCAAGATAGGAAATACTTTAATATTAGACCCAAATTTCGATGAGGAACACATCTCTTCCGCACGTCTTACGGTTACGACCGATGACAACGGCAACTTCAGGGCCATGCAGAAGGGCGGACAGGGCTCCATCACGCTTGATGAGCTGAGTCAGTGCCTTGACGCGGCTGTAGAGAAGGGAAAGGAGATCAGAGAAACTCTCAACAAAATCATCGGGTGATACCAATGGCAAAGAGAACCAACAAGGCCGGAACCTCTGGTAGGTTCGGCGCAAGATACGGTGTCGTCATCCGCAACAGGGTGAAGACCATCGAGGCTGAGCAGAAGAAATCCCACGAGTGCCCCGTGTGCCACCACACCTCCGTCAAGAGGGTAAGCTCCGGAATCTGGGCTTGCAGGCACTGCAGCGCGAAGTTCGCGGCAGGTGCGTACAGCCCCGAGGCAAAGAAGGAAATCTCCCAGGTCTCCGAGAACTGAATCATTTCCAAGAGGTGACTTGATTGTACAGATGCTCAAAATGCAATGAGCCCATCAGGGACACGAAGAACCTTCAGTGCGAAAGGTGCGGATCCAAGATCTTCTACAAGGAGAGGCCCAACATCAAGAAGGTCCTCAAATCCGACTGAACAATCATGTTGAAAGCGGTCCTCGAGATAGAATCGCCCGATTCGGGAACCATCCTTTCCGCTCTCGCTCCCGAGACCGGAAGGGAACTCCCGCGCACCCGTGTCGACATGACCGGGGACGATTCGTCCGTGAGGATAGTCGTCGAAGCGACGGACGTATCTGCCATGAGGGCTGCTTTGAACTCCTACCTCGGATGCATCAGGATAACGGAAGACATAGGCAGGATCACTAGGTGATTTAATGAACAACATAAGCCCCCAGCTTCAGAACCAGATCGCACAGTTCCAGCAGCTCCAGCAGCAGCTTCAGAACCTCAACGGTCAGAAGCTCCAGATGAACGCGCAGATGAAGGAGATGGAGAGGACCATCGCGGAACTCGACAAATCCACCGGCGATGTCTTCAAGAACGTCGGATCCCTGCTGGTCAAGGTCGACGACAAGGCCGCGGTGAAGGCCGAGATCGAAGAGACCATGGAGACCCTGGAGATCAGGATCAAGTCCCTGGAACGCCAGGAGAAGGGACTTCGCGAGAAGTACGACTCCCTCCAGGAGACCATCAACAAGGCAATGGGACAGGCACCTGCACAGCAGGCCTGAACCCTGCCCAAACCCCCTTAACCATATTTTCCTGCGACAACTAAATATACGGACGACATCCGGCCGATTATGTACAAGACAGTGGCCGACAGGCTTGAGAACTGCAGCAAGGTCATCCTGGTCCACGGCAATGCGGACATGGATGCCATCGGCTCCGCTTATGCGATTTCCGCGACATTCGGAGACTCGGTGATATTCGCACCCAACGGCGTGGACCGTGTCGCCAGGATGGTCGTGGACAAGCTCGGCATCACTGTCAAGGAGAAGGCAGAACTGTCCCAGTTCGACAGGGTCGTGATCGTGGATACCTCATCCCCGGAACAACTGGTGGGGGACACCGAACTGGTATTCCCGGATGACGTGATCGTCATAGACCACCACATGCCCAGCGGCAAATGGTCCGAGAACAATCTGTTCTGCGACAGCACCAAGGTCTCCTGTACCCAGATCATCATGTCCGTGATAAGAGCGTCCGGCAGAAGGATCGACAAGAACGTCGGTCTGGCACTCATAGGCGGGATGATAACGGACAGCGGACATTTCCAGTTCGCCACACCCGAACTCCTCAGGGATTTCGCTTCCGTGATGGAGGAGGCCGACATCGACATGGACGAGGCGTTCGCACTGACCAAGGCGGAGACCGGTATGTCCGAGCGCATAGCCATGATGAAATGTGTGGAGAGATCCAGGTTCGAACGCGTGGGGGACATGATCGTCGCCGTATCCGTGGGAGGATCGTTCGAAGCGTCCGGATGCAGGGCGTTGCTGCAGTCGGGCGCGGACGTTGCGTTCGTGGCATCCCAGAGGGACGATTCCTTCAGGATAAGTGCCAGGACCACCCAGGAGATCCTTCGCAGGGGTCTGCACCTCGGAGAGATCCTCAAAGGACTCGGTACGGAGACCGATACCGAGGGCGGTGGACACGGTGGTGCAGCCGGTATGTCCGGCATAGGCGATGCCGAGGCCATGTTGCACATGTGCATGCAGAGGACCATGGATGTGTTCCGTCAGATCAAGAGGTCCGACGCGGAGAAGAGTGCTTGAAAGAAGGTTAAGAAGGGGTCTACCCCCTTCGATCAGAGTTTTCCGAGCTTGCGGAGAACGTCCTGCATCGCATTGTAGTTCTCCGGGTGCTCCTCGAAGTACCTGGCCACGGGCTCGAGGCACCTGTTCATTCCGTCGGCCACTCCGTCCTTGAGATCCATCGGGGAGAGGAGTGCCTTTCCGTCGACCTGCGTGAAGTAATCGTTGGTGAGTGCCTCGTACGAATCGTAGGATACGGGGCCGCCGTACTTCTCCGGACGGTTGATGTCCATACGTCCCAGCGTGGGGAAGATGATGTACTTGGCGATCATGAGGACGGGGTTGGTGTCCTCCTCTTCCTTCTCCGGGGGACAGAAAGCCTTCTTCATCTTCTTCTTGATGTCCTCAGGCGTGTCATGGATGTTGATGTTCCTGTTGGGATCGCTCTTGGACATCTTGGATGCGGTGGGATCCATCCTGTTCCCTCCGGCGAGTCCGGGAAGGAGCGGGGTGTGGATCGCGATGGGTTTCCTCCACTTGAGCTTCTCGGCAGCGTCCCTGGCGAGCATGTGTGCGCGCCTCTGGTCGATACCGGCGTATGCCAGGTCCACATCCATGGAGAAGATGTCGGTGGCCTGCAGGATGGGATAGAAGAGCTTGGAGGAATCGACCTCGGCCTCGTCCTCGGAACGTCCCATGATGGTCATCGCCCTCTTCACCCTGGACAGGGATGTGACCTTGGCGACCTTGATGACCTTCTCCCAGTACTCGATCTCGCTGAGCACGTCGGAGGCGTATCTGAACTCCACACCGTCCTTCGGGACTCCCAGTGCGATGAAACAGTCCTCCATGTATCTGGCACATGTACGGATGTTCTCCAGGTCCCCTCCGAGCTTGTCGTTGATGTATGCGTGCCAGTCGGCCCAGAAGATGGTTACCTTGAAGCCTGCATTGACGAGGTCGCGGATCTTTCCGGCCACGAGCGCCCAACCCATGTGGACGAGTCCGGAAGGCTCGAATCCGATATATGCAGTGGGGTGTTCCTTGGTGGCAAGAAGTTCTCTGAGCTCACTCTCTGTGATGAGCTCCTCCACATTCCTCATTACGAGCGCATATCTCTCTTCGATATCCATTTGAATCGATATGACGGATAGATTGGCCCTATAAAAACGCCACTTATGACACGTGTGCGCGCGGACGTACCAGCAAACAATTAATCCGTATTTGTGTATCCGACGGATATGCTCGAAAGGACCAGAGCGAGTATCGAATCCAGCCGCATCATCTCCAGGAACGGTTATCCATATCTCATCAATCCGCTGATGGACGGCATACCCAGGATGGATCCGGAGATACTCGCCGAGGTCACCGACCGTATCATGGAGATATCCGATCTTGACTGCGACCTGATCCTGGCGCCGGAAGCGATGGCAATCCCGTTGGCGACCGCCGTGTCCCTGAAGACCCACATACCTTACTGTGTCATCAGGAAGAGGCCCTATGGATGCGAAGGCGAGATCCCGATCGAAGAGGTCACCGGATACTCCCGCAACCGCATGTACATCAACGACATCTCCCCCGGGGAGAAGGTTGTGATCATAGACGACGTGATCAGCACCGGGGGTACGCTCAAGAGCATAGTGGAGGCCGTCCGTCAACGTGGATGTGTGATCACAGATGTGATCGTGGCCGTCAACAAGTCCAAGGATCTGGAATCGGTATCGGATATGGTAGGGATACGGGTCAAAGCGGTCATAGATGTGCATATCGAGAACGGAAAGGCCGTGTGCACCCATTAATTGTAATATCCGGCCTATAACAGCGGTATGCCCGATACCCGTACATGAACCCGGACATGCTCCTGATGGTCGCGTACATGTGTATCATGGGAGCGGCCATAGGCAGCTTCTCCGGTCTGATACCGGGCATACACATCAACACCCTGGCAGCACTCATGCTGGCATTCCACAACGATTTGGAAAGGATCGTGGAATATGTGGTGCCCGAAGGGTATGCACCGATGATGTTGGCCTGCTGCATCCTGTCCGCCGCCGTCGTGCATTCGGCCACGGATTTCGTACCCTCCGTATTCTTCGGTGTACCGGATGCGGACAATGTGCTGAATATCCTTCCGGGACACAGGATGCTTCTGGACGGTCATGCCATGACCGCTGTAAGATGTGCCGCGATAGGCAGTCTGGTGGGATCGTTCGCATCCATCGCACTTGCCGTACCGATGTATGTACTTCTGGACGGAGGATTCGGGGATTATCTGGATAGCCTTACCGTGGGCGTACTTATGTCCGTCATGTGCCTGATGATCCTCAGGGAGCAGAGGGGTGGACGTATCGCCGCCATGGGACTGATAGCGGTCACCGGGATCATAGGATATGCGGTGATGTCCCTGGACCTTCCGTTCGAGAACATGTTCGGCATGGAACCGGAATCGATGTTCCCTATGCTCTCCGGTCTGTTCGGGATACCCCCGTTGTTGGTGAGCATATCATCGGGGATGATTCCGGAACAGACCGATGATGAGAGATTCCCCGTAGGTCCATTACCTGGTCTGAAAGGGGTCGTCACCGGAAGCATAACGGGATGGTTCCCCGGGATAACGGGAGCATCCGGTGCTACGATCGCAGGATGCATATTCGGAGAGGAGGACCAGAGAGGATACATCTCCATGGTGTCGTCGATAGGATCGTCGTCGACGATGTTCACATTCATCACGTTAGCCGTATCCGGAAAGGAGAGATCCGGCACGATGGATGTGATAAACGGGATATTGGGCGGAGAGTCCATAGAGCTGGGAAGCGACCTGTTCCTGTGCATGATGGCCGTGATGGCCATATCGTCGGTGCTTGCCTATGCGGTGATGACCTGTTCGGGATCGCTCATGTGCAGACTAGTGGAAAAAACGGACATCCGCATGGTGAATACCGCGATACTCCTGATGATGATCGTCCTGACCGTCGCCCTCACGGGATACTGCGGTCTGATCATACTGTGCATATGCACGTTGGTGGGGATGGTCCCGATGGTACTGGGTACCAACAGGATCCACCTCACCGGGTGTCTCATCGTCCCGGTCCTGATATCCAGGATCGGGCTGATGTGATCATCTCTTCTTCTTGTTCTGTTTCTTCACGCCGGCACGCAGATACTTAAGAAGATCTGCATCCCTCTCGTCATCCCAGTCGGGCGTATATCCGGAACGGATGTAATCGTTGTACCATGATTCGCACTCGGACATCCATTGGTCCATCTCCTTCGGAACGGGCTTGTGGACGAAGAAGGTGTTCTCCGGGGTGGAGACCCATTTGTCCGGAACACGATAGTTCTCCTCCTCCAGAAGTGCTATGGCGTACACGATATCATCGAGACCGGACAGTCTGGCATACAGTCCGGCCTGCATGATGTACTCGAGAGGGATGTCGTCCATGGAATCATGCTCCTCCTCCCACCTGTTGCGGTTGAGTGCCTTGATCTCCAGGATGGCCTTCCTCTTCCCGTTCTCCAGGATGTATCCGTCTACGAGCCCTCCGAACAGCTTCTCCGTGTGGAAATGGTCGTAACCGCATCTCTCGGGGGCGGCTGGATCCTCCACACCGGCGGGACCTTTGAGACCCAGCATATCCGATATCGATGAGACGTTCTTGCGACAGTACTCCCTTACGATGGGCTCGATCGCGTTCCCGGCGACGATGTACTTGTTGGATGGTTCCTCGTATCCGAACCCTGCGATCTCGCATGCAGCGGCGAACGGGGTCTTGAATCTGGAGCATCCGAGGATCGCTCCGATCCTGTGACCGGTTATCTTCTTTGGCGACCAGGTATCGAACTCGATGTAGCGTTCGTCCTCATGCATCTCGATGATGTTGTTGCGGCCGTCGAATGCCATACGATCCACTCACTGCATTGACTCGACGATCTTGTCCGCAAGGAGCTCCAGATCCGCGGTCTGATCTGCTTTCATGGAGGACCTGATGATGAACGAGTCCCCGACCTGGGTCATGCCCTCCATACCGGAGATGAGTTCCTGCATGCACTTCTCGGACGCGGCGGACCAGGAACCATTCGCTATGAGCGAGTACTTCCTGTTCTGTACGGCCATACCAGCCATGTCCTCGATGGCTGCCACCATCATGGGCTGCAGACCGTTGTTGTATGTGGGTGCCGCAAGGACGATGTTGCTGTACCTGAACGCATCGGATACCAGATATGATGGATGCGTGGACATGAGGTTTATCACGGACAGGTTCCTGACACCTCTCTCCCTGAGCATGAGTGCCAGGAGGTTGGCCGCGGACTCCGTGTTCCCGTACATGGACGCGTATGCGATGACCACTCCCTTCTCCTCGGGCTGGTAGGTGCTCCAGTGCTGATACTTGTCCAGGATGTAATCGATGTCCCTGTCCCAGATCTGACCGTGCAGGGGGCACAGGCGCTTGATGTCCAGACCTGCCGCCTTCCCGAGGAGCTTCTGCACGTGCTTACCGTACTTCCCCACGATGTTGGTGTAGTAACGCCTGGCATCATCGATGTACTTGGAATCGAAGGATTCGCGATCGGCGAAGATCTGACCGTCCAATGCACCGAATGTACCGAACGCGTCCTCGCAGAACAGTGTGCCATCATAGGAATCGTAAGCCACCATGACCTCCGGCCAGTGGACCATCATGCCGGATACGAAATGGAGGGTGTGCCTTCCGAGGGAGAGTGTGTCCCCCTCCTTGACCTCCATCTTGTTCTTGGGGACGAGACCGTAGAAATCGTTCATCATCTCGATGGCTCTGGGACTTGCAACGACGGTGATCTCTGGATATGTGTCGACGATGTGCTTGATCTGCGCACCGTGATCCGGCTCCATGTGTCCTACGAACAGATAATCGGGAGTCTTGTCACCGAGGACGGACATGAGATTCTCCCAGTACTGTTTTGCGACCGAACTGTCGCAGGTATCCATGATTATGGTCTTCTCGTCCTTGATTACGTATGAGTTGTATGATACACCGTTGGGTATGGGGAACATCCCCTCGAATATCGGGACACTCCTGTCATCCGCACCGATCCAAACGGTGTCATCCGTGACATTTCTTACAGCGAACATGGTTTCACCTATTACTACGACCTATGTTGCCGGTATTGATAATCTTTCTCAAATCGATGATATGATCGGATATGAGCCAAGTACACCTGTGGAATCGCTCCGCGAACGTATCCGATGACCTGTATGTACGATATCATACACCCGCGGGACCCCATCTTGTCTGAAATGGCCCACTCTACCGTGGGAAAGAATGAACGATGATCCGACGGCCTGAAATTCGAAAGAGTGTTCTGAACGGAACATGATGGATGTAGAAGATGGTGGGCCCGGCCGGATTTGAACCGGCGACCTCCGCAATGTCAATGCGACGTCATAACCCCTAGACCACGGGCCCGATAAGTGGGAGATTACCTTCTTATTATTATATCTTGTGATTGGGAGACCATACCAGCAATTGCATTGGTGCGTACAACTTAAAAACAGTAGGGTGATTCGGAGCCCATGCTTACGCTGGGCATAGAAGGCACCGCACATACGTTGGGAGTCGGGATCGCAGACACCGACAGGAAGATCCTTGCCAACGTACTGGATATGTACCGTCCTGCCGAAGGGGGGTTGCATCCCCGCGAGGCCGCCAATCACCACGGGGACGTGGTGGCCCAGCTCATCGTCAAAGCGGCCGAGGAAGCTAACGTATCGCTCTCGGAGATAGAGCTGGTATCATTCTCCAAAGGTCCCGGATTGGGACCCTGTCTGAGATCCGCCGCCACCGCCGCACGCGCACTATCCAGCAGACTGAACGTCCCCATCATCGGCGTCAATCACTGTGTGGCACATGTGGAGATCGGCCGCGCCATGACCGGATGTCACGATCCGGCATTGTTGTACGCATCCGGAGGCAACACACAGATCATCGCATTCTCCAACGGCAGATACAGGATATTCGGAGAGACCCTCGATGTTGGTGTCGGAAACATGTTCGACAAGCTCGGAAGGGAACTGGGTCTGGGATTCTACGCAGGCCCGGTGATCGAGAAGCTCGCCAAGGAAGGCGATCGTCTCCTGGAACTGCCGTATTCCGTTAAAGGGATGGACATATCCTTCTCCGGGATCATGACCGCAGCACTCGCCCTCAAGAAGAAAGGACATCCCCTAGAGGACATCGCATATTCCGTACAGGAGACCGTGTTCGCCATGCTGGCGGAGGTCACCGAAAGGGCGATGGCGCACGTGGGCAAGGACGAGGTCCTGCTCGGAGGTGGAGTGGCACAGAACATGCGTCTGCGCGAGATGATAGGTGAGATGGCAGAGGAACGCGGTGCGAAGATGTATGTCCCCGACAGGAGGTTCTGCATGGACAACGGTGCCATGATCGCCTGGCTGGGCAACATAATGTACGAATCCGGCGTCCGGATGGATATTTCCGATACCGCGGTGGAACAAAGATTCAGAACAGACGAAGTGGACGTCACTTGGCGTGATTGAGGATCTGTTCCCCGACGATCTCGTCGAGATTCTTCAGGAATTCCTGGCCTCTGAAACTCTGGAAGTTGGCACCCGCGGCTATGTCATGTCCGCCACCGCGCCCTCCGACGGATTCCGCCGCCTCCCTCATTGCGATGGCCAGGTTCACACCCTTACTAAGCTGCGCCCAGGTACCTCTGGCACTGGCCTTGGCCTTATCCTCCGTGATGTTGACACCTATGGTGGGCTTGTCGGGATCCCCGATGAAGTTCATCACTATGGTGCACAAAGGTCCGGTGAATCCTGCGGAATCGAAGAACTGGATGTTCTTCATGGGAGTGACCTTCATCTTGTCCAGTTCCACGGTGGCCTCGATGATCTCCTTCTTGGAGTTGTAGTTGAGCTCCCTCGCGTATGAGAGGGAATCCTTGTCCCCCAGACATATGCCCAGACCGATACCGCCCATCCCCTCCTTGCCACATGCGTTGAAGAGGTCCGCGAGGGTCTCGGCATCCATGTTCATGTCCTTCAGAAGATATCTGGTCCTTGCGGTCTCCTCCAAAGTCTTTGTGGATACGCCCTGTTCCAGGAGTCTGACCGCGATCATGGAGGAAAGACGATGCTTCTCATCATCGGTGAGATCGAGATAGTCCTTGGTGTACTGTATGCCCGCCTCCTCGAGGAAGGCTTTCACTCCGGAACTGCTTCCGCTTATGCCGCGGATGTACGGTTCCGTCGATATGTACAGCGACTGGGACAATTGACCCGCCGGGATCAGGGAACCGTCCATGAAGGTCACGAGACCTCTCTCCCTTGCACCCTGCTCCAGATACGTGTTGAATCCGAGAAGACCGTTGATATGCTGTCTGTCCCCTACGATACCTCCGAAGGCGAACCTGACCATATCCCAATTGTTCTCGTCGACGGTTATCGCCAGAAGGAATGCCATCGTGGCCCCGCATGCGGACGTTGTGCCGTTGATCCCGTACTGATGAGGATTGATGTATACGATATCGCCACACTCCAAATCGGATTCATGGTGGTCCAGAACGATGACGTCCTTCCCTATGTCACCCAATCTGTCGATGTATGATGCACCGATGTCAGACATGAGGATACAGTCCGAGTTGGATTCACTCATCATGTTCAGGACGTCGTCATCCATGACGGGTACGAACGATAGCTGGTACTCCACATCCAGCCTCTGCAACATACATGCCAGGATGGATCCTGCGGACACACCGTCCGAGTCGTAGTGTGAGAATATGTGAATAAAATCGTGTCTGCGGACGTGCTCGGCCGCCACAGACAAAGATGAAAGAAGTTTGGGGGGAAGGTCATATTCGACCATATTCCACCTTACTTGAGCATCAGTTCCGCTGTGTTGATGGAATACTTCCAATCGGAAGCGAGGACGTTGTTCGCCTTGTAGTAGCGCTCGAGTCTCCTGATCCTTGCCTCAATGAGCTGGAGTCCCCTGTAGTTGGAGACGTCTCCCTTGTTCTTCTTGAGGTGGACGTTGAGTGAGATCGCGCGCCTCATGAGGTTGGCGAGGTCCTCGGGGAGTGCCCCTGCGACACCCTGTTCCTTCATGATCTGGGTGATCGACTTTCCGGTCGCGAGCTTGACATCGGGAACACCGTACTGGTCCCTGAGTATGAGTCCGATCTTAGCGGAGATCTCTCCATCCTTGGCCATCTTCACGATGAGTCCCTCTATCTCGGTGGCGGTGAGCGAGACCCATGCGGGGTTTTCGGTGACCAGGGGGTGCTTGGACCCGGACTGTCCTTTCCTTCTTGCGTGCATTCTTGCCATGATTTATTCCTCTGAATATTCAGGCGGCGAGGCTAGGCCACCCTATCTTATGTTACTATATAAAAGGCTAGGTCACTCGTTCCCGCGTACGTGCCCGCGCGCCCACGGTATGACCGTATCGTATTCCGTCCTGTCGAATGACAGGTCCTCGGGAACATCATCGAAGAACCGGGATTCCATCTCCCCGTTGCCGGTACCGCCGGTGACAATGCCTGCGCATACGTCACAGTATCCGATGTTGGTGGTGGCAACGATATCGACCGTGTATCCGGATTCCTCCAGACACTCCCTTGCCGCGGCCTCCTCGCAGGTCTCCCCGGACTCCAACTTCCCTCCGGGCATCTCCCATCCGCCCCTGCGGGGGTGGTGGACCATGAGGAAACGTCCGTCCCCGTCGAAAGCGACCACGTATGCGGTGCGCGGACGTTCTGCGACGATGATCACATGATCCTTCTCGTAAGGTTCGATGGACCTCATCTCGCATATCCTGAGTCCGCGCTCGATGAGCCTCCTGCGGGAGGATTCGAAGACCTCCTCGGGCCGTGCGGCGACGTCCTCGGATCTGGCCTTTATGCACAGTATGCCGTATCTGGCACCGTACATGTCCATGTTGTCCGCCAGTATATCGGCCTGATTCTTCTGGGCCACGTCCGAATACACGACATCCACCTTCCCAACCGCGAACGAATATTCGGATGGGTTGGTGGCATCCGCAAGGATGGGATTCACGTTCTTCCTGGACTCCGACATCCTCACGAGGTCTCTGAACGACCTCGGGGAGAACTCCACAGCA
The DNA here is from genome assembly GCA_016297775.1 of Candidatus Methanomethylophilaceae archaeon. GTDB lineage: Archaea > Thermoplasmatota > Thermoplasmata > Methanomassiliicoccales > Methanomethylophilaceae > SIG5. Next base: position 17,015 of record JAEDGA010000002.1, read on the forward strand.
TACACCGTACCGTCCGATACGATGTCCGACACATGGGACACAGTGGTCCCGTTAGCCGCACCGAGATAGAGCACCGTGCTGTCGGACCTCAGAGGGTATGCCTGACCTCCAACCGACAGGTATGCGGAGAGTTTGCTGCGCGAAGGGTTCCACTCGCGGTACTCGATACCGCCGACGTTCACCAATCTCTCGCTGTATACGCGTCTTCCGGGATCGAAGGATCTCGTATAGAGACGACCCCTGTCGATGAAGACCGTACCGTTGGTGCCCTCGCGCTCATCCATGTCCCGTCCAATCCGTAGTGCGTATTTATGCGTCACGATGAACCGGTTTAATAACAGGATGCCTATGTTTCATGCATGATGAACACCCTCGTGGCGATCGCCGACGCCGTACAGAACGCGGTGAGACTGATCCCCTCCGCTTCGGAGATGGGAGAGATCCTCTGCATGGGAGCGGACGGTACACCCACATCCGAGATAGACAAGGTGGCGGAGAACGCCGTACTGATGTACATAGAATCCAACCATGTCCCGCTGAACGTACTGAGCGAGGAGATCGGGTTCGTGGACAACGGTGCGAAGGAGACCCTGATCCTGGACCCCATAGACGGTTCCAGGAATGCGGAACTGGGAGTACCGTACTACACCGTATCTCTGGCGGTCACCGACGGGACCATGAACGACGTCCACACCGCGTATCTGAGGAACATCGTCACCGGCGACGAATACCGTGCGGAGAAAGGCAAGGGAGCGTACCTGAACGGGGAGAGGATCCACGTGAAGAACAACTACGATCCAAAGGAAATCGTCATGATGATCTACATCGGCGCGCACGCGGATCCGTCCTCGTACGAGGTGGTCAAACGCGTGAAGGCCACCCGTTCCTACGGATGTTCGTCCCTGGAAATGTGTCTGGTGGCACAGGGGTCCGCGGACGGATTCCTTGTGAACGTAAAGAACTATACGCATTCCATACGGGTCGTGGACATAGCCGCATCCGCGTTGGTACTCAGAGAGGCGGGAGGGGAGATATACGATCTCGACGGGAACATCCTTGACCTGCCTGCCGACCTGACGGTCAGAAGCAATTTCCTCGCCGTATCCGATGTAAGGGTGTTCGATTACATCATGAGGGGAGAGACCAGCCACGATACCGACGGCCCCCACACGTACGGGATATACGCCAACTGCAACATCGAAGGCGTGCAGAACATCGCCCGCCGTGTCATCGCATGTCTGAAGGATGAAAAATACATGATCGATACGGAACTGGCCGCCCTGCTCGGTACCGAGGGGGTGCCGCTGAAGGAGATGGACGTGGATACCGTGATCGTGTTGGGAGGCGACGGTACCCTGCTGAGGGCCACACACAACACCGATGCGAAGATCCTCGGGATAAACATCGGCAGCGTAGGATTCCTGACGGCCGTCGAACGCGACAGGATCGAGGAAGGTATGGACCGCCTGCTCAAAGGCAATTACACCGTGGACAGGAGAGGGAAGATCCGCGTATCCTGCAATGGGAAGATACTAGGGGATGCGATCAACGAGGCGATGATCCATACCGCATCCGTAGCCAAGATACGTTCGTTCAAGGTGTACATCGACGATTCGATATTCACCGAGGTGAAGGCGGACGGGTTCCTCATGTCCACAGTTACCGGATCGACCAGCTATTCCATGAGTCTGGGCGCACCCATAATGGACCCGCGTGTGGACAACGCGTGGATACTCGTACCCATGGCGGCGTTCAGATACTCCTCCAGACCCATCATCCTGCCAACCACCGCCAAGGTCACCATAGAACCCACCATGCCCAACAAGGACTGTCTCCTCATCATCGACGGACAGAACGAGATCCGCATCCCGGGAGGCAGCAGGATAGAGATGACCCTGTCTCCGAAATACGGCAGGCTGATCTCCATGGATTTCGATTTCTACCAGAGGGTAAGGAACAAACTCCCCGGGGCAGTAGGATGAAGGTACATGCCATCGACATCAACCTGATAGACGGTATCAACGAGAGTGCCAGATCCGTCTATCCGGACGAGTTCCTCTGTGCCATGAGCGAGGAGGACGGCGTGATAAACGAGATGGTGATGCTGCCCGGAACGGTGTTCGGGGACGAACACAGCTTCCTGAACATGTGGATGGCTCCGGCCAACTGCAGGATTGTCGGTACGGCACATTCACATCCCGATTACTGCAACGAAGCATCGGATGCGGACCTGGATCTGTTCAGGAACATGGGCGGATACCATCTGATCACGTGCATGCCGTACGACAGGACCAGCTGGAGACTGTACAATTCGCTGGGAGAGGTCGTGGAACTGGAGATCGTCAATCAAATCTTTTGATCGCGGCGTTCACCGTATTCTTTGCGATCTCCATGAGACCGACCATATACGCCTTGTCCCTCGCCTCGCAGGTGATGGTGACGCACTGATCCTGACCGTTGACGTCCACTAAGAACCATCCATTGTCGAAATCCAATCTTATTCCGTCGACATTTATCATCGAGGTGTATTCCGTCGCGGAGAGTTCCTCCATGATCATCTCCGTCAGTTCCGCTTCGGGGACGGTGGTCCTTATGATCTCCGAACATGTGGGATAATCCGGTATCTCGTCGATGAGGTCGCACAGTTTCACCGTGGTTGCGATCTCGCCCAATCTGAGAGCCGCGGCGATGCCGTCCGGGGTCATAGAGAAGTCGGAGAAGACGAAACGGCCGTCCAGATCCATTCCCAGTGAGGAACCGTTATCACGCATCATATCGACGACGGATTTGATGTTCCTCCTGACCCTGACCACGACGCTGTCGTTGTCCAGGACGTCGTCCACGGCCAGCGTCATATCTATCGGGACGGTGACCCTGGAAGGTGAGAGCTCCTTCGCGAAGATGGTGGCGAGCTTCCTTCCGTCGATGTGGTTCCTCTCCTCATCGAAAGCGGCGAATCTGCTGCCGTCGCTGTTGAGGGCCATACCGATGGACCCTTTGTATGCACCCATCGTACTGGTGAGGTCGCGGAGATCGAACTCGGTCAACGACTGGATGGATGTGTTACCGGACCTGTTGACGATGACCACATCCGAACCCATGGAGGTGAACACCTTCGCCGAAACGGATGTGGGGGACACGTAAGTACCGTCCATCACGATCTGACAGTCGCACTTCTTTATCAATTCGGTAAGTGCCAGTTCGTATTCGCGTATGATCCCGCCGGCATCCGTCGCGTTGCCCAGCCCGGAATAGTCTGGATAGTGTATCCTGACCTCCTTGGACATGAGATTGAAAACCTGGGATTCGTCGAAATACGATCCGTCCGGATTATGGATGTTGATACCGCTGATCTGCTCGGGATCGTCAGCAGCTATGCACACATAACAATCGCATCTGGGACGCATGAACGGCATCGCAGTGGCCGGGCACTCGCCTGCCAGATACGCATCGCCTCCGGTGGAGATGATACCGGCCATGATTGCCTTCTCGACCATCTGGGACGTACGGTGTCCGTCACGGCATACTGCTACGGTCCTGTGTTGGGAACCGAGAAGTTTCCCGATCTTCAACGCCTCCTCGGGAGAGATGTTGATCTTCAATGAATCTCTGGGATCCGTACTGCCGGTCATGTGCAAGACGCTCCGATGTATTGGTCCATATTAAAAATATTGGAATAAAAAATAATGCAATAATTCCTATATTTCATACATAATTATGTAACTTAGATGTTTAACGATAAACACACTGGCATTGTTCTAAAATTAAAAAGTATTATATATACAAAAAAAGGATGTTCGCATGTCGTGTAAAAACGACTCAGAGGGATTAAAATGGCGATGGAAAAGATCGAATTCTCAAGGGCAAAGATTATTGCCGAGAAGAAAGGACTGAAGCCCGGAAAGGTCAAAGGAACCGAGGGAATCCAGTTCACCAAGGGTAACAACAACAGACTCGACGTCATCGACTGGGACGAGTTCGAGACGATCCTCAACAAGAGGGGGCTCTCTGTCTACGAGTCTGCCGGTTGGATGAAGATCATGAAGGCCTGATAGGCCCGGGATCGTCCTGTTGTACCCGTCCGCATGATGCGGACCGTGATACAATATACACTCACGGACCTTCATGGAGGTCCGCAGAGAATCTTTTTTATAATATCATTGTTTGTCGAGCTATACACATATGCAAGGGTTACCGAGCTTGGCCAAAGGTGCTAGATTCAGGGTCTAGTCGTTAGTCGTTCGAGGGTTCGAATCCCTTCCCTTGCACTACTCTTCTTCACAATTGTCGGTATCCGGATTGATTGTATCGCCCTTCTTCGCGGACATCCTCCTCTGACGTATGTACGAAAGGCACATACTGATCGTAAGCAGGGTCAATACGAATGCGATCATCATAATAGATGCCATGCTGCTGGAGAAGAACGCGTAGAATACCGAACTCATCGATAGTATCAGACCGTACTTCAGGACACATCCCAACGAGATGTAGAACAGGGCCTTGGACAGTTTCCATTTCTCGGTGAGACCTATGATGGCACCCGAATACGGGAGCATGGGAGCTATCCTGTTGACCAGCAGGACCCTCTCGTCGCTCAGAAGCAGGAAATCCACGTATTTGTTGACGAATGACTGTACCTTCTTCGGAACTCTGATCTTCTTCACCAGATAATACAACATACAGTTGCCCAGACATTCGGCCACGATCGCTATGATGATCAGGACCGCACCGAATGCCGGAACAGGATTGTAAGAGAACCCTAGGATGATGAATATCTCCGGAAGGAACGGGATGAGTATCGCATCCACTAGGAATGCCAGGAATACCATAAGGACCACGCCGGGTTCTCCGTACGGGCCGAAAAGGTCCAACATGAACTGCGTGAGATCCATCCGTTCACATCCGGACAAAGTACTCAGTTGCCCTCGTACTGTATGAGGGAGTCGACATCGTAACCTGCCAATCTCTCCCTTCCCTTGAGGCCTTTGAGTTCCATGACGAACACGATCTTCACGACCTTACCGCCGAGTCTCTCGACCATCTTGACCATGGCCTCGGTGGTACCTCCGGTGGCGATGAGATCGTCCACGATGACCACACGGTCACCGGTTTTGATGGCATCCTTGTGGACCTCCAATGTTGCCTTCCCGTATTCGAGGTCATACTCCTGAGAGATCACATCCCTGGGGAGCTTCCCTTTTTTCCTGAAAAGGACGAGGCCTTTGCCGTCCTTGTATGCGACGGGTGCTCCGAACACGAAACCTCTGGATTCCGAACCTGCGATGAGATCGTAATCGACATCCTTCAGAAGGTCGGACAGACCGTCGATGGCGAGCTTGAATCCATCCTTATCCTGGATGATGGTGGTTACGTCCCTGAAGAGTATTCCGGGCTTTGGAAAATCCGGAATACTGGTAACGTAGTCCTCTAGCGACTTCATACAGGCGTATGTCATCTACCGCTTATATTGATATTCTGTGGCGGAGGTCAGGTCAGAAGCGCCACCGCGATACCACATGCGGTTATAGCGAGAACGGTAAGTGCCACACGGAGCCACTTCCAATCACGCTCGGTATAGAGTGCCAGTGTGGATACGATGATGCTTACGAACGGTGTGAAGACGAGTACCGCAATACCTGCGTTCAGTATGGAGGCACCGATATCCGCACCGATCTGCATCAGGACCAGTCCGATCACCATGATGACCATGGACAGATACACACCGTATCTGAGCGTGAGTCCGGTGCTCCTATCCAACTCCATCAGAGCACCCCCATGAGATCCAATACGATCGACAGGGCCGATCCCAGAAGGACCACCGAGAAGTACTTCTTGATGGCACTGGTGTCCAGATGTGCCGATATGCGGGTTCCCAACAACATACCCAGGAACGATCCCAGCGCGATGAATGCCGCGTAATCCAGCATAATCGTCCCGTTTATCAGATAGATGACGGAACCGCTGAATGCGGTGATCCCGATCATATAGCTGCTGGTAGCGGTGGCCGCCCTCATGGGCACGCCCATTATGCTGTTCATGGTCGGGACCTTGATCACACCACCACCCACACCGGTCATGCTGGAATACAGGCCGGCGACCACGCACACGGCCGTACCTGCCACCTTCCTTTCCAGATCGTATCCGTACACCTTCCCGGTCTTCGGATCGTTTATCACGAACTCATGATCTGTATCCCCTTCGTATCCGCGATCCTTCCCGTGTCCGAATGCCATCCTTGCTGCATTGAACAACATGAAGATCACGAAGAATAATGACAGTATCCAATCCTCCATGTATCCAGCTATGAACGCACCTATGATGGCACCGATGGTGGTACCTATCTCCAGGAACAGTCCCAGACGTACGTTGGATATCCCATGCTCCGCATAGAACGCACCAGAACCTGCGGATGTCGCCAATATGCCGATGAGACTGATCGCGGCGGCCTCGGACGGGGACAGTCCGAATACGATCGTAAGGAACGGGATGTACAGGATTCCGCCACCTATGCCGAACAGGGAACCTAGGAAGGATGCTCCGATACCCAACAACAGAAGACCTGCGATCACGGTAGGATCCATGCGTACTCGATTATTCGACAAGTATATGAAAACTATCAGATGACCGCTTAACGGACGGAACGGTTATATCGTCCACCAACGTCAGCATATCGTGGCCACGATACTCGTGAGATATTGTGAAATCGGACTGAAGAGCACTCCGGTACGCAGGCGTTTCGAGAACCAGCTTCGCGAGAACATACTGTCGATGTTCGCACGCGACCGCATAGAGGCCCTGATGACATTCGGCGATGCCAGATTCTTCATAGAGACCGACGATCCCGACGGATGCGTCGCATCGCTGAAGAGGGTGTTCGGTGTCGCATCGGTATCCGTGGTCGAACAGTGCACGTCCGACCTGGAGGATATATGTACCACCGCGGCGAGATATTCGCGTGGCAGGATCTCCGAGGGACAGAGTTTCGCCGTGAGGGCGAGACGCGAGGGCAACCACCCGTACACCAGTCAGATAGTGGGGCGCGAAGCCGGATCGGCGATATATCTGGAGAACGAAGGACTCGGGATCTCCGTGGACCTCAATCATCCCGACAGGACATTCTACATCGAGATCAGGAACAACAGATGCTACATCTTCGACCACTACATCCAATGCCCCGGAGGATTGCCCATGGGAACCCAGGGCCGTGTGCTCGCAACCGTGGACGATGACCGCGGAGCGTTATCCGCATGGATGATGATGAAACGCGGATGCAGAGTATGGATCTGCGGTGAAGGGGATGACAGCGTCCTCTCCATGTACGACCCCGCACTCAGGAGGGTGGTACCGGAGGACATCCAGGATATCATAGCCAAAGATGTACTGGGTCATGTCAAAGGTACCTCCATAACGGAATTCGATGGGAGGGATCTCGTAGACAGACTCCCCGTGTTCACACCTACGATCGGCATGACCGATGACGAGGTGTGTGCGATGATGTCCGACGTCAGGATGTCGTCGTTCTGAACCTTCGTAAAAGAGCGGCCGTAAAGGCCGCAGGTAAAAGGTTTACAGAGTCGGAGACGGGCTTACTTGGCCCTTCTGCCGTTTGCTCTGATGGAAGGCCTGTTCTTAACGACGCCCTTACCCTTCTTGTCGAGACCGCGTCCCTTCTTTCCTGCGGAGGTCCTTCCGCGGTAGACACGGTTCTTGTGTGCGCCGTCAGCGATCCAGTTGATCTTGGGGTCTGCCTTGATGACAGGGTGGTGCGGGTCGACCATGATGATCTCGTACCACTCGTGCTGTCCATCTGCACCTACCCAGTAGGAGTTCAGGACCTCAAGGTTAGGGTATCTCTTCTGAGCCCTCTCCTCAGCCATTCTCTGAAGGCTCTTGCCGACAGTGATAGCGAGGATTCCCTTTCTCTTGGCTCTCCTTCCTGCCTTGATCTGCCTCTTCTGGAAGGATCCCTTTCTGACCCTTCCCCTGACGAGGACATATCCCTGCTTGGCCTTGTAACCGGAGTTTCTGGCCCTGTCGAGCCTGGTAGGCCTCTCGATGCGGCAGAAGTTCTCCTCTCTCCTCCAATCGATCCTCCTCTGCTTGTTGAGGTCTTTCAGATAGTTCGTGGAGGGAACCTTCCATGCGTCAGCGATGTACGAATACATGCTCTTTCCCCTGATGCGGGGCTGCTGCTGTGTCTCTTCGGACATATAAATCACCTATACGGATTCGCCTTACGGTACATTTCCGACGGAACTTTTGCTCCGTGATTCTGTGTTAGAACGGATTGATATTTAAAACTCGTCACGACCGGATACGGTATATGATATGGATGTCCATCACCGTGGGTCAAACCTAAAATACGACACGGAACGATTCGGCGGAACGGTGAGAGGTACCGATGACAGGATATGAGAGACTTGGCAGGGCCATCGATGATTCCGTTCGCAGGATGTGCGAGGGCAAGAGGGTCGGTATAGCGTTCTCCGGGGGATTGGACTCCGGATTGGTGGCCGCACTCGCGTCCAGATATGCCGAATCCGTCACCTGTTACACCTGCGGTACCTCCAACGCATTCGATGTGGTCGCCGCCAAGGATGCATCCGAAAGACTGGGTCTTCCGTGGGTGCACGTGCGTATCACCAAAGGTATCGTGGAATCCACGCTCCGTGAGATGATCTCCGGGACCAGGACCACCGACCCGTTCACGCTGTCGTACGAGCTTCAGCTGTTCTGCGTGTGCAGGGAGGCCGATGAGGAGATCATACTCACTGGACAGGGATCCGACGAATTCTTCGGAGGATGTGCCAAGTTCGTGGACACCAGTGCAGAGGACTGCGACAAACTGGCGGCCGCAAGCGTGGAGCGTCTGATGACCGTATCCATACCCTGCGAGGAGAGGATCGGAGAGTACTTCGGCAAGACCTTATGCTATCCATACCTTGAGAAGGATGTCCTCGACGAGATCGGTTCATTGGACAGGGACGATCTCAGACCGAAGGACATGGACTCCAGGAAGATCGTTCTGAAGACCATCGCAAGAGGGTTCGGTTTCGACTTCCTGGCCGAGAGGAAGAAGAAATCCTCCCAGTACGGATCCGGTACAACGGATCTCGTACGTGCGCTCGCCAGGGAGAATGGCATGATGTACAACGAATACATCGCACATCTCTGCGATTCCGAACTCAGAGGGGAACACGAGCTCCGTCGCGGGTCTGTAATAAATGCACGTATCGACCCGATAGTCAAGGTGACCGCTGAGAACATCCTTCAGCATAACGGGATATCCCCGTCGGAGGCCGTCGAACGTCTCTACCGCAGGATCATCGAGAAAGGTGGATTGGATATCTAATCAGAAGAAATCCGACAGTTTCGTCATCCTGGGTCCGGAAGGCTTGGGATCGGAACCTTTCTTCCCGTTGCCCGGACCGAAATCGCCGCCGAACAACGTGGCCTGCTGCGATCCCACCATCAGATCCTTCTCGCTCCATCCGAATACATCGGTTATCCTGGAAGCGGTCTGCGCTATCCTTTCCGCGTAATATCTGTAATCGGGGGTGCCCTTGAACGGTACACCGCTGATGTACGGTTCCACGGTCTGCGGAGTCTTCTTCGAATCGGTGACTATCCACGAGACCTTCATTCCCGGGATGAATTCGTATCCCATATCTATGAGCTTCTTGGCGGCCTGTACGTTCGCCTGCCTCTCCGGATTCTCATACGCATCCCAGGATTTGCACCCGCGGGAAATGACCAACGAGGCCACCGGGACGTTGCCTTTCAAGGTGTTCTGTACGGTCTCCCTGACCATCTTGAGCGCGGCATCGTTATCCTCGTCCAATATGTACTCGAATAGTTTGGTGAGCATATGGCTCTGCAGGTCGAACGAATCGCTGCGACGGGTCTCGTATCCCCTGATCAACAGCTCGTCCTGTCTGACCGGCCACACGATGCGGCCGACATACCTCTTCTTCTTCCCGTGGCTGAACAGAGGCTCCAGGACCTTCTCGAATTCCAATGTGCCCCCATCCTTGGAGAACCTTTCCGCTATGTGCTCCCCGAAATCCACGGTACCGTCCAGGTCGTGGTTGGGTGACACGACGAATATGGAATCCGTATCGGAATAGATGACCTGATGGCCTTCGCTCTCCAGATCGGAGATTATCGATTTGACGGTGTATCTTGCGAAAGATGTTATCGACGATCCGATTTGCTTGTCGGTGAACCTGTAGAAAGATGAGGCGAACACCCCGTAGAAGGTGTTCATCAATACCTTTACCGCGGCCTGAAGACCATCGAGGTAATCATGCTCCTCCGGAGTGGATGCGGTCTTCATCGCCTTCTTGATGGAATCCCTCTCGTTCATCAGCTGACTCAACAGCCTGGGGAGGAGACCTTCGCGCCTCTCCTTGGACATGAAACGTACGCCTTCGGGACTGATGATCTCGCCATCGTCGCACATGGTGGTGAAACAGATGTTTTTCGCTATTATCAGGGAAGGGTACATCGATTTGAAATCCAATACGGTGACCCAGTGATACAAGCCCGGATTCATATCATGAACGTATCCCCCTTCGATCTGTTCGGTACGTACGGCCTTGGAGTTGGAGGGCACACCTATACCTTCCCTGTCCGCCAATCTTATCAGTAAGGAATCGACGAGCGTGGAAGTACCGGAGGTGAGCACATCCTCCACCGGGAGTTTGGAAACGGTAGCCAGGTCCATCCCCTTCCTTACGGTACCCACAGAGAGCAGGATCCTCAGTGCCAGCTCCGCATCCTTGAAACAGTATTCGATGACCTTCTCCCTGTTGGCGGCCCATTCCTCGTCCATATGGCGCGGATCCACATCCAGCTTCTCTTCTCCGAGGACCTGCATGGCAACTGCATTCAGGGTCTCCTGTTTGGGTCTGAGTTCCCTTCTGGCAGCCCACCACGCATCCACGACCAGTCTGCCCTTGAGCCTCCAGAACTTTTCGGAGACCATACGTGGCGACCCCCTGTCCCTGCCCCAGGTCAATGCCGAGGAGACCCTGTTTATCTTGGCACGCTCCACGATCTTCTTGATGTCGTAATTGTCGATGTTGTATCCCGTGATGACATCGGGATCCTCGCGGAGTATTGTCTCGGTGAATCCGCGTATGATCTCCTCCTCGGTACCGGTGGCGGAATCGCAGTTGCGTATGCCGCCTTCGGGATCGCTCACGACCGTGCAGATGGTGTACAGCGTATCGTATCTGACACTGTTCTCGATATCGAAACTCAGTATCTTCAGACCCGGATCGAAGGAATCGATGGTGACTGCGGAATCCATCGCTACCACCAGATCCGTGGCATAATCCTCCGAATCGATGGCCTTGCCTTCGACGTGTATGCATGAACCCAGGTCGTTGTCGTACATGAAACGGTCCTGGAAAGGGATGTCCGTTCCCAGGAGGTGGAACCTGGACCTCAGAGGACCCGTATAATCCGTAAGCTTCCACGGATGCCTTATCGATATCTTGAGGGTATCCCTCATGACACCTTTCACCAGGAGGGGCACCTCCTCTACGGAGAACACCTCCGGATCCCTGGAGAACTGCTCGGCCATGTCCGGCAACGGATCCACTATGAAGAAATACGGATGGAAACCGTACGCGAGTATGACCACAGACTGTCTGTCACGGGTCTTACCGTAGAGCTCTATCACGGGCTCCTCGTTCTTGGAGGAATAGGATGAGCTCAACAGACGTACGTCCCATCCAGTCATCGGACTCACCTGTCCGCTATGATACGGATGACATCCCCGTCCTGGAGGATGTAATCGGAACCGACGGTACGTTTGGTCTTCGCGTTCACCGCACGGATGAACTTCTCTCCGAGCTCGGTGTGCACCTTGTAGGCGAGATCCCTGGCGGTGGAGCCTCTGGGGATCAGGAACGCGTCCGGAAGTACGCGTCCGAAGTGGTCGGTATACTTGTTCTCATCCTCCACGGGATATACGGTGATAAGATCCAGGAGTTTGAATGCCGCCTGTTCGAGGCATTCCTGCACACCGGTACCGCCGTTCCTCTCCATATTCGCAGCCATGTATTCCAGTGCGCGCTTCTGACCTTCGTTGATCTTCGCACCCTCGGCAACCTTGAATGTCTTGTCTCCCGGAACGTATTCCACAAGACCTCCCTCCGCCGCCTTCTTGAGTGCGAGTTCGGTCTCCGCCATGGTGACGACGGCCATGTCAGCCACCTCGCGTACCTTCTCCACGTTGCCTTCCGGAGCTATGTCCGCCTTGTTCATGGCGGTGATCATGGGTTTTCCGACCTCCCTGATCTTCTGTGCCAACGCGAGGATGATGTCCTCGTCCCATTTCGTGGGATCCTCCGGAGGATTGACCGCCCTGACTGCGATCTTGAGCTGCGCCTCGGTGAGATTGAGACCGGCGAGGCGCTCGTGGAGTATGACCTCGGGCTTGGCACCGGTGGTCTTGGCCGTCCTGGCGATCTTTCCGAAACCGTTGTTGATGATCTCCCTGATCCACAGTTCGATCTCGCGTCTGAGGAACTTGACATCCTCGACGGGGTCATGCTCTCCGACCTTTCCAGGGACTCCCTCGATATCGGTCGATCCGCTGACATCTATCACGTTGATCAATGCGTCGGCCTGTCTGAGATCGTCCAGGAACTGATTCCCGAGACCCTTTCCCTGCCAAGCGTCGGGAACGAGTCCCGCGACGTCCAAGAGTTCCACCGGGATCATCCTAACTCCGTTTACGCATCCCGAGTTGTGAGGTGTGCACTGGACACCGAGCTCCTTACAGGGACACTTCGACCTGACATATCCTACGCCCTTGTTGGCGGCGATGGTCGTGAACGGATAGTTCGCGATCTCCACGGGCGCCATGGTGGCGGCGCCGAAGAATGTGGACTTACCGACGTTTGGTTTTCCGACGATTCCGATCTGCATGCAATCACCTTCACATATGCGCGCACACACTATAAAGATACGGACTGACGGCTGGGTCATGTCCTGGATATGGCATCGTCGGATGCGATGCGGGATACTTCGCAATCAGATGTCTTTACGGAGGGCGTATACGGCATCGGCTACCTTTCCGATCTCCTCCGGCGAGAGGGTCTCGACGCGATCGTCCATGTGCGGCACCTCTGCACCCTTGGGTATGAGGCCGGCGTTCCTGAGCGCCGTACCGATCTTCTTGCGTCTGTGGTTGAATGTCACCTCGGTGACCTTGAAGAACGTCCTCTCGTCGAGGACCTTGAACGGCGCTTCGCGTGGGACGATCTCCACCAATGCGGAATCCACCTTGGGCTTCGGCTTGAAACGCGATGCAGGAACGGGTTCCATCATACGGCAGTCCGCCCTGTAGTACAGATTGACGGTGAGCCTGGAGTAGTCCACAGTACCCACGGGTGCGACCATCCTCTCCGCGAACTCCTTCTGCACCATCACCACGGCCTTCTTGAAATCGCATTCCAGGAGTTTGAATATCACCGGAGTGGAGATGCTGTACGGCAGATTACTGACGAACTTGTCGAACGGCGGGAAATCCACCTTCATGGCATCACCCCTGATCAACGTGAGCCTGTCGCCGTACGTATCCCCGATATAGTCCTGCAGAGCCTCGTCCAATTCTATGCATGTGACGTGGTCCGAAAGCTCCACCAGTTTGGATGTGAGGATCCCCAATCCGGGACCCACCTCAAGGACCCTGTCGTCCTTGGATATGTCCGCATAACCGACGTGGCGCTGGGCCACGCGGTCATCGGTCAAAAAATTCTGACCTCTCGACTTGCGCGGGACCACTCCGGTCTCCGCGATAAGTCTGTTGGTCTCCTTTCCGTCCATCTCAACTCATTTGAGGACGAAGAGGTAGCGTCTCCTCTCCTGGTCCTTTATCTCGAGGATGATGCGCTCGGAAACGAGCTTCTCCGCGCCCTTGAGCTGCGGAACACGTGCGTTAAGGTCGTCGAAGTCCTTGAACTCCTCCTTCGCACGCTCTGCGAGGATCGCTTCTGCACCCTTCTTGCCGAGTCCGGGAAGCTCCTCTAGCATGTGCTTCTTCAGAGATATGGGCTGAGCGGTGTTGAAGAACCTGATGAACCTCACCTGGTTGTTCCTGACGATCTGCTCCACGACATGCTCCAGCTCTCCTGCGGCGAAGCTGGTCATATCGTCAACGGAGGACACACGACGCTTGACATGGTCGATCTCGGCTCTCTTGGAACCGTCCTTTCCGATGTATATGCGGTCGCCGCTCATGAGCTGCGCCCCCGCTTTGGGTACAAGCTCGAAGAGCTTGAATTCCGTCTCTCCGACGGCATAGCACACAGGCTCCCTTCTAGAGAAGTTGCTGTCCGGTCTGCCTTGCGGCAAGTAATCTAGAACATATGCATACTCTTCCATGATATCCCTCTGCTGACGTACCTCAAAGGTACTCCACTACTATATCAATGATGTTTTTGACATCACTGTCCTCGAGACTGATCCTCTCCTTGTAGAAGATAGCACGAACGTCGACAGGATATTTGGGAAGTATGTCCGCTACCTTGTACGCCACGTACTCGGGAACGGCCTTGGACTGGAAGAACTCGAGCTGAGAGACCTTGGAAGCGATCTCCTCGGCCTGCTCAGGATCGAGCTTCGAGATTGTCTGAGCGTGCATCAGCGCCGAGTTCTGTACGGGGTTGAATTCGATACCGCGTTCCCCCCTCTCCTCGCTCTCTTTGGCGAGGAGTTCCCTTACTTCTGCCAGACTGATGTATTTCTCCTCAGACATTCGTTTCCCTCCAATCAGATTTTGGTTTTCACAAGGTGCTCAGGGCGAGCTACCACGATTTTGGTCTTGTTTCCGTCCTTAACACTGACCTCGAATGCAGCGCCCCTCTGTCCGATGACCACGCCGGTAAGGCCGTGGAACCTGGAGAAAGGCATTCCCTTGTGCACGCTGGGGTCGATGATGATGTTGACCTTCTCCCCGTCCTCGAAGCTCTGGAAGCCTCTGGTGATGGGCGAGAGTCCGCGTGCCCTGGGCTTCTTCTGCAGGAGTGTGCGGGTCTTGGTCCTTGTTCCTTTGGATGCTTTCATTTCATTCCCTCGTTGTTGATCGCTATGACGTCAAGTGTCTCCACACGGCACTGGACACCCAATGCCTGCGAGAAACTGGGTTCGCACCTGCCGTCGTCGCCTGATACGAATTCCTTCACGTAGGTACCGGATTCCGTCTCGAGCGTCAGGTTGAAGGTGTCCTCACCAGTCACTTCAGCCTCAACCCACAGGATCTCGCGGTCCCTTATCAGGTCGGCACGGCGGTGCTCGACCCTTTTCGGAGTCCTCTGATTGAGGTGCACGTTCTTGAACGATAAGGCCACCTCAACCACTCTTTCTTTATTAACTTTACCTTCAGCCTTTACAGATACGCGATATGTCTTGGAAGGTGTCGCGGTCTTGGTACGCTGTACCTCCGCACGCTCCGTGAACTGCAGTCCGTGATACTGTGCCAGCTCCGACATGTTGGCCTTCATCTCCAACTCGTCGAGATCGATGTCCCTCCTCTTGGGCTGGCTGATCTCCAGGACGAAGGGGCGGCCCTCGCCCAGACACAGCGCGTCGATGTCCTCGCGACCCATTCCGTGGAAGAAGTGCTCGTTACCCTGGCACATCTCCAAGGCTATATCTCCAATGATCTCCTGAACGGATGTCTGGTACATCTTTCCGGTGTTGCCGCATCTGGGACATCCCTTTCCGTGGCACACGCGACACGGCCAGATGGTCTGGGGGATCTCCCTGCTGAGCTTGTTGTACCTGCCCTTGATGAATATGGGCGAGAGATCGAGGGACACGTCCGCGAACCTGACGTCGATACAGGCAACGCATTGGGGGTTCTTGAACTCCACCGGCCTGTGGATCATGGGAAGGGCGGCCTTTCCGATCTCCCTGTTCAACTCCGTCTTGATCGATTCGTAATTGTCGAGCCCGTGCCTCTCCCAGATCTCCTTCTCCTTCTTCAGGACGTCGGGATCGACCCTGCTTCCCACGAGGAAGTTGTTCGATTCCACCTCGTTGACCTTCTCCGCAACGGATTCCGCGAATATGTCCAGGGAATCGAAGACGTCGTCACAGAGAGGACACATGTCGGGAGCGGGGATGTCCTTGCCGTTCTCTGCGAGCGCGTCGCGTATCATGCTTCCGCGGATGTCGTTGGTCATGCCGGAGGAGAGTTTTCCGAACATCCTGCCCAGACATCTGTCGCAGATGCCCTCGCGGGCAACGGCCTCCATCTTGTCGAGGTTGTCTGCAATCCACTGCTCCATGTTATCACTCAGATATCGAACCCCATCTCAGCGATCCTGAGTCTGGGTCTTTCGCTCTCCAGGTAGTGGTACACAGTAGCGTGCTCGCTTCCGTTGAGGATGAGCTCGATGGCATGCTTGGCAACGGGGAGGCTCACGGACGTACCTATGAGCGACACGGTGTCCCCGTAGATCACCATCTCGCAACCGGTTAGATCTTCGATGATCCTGCGGGTCTTGCCGTTCTCTCCGATCAGTCTTCCCCTGATACGGGTGAGCTGGTTCTTTCTGCTGCCTACGAATTCCTTGAGGTCCACGATATCCAGGTACTCGTCGTCCTGGAAGAGCCTCTGTGCCTTGTCAGGGGAGAAACCCCTTCCGATCGCCTTGATGACGTCGATGATCTTCAATGCCATGAGGGGGTCCGCGGTCTCCTTCTCGTCGTGGATCAGGACCTCTCCCTCTTCGTTGTCTATCTCGATGGATATTCCGGAAATCTTCTGGATCATCCTCTTGGTGGAACCCTTGGGTCCGATTAATGCCCCAATCCTGTCCTGGGGTATCCTGATTGACCTCATTCCTCTTCCTCCTCTGTATCGTTGTCGTCGTCTTCCGAATAGGCCTCCTCAAGGATCCTCTCGGGATCGATGATGTCGGCTCCGCGGTTCTTGAAGAACCTGTTCACATTGTTGATGTCCCTGAGGAGATACTCCTTCGCGTTGAAGTGGTCGGCCGTCATGGCCTGACCACAGTCTATCACGACGGGTTCTCCGTCCCATACCAGGATGTTGTACTCGCTGAGGTCCCCATGCACCAGATGCGCATCCCTGAATCCGTCGATGATGAACGATACGATCTCGTCGTACATATCGGTGGGATCCTTCAACTCCACATCCTTCAGGAGAGGTGCCGGACCGTCCTCGTCGCCGATGTATTCCATCAGAAGACAGTTCTTCTTGAACATGATCGGCTCCGGGACCGGAAGCTCGGCCTCATAGTACCTCTGAAGGTTCCTGTACTCCTTGTTGGTCCAGGCGTAGATGATCTTCCTGCGGTTCCCCGTGAGACCCTTGAAACGCGGGTCCCCTTCGATGTACTTCGACACGCGCTTGAAGGTGGACGTACTGGTCCTGAATATCTTGAGGGCCAACGGCTCCCCGTCGGGATCGGTAGCGTAGAACACGTTCCCTTCCTTGCCTGTCGATACCGGGTAGTGGATGGATTCAATCATCCCTCCCGTCATGAAATCGTAGATCAGCATCAGGGTCTGTCTGTCGAAGACCTCTCCGTCGGTCTGACGTTCGTCTCCCGTCTTGTTGGTCTTCAGCGCATCCACATGCCTCTCGACATGTGCGTACATCTCTTCGTAGGAAACCAAGAACCCGCCTCACGTATCAGAAGATGTCCAGGTTCTTCGGGATCTTGTTCCTCTTGCTGAGGTTGGACGCCTGTGTCTTGGTGTATCTGAATCTGACGTCGCACTTGTCGGGCTGGAAATCCCAGATGGAGATGATGAGAAGGTCCCCTTCTCTGATCCACATCCTCTTCTTGATCTTCCCGGGGATCCTGCCTACGCGGGACTGACCGTCCTCGCACATGACTCTGATCTTCGATGCTCCGAGAAGCTGATCCGCGATACCGAACATCTCGTTCTCTTTGATGTTGGGCAGACGTACACGGGTTACGTCCTCTTCCGTGCTCTCCATGGGTTCGTTGTCTATCATATTAACTCTCCTTGTACCCCGGACGATTATCTCCCGATATAATAAAGTCGCGCACGTTTTAGAGAAGGGAACGGTTGGGCGATATGCACGCGTACATCATGGGATGTCGGCATGTCGGATATGTTCCATCGACGGTATCGGACCCTGCAGGACACGGAAATGATGGAAAGTATTTTTAAAGAGTGACTGATACGTGCCCTTACTGCTCATGTAGTGTAGCGGCCAATCATTCGGCCCTTTCGAGGCCGACACCCGGGTTCGAATCCCGGCATGAGCACTCATCGATTTCTGATCTCACAGCAGTATGCGCTTACGGTACGCTATGCTCGCCTCGGTGACGGATTTCAGGTTATCATCGTCCACCCTGTACACGTCCGGAAGCTTCTTGGGGAACTGTGCCAGGAAACTGTTCATCAGATTCCTGTCCGCACAGGGGCGTGACTTCAGGTCATCGTGGTTCCAGTGCTCGATCATCTCGTAGACCGACTCGATACCGCCGTTGTAGAACTCCATGGACAGCAATGCCACCGTGATGGGGTTCTCGTCGATTATGGCCACGTTGGAACCGCGTACCGCGTATTCGTTGCCGTTGAAGGATATCGACAGTCCGTCGCTGTCACGTACCAGGTCCATCGCGGGATAGTCGGAATCGTCGCATCCGACTATGATGGTGGACCCCATCTCGATCTCCTTCTTCCTGCACAGTTCCAGCACGGCATACGCCTTCTCGTTGCCGGCGATGGAGACGGACTTCTTCAGTTCGTCCATGAAGTCCATCTTCTCTATCTTCTTGAAGAACTCATCATCGACGAAATCCATCAGCTTGGAATCGTACTTGTTGAGATATCTGCTCTCGGTGATGGAATAGTGTTCCTCATAGAGTCTGGCATTAACCAGTTTGTCCGCTATCGACCTCAGCACCCTGGCATCCTGTCTCCCGACCTTTATCGAATCGAAGGAGAACATGTTGCAGCTGATGTTGGACAAGGGTATGTCCGAACCCGCACCTATGCTCAGAAGGGAGTGTTCGTAGGATTCGGAGGAGATGAAGGTGGGCATCTGCGCGGACAGATATCTCATGACCTTCTGTGAATCCGGCATCATGGTGGTGGCCTGTCTGCAGAACTCGTATGCGGCGCCGTCGGTGATTCCGCCGGCCTTGAGGAACGGTACGACCCATCTGTTCACCAGACCGGCGTTCCCGGTATCCTTTCCCAATGCGTATATGGCCAAGGTGTCGTACCTGGACAGGACGTCGTACAGCCTGCCGCCGCTCCTCACATATCTGGCACAGAGGTCCCTGACGGGATTGGAACGTGTGATGAAACCGTGATCGGAGCATATGAACTGCGTCTCCTCGGCCAGACCGAGTTCCGCCATGTGGTCGTATTCCATGATCAAACACCGATAGAAGCGTCTACGTTCGCGGAGATATCGAATGCCGATTCCAGCCTCTCCCCGCGGACCACCAGCTGTTTGTCCTTTATGCAGACGTTGCCGTCCGCGAACTGCCTTATCGTCTCCACGATGAGTGGGAGTTCGCGCCTGGCACCGTCCTCTCTGATCTTCCTGAACAGGGGTTCCTCCGCACCCTCATCCCTGATGACCGCGTCCAATCCCTTCTCGGCGATCTTGGCGTGAATGTCATCCCAGAGCGTGTCGTAACCTTCTCCGCGTATCGGGAACCTGCAGAACGTTAGAGGCGCTCCGCGGTCCCACTCCGGCGTGCAGATATGGAGCATGGCGCCCTGTTCATCCGCATCCTCGCGGATGAGCTGCCAGATGACCTCCTGCCAGGTGCCCTTCGGTCCATCGGGGAGTGCGGGGTGAAGGTTCAACATATCGTATTCCATGCAGGTCTCGTCGTCCATCCATAACATGTATCCGGCAAGGATACCCAGATCCATCCCGTAACCGGACGTGGCCGCACGGAGCTCCTTGCCATACTCGTCCCTCCATGCCTTCTGATCGGTGTCCCAGAGGTCCGGTCTGAACTTCTTCCAGGACCTTGTGACCAACGGGATCCCGTAACCTTCCACCATGTCAAAGAACATCTTGCGCTGTTCCTTCCTGGGGTTGTTGTCCTCATCGTTGTCCCAGTTGCAGAAAACGAATGCGATCTCGATGTCGAGTCCCTTCTCCTTCTCCTCCATCACAGTACGAAGGAGGTTCCTGGAACCTGGGCCCCTCCCCGTGGAAAACCATCCGAGTCTCAACATGATCTCACCTTGTCCACTGATATGAATAGGCAATATTTAGCGGATATCAATCCTGCACCGCCACGGTCCGTCAAACATCGAACACGACGGTCAGTTCGGGCACGGACGGGTCCACATGCATCATGTGATACGTTATCGCCTTGACCTCGGTCTTCGGGTGATGTCTGGACAGGTCCAAAGGCTCCCCCCAACCGCGTGCGGTCACGGTGTCACCGTCTATGGATACCTCGAAATCCGCAAATGCGAACACCTCCGCCTCCTCTATGAACAACACCTCGGACAGGAAATTGTAGAGGCGGGTCTCGTCATCGGCCCCGGTGACGGAGAACTCCTTCATCTCCTTCCGCTCCACGGCGGAAGGGTCCACGGTCTGATCCGAAAGGGCATATGCGGCATTGGCGAAGCATACATCCAATGTCGCACCTGTGCATCTTACCATGACATCAGCGGTGTGTTCCAGGAGCTCGTAGCGCATGATACGGGCATTCCCCTCGAAGATATACAATATTAGTGGCAAACCAATATTAAACCCGAGGACATTCGAAAAATCATGCGTATAACTATCGTCGGTTGCGGTTCCATCGGAACCAAACTCGCGGAAGCGGCCGATGCTATGGATGAGGTGAAGAGGATCTACCTCATCGATGTCGTCAGACCTCTCGCCGAAGAGCTTGCCAACAAACTGAACAAGGCGATCGTAGTCGATTCCGTTGAGGACGAACTCTATCACTGCGACCTCGTCATCGAGGCCGCATCACAGGCCGCCGCTTCGGATGTCGTTTACAAGACCGTCAGCCGCGGTGTGGACATCATGCTCATGTCCGTCGGCGCACTGGTGGACGATGAGTTCAGGGAGATGGTCTTCGAGAAGGCCAGACAGACAGATGCCAAGGTGTTCATCCCCTCCGGAGCACTGTCCGGTACGGACGGACTCAGATCCGCAAGCCTGGACGAGCTGGACGAGGTCGAGCTCATCACCAAGAAGGGACCCAAATCCCTTGCAGGCGTCGCATACGTCGAGCAGGAGGGTATCGATGTCAACTCCGTCACCGAGCCCACGGTCATCTTCAGCGGAAGTGCCAGAGAGGCCGTCAAGGCGTTCCCCAAGAACATCAACGTCGCGGCCACCGTCAGTCTGCTCGGTATCGGATTCGACAGGACCAAGGTCACCATCGTCGTGGATCCCGAGGCCAAGAGCAACTCCCACGAGCTCATCGTCAAGGGAAAGTTCGGTACGATGAACTGCCACACCTACAACGTACCGTCGCCCGACAACCCCAAGACCTCGTACCTCGCATCCCTCTCCGCGATATCCGCGCTCAAGAGGATCATCAGGAAGGAATGGATCGGTATCTGAGAAAAATAAACACTTAATCCGAGGGATGCGTTCCCCGTATCCATGACAGACACACGCGCTGACAGGTTGGCGCAGAACTTCGCCGGCCAGATGGATGCAGTAGTGGTTATGAATGCGGGAGAACCGTTCCTCGACACCATGTTCTGGTACCTTACCGGTGCCACATCCGGTACCTTCGAAGGTGCACGCGCGGTCGTGACCGCGGACGGAGAGCTCCACACATTCGTATCGATACTCGAAGAGGAGACTGCAAGATCCGCTTCCGGGATCGTGCACGTATACAATACGGACGCCGAACGCAAGGAACAGATGAAGGAGGTGCTCTCCGGTTGCGGAAGGGTCGGTGTCAACTTCTCTTCCACCGCATACGGCTCCGTGGAGTGGATGAAACCCATCCTGAGGGAAGGAGCGGAAATCGTCGATGCCTCCAAGGTCATGTCGGAGACCATCGCCGTAAAGGACGACAGGGAGATCGCACTCATAGAGAAGGCGTGTGCCATATCCTCGTCCGTTGCGAACTCTCTTCCGGACATGCTGGAAGAGGGTGTCACCGAAATGGATATCGCATCGGAGATGCACGTGCGCATGCTGAGACTCGGTGCCACCGGTCTCGCGTTCGACACCATCGCCGCATTCGGGGCACATTCCTCCGAACCACATTACAGCCCCGCGGACACCGTTCTGAAGAAGGGCGACACGGCACTGTTCGACTTCGGTGCCAAGTATAAGGGATACTGTTCAGACCTCACCAGGACCATATTCTTCGGAGAACCGGAACCCATACTGAAGCGGGCATACGAGGTCGTCAGACAGGCACAGCTCGCAGGTATCGCGGAGATGAGGGACGGTGCGGATGCATCCGCTCCCGACCTGGCCGCCAGGAAGGTCATCGAGGAGTCCGAGTTCAAGGGCAGGTTCATACACTCGTTCGGACACGGCATCGGGATGAACATCCACGAACCCATCTACGTCTCACCGAAGTCCCAGCAGAAGCTTCGCGCAGGTAATGTGGTATCCGCGGAACCGGGCGTGTACATCCCCGGGATCGGCGGGATAAGGATCGAGGACACCGTCCTGATAACCGAGAACGGATGCCGCGTGCTGACGGACTACGACCACGGATTCACCGTGGTCTGATCAGAACGCACGTTCGATCCTGATGGACTGCCGGTCACCGGCATCCTCAAGGCCCGAACAATCCCCTTTCACATGACCCAGTCTGATGACGGGTTGAGGGGATACGGGCCTTCCGTCCGAACCGCTGAGCGGCGTCGGACCGTAGAAGATACAGAGCGCATCGGCCTTGGGCCAATACGCGATGTCCCCCTTCTCCAACTGTGTCACCTGTTCCCCTTCGATGCCGCAGTCCAACGGACACTCGAAATATATCATCGAACCGAACATGTTGATGGAGAACTTCTTGGGAAGGGAGAGCCAGATGGTGTCGGACATGAGACTGTCGTCGAGCTCGGCCTCGTAATCGCCGGCCCTGGACCTGATGAGTATCTTGCTCATTCCGACACCATCCTTCGGGTTTACTGCTTCTTCCTCTCGAAGAGGGCCCTGATCTCCTTTCCGACGGTCTCGAGCTGGAGTTCGGACTCTTTCTTCTCCATCGCCTTGAGGTCCTTCAGACCGTTGTTCCAGTCGGCTCTCCACTCGTCCTTGAACTTTCCGGTCTCGATGTCGTTGAGGATGGATTTCATTCCGTCCATGGACTCCTTGGTGATGACACGATCCCTTCTGGTGAGACCTCCATACTCCGCGGTGTTGGATACGACGTACCACATCTTCTCGAATCCGCCTGCGTTGATGAGATCGGTGATGAGCTTGGTCTCGTGGAGGACCTCGAAGTATGCCATCTGCGGGGGGTAACCTGCATCGACGAGGGTCTGGAATCCTGCCTTGATCATGGCGGTGAGACCTCCGCAGAGGACTGCCTGCTCACCGAAGAGATCGGTCATGGTCTCGTTGTCGAAGGTGGTCTCGAAGACTCCCGCCCTGGTGGAACCGAGTCCCTTTGCAAGGGCGAGTGCGGTCTGCTTGGCGTTTCCGGTGTAATCCTGGTGGACACAGATGAGTGCGGGGACTCCGAATCCCTCGAGGAAGACGAGCCTCTCCATGTCTCCGGGGGCCTTGGGGGCCATCATGATGACGTCGACATCGGTCGGGGGCTCGATGAGCTTGAATGTGATGGCGAATCCGTGTGCGAACTCGAGTGCGGCTCCCTTCTTGAGATTGGGTGCGACCTGCTCCTTGTAGATATCGGGCTGCACCTCGTCGGGGAGGAGCATCATGACGACGTCGGCATCCTTGACCGCGTCGGGGATCTCCGCGACCTTGAGTCCGTCCTCCTTGGCCTTGTTCCAGGACTTTCCGTCCTTCCTGGCACCTACGGTCACGTCAAGTCCGGAATCGTGGAAACAGAGGGCCTGTGCCCTTCCCTGCGCTCCGTATCCGAGGACTGCGATCTTCTTTCCCATGAGGACGTTGATGTCCACATCCGCGTCGTGATAAATCTTCATTGATGCCATTTCTGCACCTTTCCTTGACATTGTTATCCTCATGTTGCTTTTATAAGTAACGCGCGCACGCGAAATATGTTCGGACATTGCTTCGATATCCGTAACAAAAGAGGAGGTTTGGAAAAGGGGTTTCCGGGATCCGCATCAGTACATGCAGCGTCCCCTGACCATCTGCTGTGCAGGGTTGTTGGGGATCATCGGGAGCATGTCCTCTTCCGGATCGCAGAGGATGTCCACGAGACAGGGTCTGTCGCATTCGAACGCCTGTCTGAGAGCGTCCGCGATCTCCCCCGGCCTCTCCACCCTGATCCCCTTGGCACCGAAGGACTCGGCGAGCTTGACGAAATCAGGGTTGGAATCGTAGAGCTTGGTGGATGAGTATCTCTTGTCCCAGAACAGCTTCTGCCACTGCCTGACCATGCCCAGCCACCCGTTGTTGAGCAGACAGATGACGACGGGGAGATCCTCCGCGACCGCGGTGGCAAGCTCCTGTACGACCATCAGCAGACCTCCATCGCCGGTGATGGTCATGACCTTCTTCTCGGGACATGCGACCTTGGCACCCAGTGCAGAGGGCAATCCGAATCCCATGGTACCGAGACTTCCGGATGAGATGAACTGTCTGGGTCTCTTTATCTTGAGGTGGTGCATCGCCCACATCTGGTTCTGACCGACGTCGGTTGTGATGATCATGTCGTCGTCGAGGATCTTGTTGATCTCATGCATGACCTTCTGAGGTGCGATGGGCTGGTTGTCCAGATCTATGTTGCATGCGGAGCATCTGGATTTGAATCCGGCGACCTGTACGCCCCACTCCTCGCAAGGGGAGAACTGACCCAGCTGACGGATGAACTCTCCGATGGCGTCCCTGAGGTCGGCGCGTATGTTGAGAGTCGCAGGGGTGCGCTTGTCGAACTCCGTGGAATCGATGTCCACATGGATGACCTTGCATGCGGGTGCGATCTCGGTGCGCTTGCTGTACGTCCTGTCGGAGAACCTGGCTCCGAGTGCGATCAGCAGATCCGCATTCTTCACCGCGTCGAGGGCGGACATCCTTCCATGCATACCCAACGGACCGAGGGCCAGAGGGTGATCGTCCGGGATGCATCCGATACCCATCATCGGTGTGATGACGGGGGCTCCGATGAGCTCCGCCAGCCTTACGAGGTCATCGCTGGTGTCCGAACCGATGATACCTCCGCCGGCCAGTATGACCGGGCGCCTGGCCTGTCTGATCAGCTCCACGGCCGCGGGGACCATGGAGAGATCGCTGGGCCTGGATCCGGGGTTGAAACTGCAGGTGAGAAGTCCCTCGTCGATATCGGAGTTTATCGAATCGATGGGGAGATCCACGTGAACGGGTCCGGGGCGTCCGAGGGTGGCCAACTTCCATCCCTCGTCGATCGCCTTGGGGAGCTGGGACAGTTCCAGGACCCTGTAGTTGTACTTGGTGACGGGCATCATGAGACTGAACGCATCCACTTCCTGGAATGCACCCATACCCAGTACGCTGGATGCCACCTGTCCGGTGAGGACCATCATGGGAACGGAGTCCGCATATGCCGTTGCGACACCGGTCACGAGGTTGGTTGCTCCGGGTCCGCTGGTGGCGAGACACACTCCCGTCCTGCCGCTCGCCCTGGTGAATCCGTCTGCCATGTGCGCGGCACACTGCTCGTGACGAACCAAGACGTTCTCGACGGATGAGTCGATGATCTCATCGAAAATAGGGATGACCTGTCCACCGGGGTAGCCGAAGATCTTCTCCACCCCCCTGTCCGCCAACATCTTGAGCAGTGCTTTTGAGCCTTTCATTGAATTGCCTCTGATTCTTGGATTGTCGTCCTGTATAATAGTATTGCCTAAGATGGAGCATCATTGTTAGGTTTATCCCATGAATACGGACCGTCCGGAGATACGATGGATATCCCGCGCGCATATCGTCGAACATGCCGTACGGACCGTACGGGATACCGGACCATGGCAACATTAATTACTGTGGCATCCCATGTTCTACCTATAATATAGGTGAGCCTGATGAAGGTCAAGGTAGGAATCAACGGATACGGTACAATCGGTAAGAGGGTCGCGACCGCGGTCAATCAGCAGGATGACATGGAGATCGTGGGAATAACCAAGACCCGCCCCACTTATGAAGCCAAGGATGCGGCCCGCCAGGGATACCCCATCTATGTTCCGGAGGAGAGCCTCGAGGCCTTCAAGGATGCGGGCATCCCCGTCGCAGGTACCGTGGACGATATGATCGCGGCAGCGGACATCATCGTGGACTGCACTCCCGGAAAACTCGCCGAAGAGTACAAGGCGAAGTACGCCGCAGCAGGCAAGAAGGCCATATGGCAGGGAGGAGAGGACCACGGACTCACCGGGATCTCCTTCAACGCCACAGCCAATTACAAGGAATCATGGGGAGCACAGTTCTCCCGTGTCGTATCCTGCAACACGACCGGACTCCTCAGGACACTCTTCCGCATCGACGAGAACTTCAGGATCAAGAACGCGTACGTCACCCTCATCAGGAGGAGCGCGGACCCCAACGACAGCAAGGCCGGACCCATCAACGCCATAGAGCCTGTCGTCAAACTGCCCACTCACCACGGACCCGATGTGCAGAGCATCATGCCCTGGCTCAACATCAGCACCATGGCCGTCAAGGTCCCCACCACCCTCATGCACGTACACACCGTCGTCGTGGAGCTCGAGAAAGAAGCGACCACCGAAGAGGTCAAGGACGTCATCAGGAACTGCCCCCGTGTCAGGCTCGTCAAGAGCAAGGACGGAATCAAGTCCACCGCTCAGATCATGGACCTGGCACGCGAACTGGGACGCAGCCGCGGCGACATGTTCGAGATCGTCGTGTGGGAGGACGGCATCAAAGTCGTCGGCAACACCCTGTACTTCTACCAGGCAGTCAACCAGGAGAGCGACGTCATCCCCGAGAATGTCGACTGCATAAGGTCCATGTGCAAGCTCGAGGCGGACCCTGCGAAATCCATGGAGAAGACCGACAGGGCGATGGGCATCTGAGGGTGTTCGGATGAAGGATTTTCACACGCTCGAGGATTTCAACTTCAGGGACAAGACGGTCCTGCTCAGGGTGGACATAAACTGCCCCATGGACAAGGCCACATTGGCCATCATCAACGATTCCAGGATCAGAAGGGTCGTTCCCACCATCAGGGAGCTGATGGGAAAGGGTGCTAAGCTCGTCATACTCGCCCACCAGAGCAGGAAGGGCAAATGGGACTTCACCACCCTGGAGGAACACTCCAAGAGACTGGCTAGACACCTCAACAGCCCCGTCAAATACGTCGACGATGTCATGGGAGAGGCTGCGCAGGAGGCCATCAAGGCACTCGGATCCGGAGAGGTGCTCCTTCTCGGAAACGTGAGGGAGATTGACGAGGAAACCGCCAAGCTCGACATGATGGGACACTCCAAATCCGCGATGGTGGAGGCACTTGCACCCCTCATCGACTACTATGTGTGTGACGCATTCGGTGCCGCGCACCGTTCGCAGTGCTCCCTGGTGGGCTTCGCACCCAAGGTACCTTCCGCATCCGGAAGGCTGATGGCGAAGGAGTTGTTCGCGCTCAACGCGATCTTCGACGAACCCCGCCGTCCGTCCGTGTTCATCCTCGGAGGGGCCAAGTTCGGCGATGCGTCCGATATGATCGACCACGTCCTCGGAAGCGGCATGGCCGACAAGGTCATCCTCGTGGGATTGGCCGGTAATGCGTTCCTGTACGCCAGGGGCGTGGACATCGGAGAGGCATCCCTCACCGTGCTCCAGGACGAACTCACCCCCGAGAACCTGCAGGCCGCTAAGGATATAATGGCGAAGTACAACCAGCGCATCATCCTCCCCACGGATGTTGCGGTCGAACGTGACGGAAAGCGTGTGTCCGTACTCATCGGGGACATGCCCACTGCGGAGCCCGCACTCGACATCGGCGATGATTCCGTCGAGAAGTTCCGCAAGGTACTGCTGGCATCCAAGACCTGTTTCATGTCCGGCCCCGCCGGGATGTACGAGAAGGAAGGATTCGGATACGGCACCTATGAGATCATGAGCGCCATGATCGAATCCGGTGCGCAGTCCGTCATAGGCGGAGGACACACCGTCGGAGCCGCGGACAAGTTCGACTTCACCGACAGGTTCTCCTATGTGAGTACCGGCGGAGGAGCGTTGGAGACCTTCCTTCTGGGAGAGCCCCTACCCGTAGTGGACGCGCTCAGATATTCCTACAAGAATCTCTGAATGGGGGTTTCCGGCCGTATCTCATGGTGCGGCCGGCCGCCAAACACCTTTCATTTTCTGAGCATGTTCCCGCACTTGGGACAGAACTCCGCCTCGGGATCGTTGACCGATGCCCCGCATTTCCCGCATCTGCCCATCAAGGTACATCCGGTATCCTTGCCGACCACCTGTCCACACTTGGGGCAGAAATCCGATCCGTTGAGTTTGGAATAGCACACGGGACAACGTTTTCCCGGGGACATCCTCTGCATCAGCCTGGGAATCAGATCGGGCATCGCCAGATACACCGTCAGCAATGCGCACAACACCATCATCACGGCGAACAGGAAGAGCAGAAGCCTTCCGTTTTCGGTCATCATGTAATAATCATAATTGATGAGTATGTTGACTGCACAGATTATCGCCCATAGGGCAGGGAATATCGGTACGTAATTGATCCTCATCGGACGGACAACGTATCGTGGAGGATATAACCGTATCGAGACGGATGATATTCCTACAAAGAGGGAAGGTCCGTGGGGATGACCCCACGGGTTGTCGGATCAGAGGATCTCCTTGAGGCGGGCTAGTGCCTCCTTGGTCCTCTCGACAGGCTGTGTGATGGCGAACCTGACGTAGCCCTCAGCGGAAGCACCGAATCCGCTTCCGGGTGTGCAGACCACTCCTGCTTCGAGGCACTTCTCGGTGAACTCGAGAGAGGTCATGCCGGTGTCGAACCATACGTAGAAGGTTCCTCTGGGCATCCTGACATCGAATCCCATCTCCCTGAATCCGTTGACCAGGGTGTTCCTCCTCTCGGCGTAGATCTTCATGTTGTTCTCGATGACCTCGGGAAGCTTCCTCCCGGTGTACATCTTGAGTCCGGTGATTCCGGCCTTCTGGACGAATACGGGTGCTCCGGAATCGATCTGTCCCTTGCACTTCTTGAGTCCCGCGATGAGGTCCTTGTTACCTACTGCGTATCCGAGCCTGTAACCGGTCATGTTGAAGGTCTTGGAGAACGATCCGAACTCGATACAATCCATCCCTGCCTCCAATGCGGAGGGGGCGAGGTATCCGTCGAAGCACATCTCGGAGTATGCGTTGTCATAGCAGAATATGGTGTTGTTGTCCCTGCACCAGTCCTGGAGCTTCTTCAGGTAGTCGAGGTCGCAGGTCGCACCGGTCGGGTTGTTGGGGTAGTTGGCATAAAGCATCCTGGCGCCCTTGGGGCAGTCGTCCACATCGAGGAGCCAGTCCTTCTCCGCCCTGAGGGGGACGCTTGCGCACTTGGCCTCGTTGAAGATGGGCGATGCGGCGGAGTACACGGGATATCCGGGGCTGGGAGCGATGATGGTCTCTCCGCAGTTGACGAACGCCTGGGAGATGTTGAAGATGGCCTCCTTGGAACCGAGGGTGACGCACACCTCGGTGTCGGGGTCGACCTCGACGCCGAACCTTACCGCATACCAATCCGCGATGGCCTGCCTGAGGCATTTCTCACCTTGGGATGAGGAGTACTTCTGGTTCTCGGGCTTTGCGACCTCCTCCTGGAGGGTCTTGACGATCGCGTCGGGGGTTGCGAGGTCGGGATCGCCGATACCGAAATCGATGATGTCGACGCCTTCGGCCCTTTTCTTTGCAGTCATCTGCTCGAGCCTCACGAAGAGGTATGGAGGGAGTTTCTGGAGTCTCTCCGATGCTTCATAATTCATATGACACCGTACTATTCTGACATAAATAATACTGACCCTCCGCGTGTGATAATATGTAGATCCCTGCTCCGGACGAGATATGCCAGCATAGACGTATTGATTCGTTATTTAATGCAATATCCGACAATATGAAGGATGATTCTAAATAATCCATTTTTCTCCAAAACATCATGGCCGATGACGATTACAGGTTGAGACGCGCGATCACATTCCTTGCCGGATTGTTCTTCCTCGCATTGGGAGTCATATTCTCCACCAAGGCCGTGCTCGGTACGTCCCCGATATCGTCGATCCCCTTCGTACTCAGTCTCGGTACCGGATTCTCCATCGGTACCATGACGGTGGTCGTCAATGC
This sequence comes from Candidatus Methanomethylophilaceae archaeon, assembly GCA_016297775.1. Lineage (GTDB taxonomy): Archaea > Thermoplasmatota > Thermoplasmata > Methanomassiliicoccales > Methanomethylophilaceae > SIG5. The sequence goes on from JAEDGA010000002.1 coordinate 47,454, forward strand.
CGTGTTCATCATATTGGAGATAGCCATCCTCGGTCGCCTGTTCAAACTGAAATACATGTCCCAGATAGTTACACTGATCATATTCAGCGTGCTCTGCGACGTGTTCACCTACATGTTCTCCGGGATCGTTATAGAAGGATACCTGTTCCAGTGGCTGTCCATCGTGGTATCGTCGCTTACATTGTCCTTCGGTATCGCACTGGAACTGGCCGCCAACGTATCCGTCATGCCCGGAGAGTACCTGGTATCCTTCGCGGCATTCCGCGCGAAGATGGATTTCGGTAAGGTGAAGGTCATCTTCGACATAGCGAACATAACGATAGCTGCGTTATTCTCGTTCTATTTCTTCTCCGAACTCCAGGGTGTGCGTGAAGGTACCATCTATGCCGCATGCACCACGGGATTCATCGTACGCATGTACACACGCATGCTGAAGAAGATAGGATTCTACAAATTCATAGGAAATAACGACACCGGGGACAGAAGCCCCGGATGTCTTTGATTCAAAGTTCTATTTCGCCCCTGTAAACGAGGCGGGCGGGCCCATCCATCAGGACACGGTCCAGTGTCTTGGATACCGTGATCCTGAGATCCCCTCCGGGGAGGTGGACGGGCACAGGTTCATCGAACGGGACCAATCCGTTCAGGGCCGCGGCGGTCGTGGTGGCACATGCACCTGTACCGCATGCGAGGGTCCATCCGACACCTCTCTCGAACACCCTGATGTCGATCTTGCCGTCGGTGACCTTGGCGAACTCCACGTTGACCTTGTTGGGGAACAGTTCGCGTCCGGCCTCGATGATCGGACCGAGTCTTTCGACATCCTCATCCGAGAGGTCGTCGAACATCACGCAGTGCGGGTTGCCCATGGACACGGCGTTGATGTGCACCTTCACGCCTGCGATCTCGATCTCCCTGTCGATTACCCTGTCGCCGTCGCCTTTCACGGGCACCGATGGGGGGTCCAGGATGGGAGCGCCCATGTCGATCCTGACACTGTCGACCTTACCGTCCGCACCGAGGGTGCAGTGTGCACCAAGGTTGCCCTTTCCGGTGTGGATCACGAAATCCGGGGATTTGACTATGCCGAAGTCGTAGGCGTGCTTGGCGAGACAACGGACACCGTTACCGCACATCTCGGGCTCGGTACCGTCCGTGTTGAATATGCGCATGGTGACGTCGCTGCCGTCCATTCCGGGATTCACATAGATCACACCATCGGACCCGATACCGAAATTGCGGTCGCAAAGGAACGCGATCTGTTCGGGGGTGAGCCCGGGATCCGCCTTGGTCCCGTCGATGACGACGAAATCGTTGCCGATGCCGTGATACTTCCAGAACTCGATCATTCGGAAAGCCTCGCAGGGATGATCTGGTGTCTCCAAAGGTCCTCTATGTCCTCCTTCTCCCTGATGAGTTCGGCCTCACCCTGGTTGACGAGGACCTCCGCACACCTGGGACGGGAGTTGTAGTTGCTGGACATGGCGAATCCGTATGCTCCTCCGCAGTAGACCGCTATCACGTCGCCCTCCTCCGCCTCGGGGAGTGCACGGTCGTGCGCGATGTAGTCCCCGGTCTCGCAGATGGGTCCGACGATCTCATACTTGGCGACGCCGGCCTTGTTGAACTTGTTGGCGATGGCCACATAGTGGTACGAATCGTAGAACGCGGGCCTGATGAGGGTGTTGAATCCTGCGTCCACACCGATATACTTCTTGATACCGGCATCCTTGACATCCACGCACCTGGTCAGCAGGATGGTGGAATCGCACACGACGTATCTTCCCGGTTCGAGTGCCACGGTCTTGATATCGGTCTCATCCTTGATGGTGTCCGTGATGACCATTGCCAGCTCGTTGAGATCCGCCTCGGGATCCTGGGGTTTGTAAGGTACTCCGACTCCCCCTCCGAAATCAAGGAACTCCAGCTGCACTCCGACCTCGGACTTGATGTCGTTGACCGTTTCGCAAAGTACGTCCACGACATCCATGAACGGTTCGACCGTGAGTCCTCCGGAACCGGTGTGTGCATGTATCCCCTTCAATTCGAAACCGAGGTCCTTGGCCCTGGCGTAGGTCTCGATGACCTTGTCCATGGGAATACCGAACTTGGCACCTTTGCCTCCGGTCATGACCTTCGCGCTGTGTCCCGACGATACGCCGGGGGTGATGCGGAAGGATATCGGGATGTCGGTGGTGATCTTGGCGAGTCTCTCCAACTCGGATTGAGAATCCACGTTGATCCTGCATCCGGTGGCCACGACCTGCTCCAGCTCGCTGTTGCTGACGTTCACTCCGGTGTACATGATCCTCTCGGCCGGGAATCCCGCTTTCAGACACGTCAGGACCTCCCCGATGGATACCGCATCGATATGGCTGCCCTCCTGGTTGAGGATGCTCAGTATCGCGAGATTGGTGTTGGCCTTGCATGCGTAGTGGATCTCCGTGGGCATGTACTGCGCGAAGGCGCCGTAGATGTTGCGGTAGTTCTGTCTAAGGATCTGTTCATCGGTGACGTACACGGGCGTACCGAATCTGTCTGCGATGTCCACGGCGGACATCCCGCCGAACATCATCGTACCATTGTCGTTCTCGTAATCTCTCATTGCTCAACACCAGACACGAATCTGCTGTGCAGTATCTTTATTACGTCCGCGGCCGACTCGGTCGGGACCACGAAATTAAGGGAGACATCCGAGGCTCCTTCGGAAATCATCTCCACGTTTGCTCCGATGTCCTTCACGGCACCGAAGACCTCCCCCGAAAAGCCGCTCCTGTCGAGAAGGTCGTCACCCACCGCGCAGATAAGTGCCACCCCGCTCTTCACGTCTATTCCTTCGAGGTCCTCCAGGTCCATATCCCTGAGATTGCCCAGTGCCTTCGGTACGTCATTGTTGTGGATCAGGAAAGCCATGGTGGACAGGGAGGTCGACACACCGTAGATGGCATCCACCTCTCCGAACTTGTCCAACGCCTTTGCCATGAGCTTGGGTCTGTACGCGATCTCTCCGGACCTGAGGGTAACTATGGAGAGGTCGCTCTTCATCGCTACGCTCTTCAGGAGGGCGTCGCGCTTCTTCCTCAGGTTGTGGATCAGCGTACCGGGGTGCTCGGGCTGGTAGGAGTTCTTGATCTTCACGGGGATGTGTTTCATCCTCGCGGGCTCGATGGTCCTGGGGTGCAGGACCTTGGCTCCGAAATATGCCAGCTCGGCAGCCTCGCTGTAGTTCATCTCCTCGATGGAGACCGCGTCGGGGACCAGCCTGGGATCGGCGCTCATGAAACCGTTGACGTCGGTCCAGATCTCTACCATGTCCGCGTCCAGAGCGTTACCGATGGCGGATGCCGCATAATCGGAACCTCCCCTTCCGAACGTCAAAGGTTTCCCATCCTCGTTGATACCGTAGAATCCGGTGATGATCGGGATCACCCCGCTCTCCACCATGGGCCTGACGTTCATCGCCATGCTCACGGAGGTCTTCTTCAGGTCGCAGGATCCGGAAAGCGGGTTACCGATCGCGTACACCCCTGCCATCTCGGATGTGAGTGCCACGGACTTGTATCCCATGGACGATATGAGATGTGCCAGCATGAGACTGGAGAACCTCTCTCCCTGGGATGACACATTGTCCTTGAAGAAGGGATCATTCCAGTTGTCACGGTCGTTCAGCAGCGCCTTGAACTGGGAGAATCTCTCGTCGAAGTCCTTGCGGAAGGACTCGAGTCTCTCCTCGTCGAAGATCTCTCCGGCGACCGTCATGTGCCTCTCCTCGAACTTGGTGTAGACCTCTTCCAGATCCACGTTCTTGTCCTCGAGTGCACCTACGAGGAAGTTGGTTATCCCCGACATGGCGGACACTACCGCCACCTTGTCGTTCTTCTCCGCGACGATGATGTTCGCCGCCCTCTTCAACGCCTCGGCGGAACCTACGCTCGTACCGCCGAACTTCAATACTGTGATCATGCTTCTAGCACCTCTTCCATCGAATGTAATCTTCCGTCCTTCCTTCCGGCGATCCACCTGATCGCCTTCACGCAGCCGAGTGCGAACGCCTCCCTGGAGATCGCACCGTGCTTCAATTCTATACGTTCCATGTCGCCCGCGAATATCACTGTATGGTCGCCGACTATATCCCCCGCACGTACGGAGTGGACACCTATCTCCCTGCCCCTGCGGACATCGGATCCCTGCCTTCCGTACGTCACGTCGTCTATCCCCGTGGCCTCGCGCAGTATGCGCACGGTCTCCTCCGCCGTACCGGACGGGGAATCGACCTTCGAGGCATGATGTGCCTCTACCACCTCGATATCATAGTCGGGGAGCATCCTCGCGACGATCGAACATGCCTTCCAGAACGCATTGATGCCCATGGAGAAGTTCGATGCCACGATCGCGGATACCATGTTAGAGGATACCTCGGACGCGAACCTGTCCATGACATCCCCGTCCACTGCGGTGGTCCCTAGGATGATATCCGCACCGTACGCCGGGATCCTGTCTATGATCTGCGAAGCGGCCTCCGGGGTCGTGAGGTCCACATAGACATCCGCACCGGCCATCGCGACGTCCAGGTCGGATGGTGCCACGGCACGTATGCCGGGGAGGATCTCCTTGCCCACGTTGCCCCCGTCCGGGGATACGACCGCACCGGTCAGTCTCAGGTCGTCGGAGGCATCTATGAGATCGCATACCATACGTCCCAATCTGCCCGTCGCACCTGCGACGACAACGTTAACCATAATACCCCCTCAGATGAGACCCAGATCCGTGATGTCCTTATCCAGTATCGGTCTGTTCTGCGGGGACAGCGGAGTGAGCGGCAGTCTGGGCATACCGTTGCCGTATCCGAGCCTCTTCATCACATACTTGATCGGGATGGGGTTAGATTCTATGAACAGATGTGTGAACAGCGGCATCATCTTGTAATGGAGGGCAGACGCGTCCACGTATTTCTCCTTCAGACAGAGATTGACCATCTGGGACATGGATTTGGGACAGCAGTTGGCCGCCACGGAGATGACTCCGCTCGCACCGAGTGTGATCATCGGGAATGTAAGGCCGTCGTCACCGGACAGGACCTCGAAGTCCCTGGGCTTGGATTCCAGGATCCTCTGCACCTGGGACAGGTTACCGCTCGCTTCCTTGATACCGATGATGTTGGGCAGCTGTGCCAGCCTGAGGGTGGTCTCCGCCTCGATGTTGCTTCCGGTCCTTCCGGGAACGTTGTACGGTACCAGAGGTACATCGATGGCCTCGCTGATTGCCTTGTAGTGCTGGTAGATGCCTTCCTGAGTGGGCTTGATGTAGTATGGAGAGATGGACAGGATACCGTCCACTCCGAGATCTGCGGAACACTTGCTCAGCTTGATGGCCTCCTCGGTACAGTTGCTTCCCGCACCTGCGAGGATCTTCGCACGCTTGGCCTGATCCACCACGATCTTCACAACTCTGATGTGCTCTTCGTGGGACAGGGTGGCCGACTCTCCGGTCGAGCCGACGGGAACGAGTGTGGTGACACCGTTCTCCTCCTGGAAGTCCACCAATCTCCTGAGGCCGGGCTCGTCGATTGAGCCGTCCTTGTTGAAAGGTGTGATCAATGCTGTTGCGGTTCCTTCGAACATTTTCAATTCTCTCCAAAGTGTTCCTTGAGGATCAGACGTGTACGTGTGCTCAATATGTTGTCATTGCGTCTGATCTTCTCTATGATCTCATTCAAATGCTGCGATGATTCGACATCTATGATCGCCAGGACGTCCTGGTCACCGGTGACCTCGAAAACCTCTATGATGCCTTCGTAACCGGACAGTTCGTTGGCGATCTCCTCGGTATCGGTGTTGACGTCTATCCTTACCTCGACGAGTGCTTTGACGTTCTTGGAGCTCGTCTTGATGGTGAAACCACATATCACGCCTTCATCCACCATCCTGTGGACCCTACTCCTGATGGTGCCCTCAGAAACACCGAGCTTGTCGGCTATCTCAACGAAGGGACATCTGGAGTCCTTCTTGAGAATTGTGATGATGCGCTTGTCGAGATTGTCGATCATGTCTACCACTTCCGCTGCATTCGTAGCTACATGGACGGGATAATTATGATAATATATAGTTTGTTGCGGAAAACCGCAATCCCGTTAAGATATTCGTAGCACAAGGCGTGTTTTCCGAAGACAGTCAGATGGCGTTCCTTCGAAATCCGTATCGGTACATGGATGGATACATACCTTTTAAACGATACTGACGGTTGTATCCGTCATGGATCAAATCGTTACGGTCGCCGCAGTCGTGCTTTCGGCCGCCGTATTGATATCCGCCGCCATGTCGGATTGGAGACGCCGCGAGATATCGGACATCCATTGGGGCGTGTTGTTCTGTGCAGGGATCGTCCTGTTCTCGTACCGCCTGTTCACGGAGGGTTCCGAACCCATAGCGTACCTCATGCCGCTGTCCATGGCCCTGATGGGATATGACTGCACCTTCGACAGAGAATCATCCGGATCGTATGATCTTGCGATATACATCCTCATCGCCGTGACGTCCGTCGTTCCGTTCGTGATCGTCGGAGGGGAAACCGCCTCCGTGTATGCGTCCATCCCTGTGACCTATGCATGCATGAACGTCCTCTATATGCTGGGCATAGTCAACGGAGGTGCGGATGCCAAGGCGATAATTGCCATATCCATGGTGTTCCCCGAATATCCGACCCTATTCGATCTGCCCCTGATACCCGTACCGGATGCCATATCCGCGAGACTATTCACCCCCGCATTCACGATATTCTTCCTTGCGTTGGTACTCAGTCTTCTGTGTCCGGTGGTATGTGCGATAAGGAACATCATGTGGGGAAGGTTCGTCGTACCGCAGATGTTCATGGGAACGGTGATGGACATAGAGAGGGCGAAGCGTTCCTTCGTCTGGCCGTTGGAGCATGTGTCCGACGGGGAAGTGGTCCTCGGCAGTTCCGCCGTGACCGCGGACGGTGTGTTGGACGAGTTGGAATCGATGGGAAGGAAGGAGATCTGGGTCACTCCGATGATACCGTTCGTGGTACCGATCGCGGCGGCATTTCTAATAACGATGGTCCTGGGAAGCCCGTTCCTCATCTTATGATGGCGATCCTGCTGCCGCATGCGGAACATCTGTCCCCGTCCAGACCCGATATCTCCACGTGATACCCGATCCTTTCGATCACGGGTTTCCCGCAGCCGGGACAGAATGTGTCGCTGCCCTCGTCGGACATTATGTTACCGATGTAGACATAACGGAGACCAGCATCCTTGGCGATGTTCCTGGCGCGTATCAGAGTGTCCTCCGGGGTCCATGGAACGTCGGTCATCTCGTTGTCCGGATGGAACCTGGTGAAATGCAGCGGGACATCGGGTGAAAGGTTATTGACGACCCATTCCGACAATGCGCGTATGCCGTCCTCCCCGTCGTTGTAATCCGGGATCACCAGGTATGTGATCTCCAGATGCTTTCCGCTCTCGAAAATGGTTCTGACCGAATCGAGGACATCCTTCAGGCGTCCGCCGCAGATGTTCTCGTAGAACTCCTCGTCGAATCCTTTGATATCGATGTTGAATGCGTCCGCGATCCCGCAAAGATCCTTCAGGGGCGCTTCGTTCAGCATCCCGTTGGATACCATCAGGTACTTCAGATCCGGAGCATGTTCGGCGACATCCATGATGTATTCGTACCATATCCCGGGCTCATTGTATGTGAACGCGATGAAATCCGAGTCCTCCCAACGGCACATGGATACGATCTCCTCCGGAGACTTGTACGTGGTCCTCTTCTTTCCGGAGAACGATTGCGAAAGGGCATAGTTCTGACAATGCCTGCAGGAAAGGTTGCACCCTATGCTACCGATAGAGAACACCCTCTCCTTCGGATGATAGTTGTAGAACGGTTTCTTCTCCATGGGATCCATGGCGATGCAGGATATCCTCCCGTACGTGTTGGCGGTCAGTATGCCGTTTTCCACACGGCGCGCACCGCAGAATCCGGTCTGACCGTCATGCAGACGGCAGTATCTGGGACACAGGTCGCAGACGATTCCGTCACCTTCACGGTGCCAGTACTTGGCCTCTATGGTCACGGGGTTAATAGCTGCCATTGGCGATCTCCTCGTACTTCCCGTCCCTGTGAAGGACCACATCCCTCTCTGTGACCAATCCGATCATGCTGAACTCCACACCTGTATCGTACAGAGCCTCGGCATCCTTGCGGTCGAAGGTGAACAGTAGCTCGTACTCCCCGCCCCACCCGATGGTGATCTCGCGATCCCCTATACCCAGACGTCCGCAGACATCGTCCACGTGGGGACTTCTCGGAAGGAGGTCCCATTCGATGATCGCTCCGCATCCGTTCATGGAGCAGATGGTGTTGACCGCGGTGGCGAGCCCGTCCGAGAGATCGATGCAGGACGTCACCATACCGGTGGATGACAGTATCTTGCCCTCCTCGATACGGGGTATGGGTGCGCACAGTGCCGATATGGCATCCGGAATGTCGAACCCGTTAGCGAGTGCCAGGAACCCTGCGGCCGCCGCTCCGAGATCCCCCGTGACCGCGATCACGTCGCCCGGGGATGCCCCCTTGCGGGTCATCGGCCTCCTGCCCTCCATCACGCCCAACGCCGTCACCGCCACGGTGCCGTTCCCGGGTTTCGTGTCCCCGCCCAGTATGTGGCATCCGCAGAATTCAGCGCATTCGTCCATGCCGGTCATGATGGTGCAAACGTCCGAGGTATCCATCTCCTTCGGAAGTGCCAGTGCAGATACGATACCGATGGGTGTGGCCCCCATGGCGGCGAGATCGCTCATATTGACTGCAGCAGACATCCATCCGAACTGCTCGAAGGTCATACCTTCCGGCTTATGTCTCTCGAAGGTCACGGAATCGGTGCATACGACGAGATCCCCTCTCCCGACGGGTATCACTGCCGCATCGTCATCGGTATCGCAGGGCGCTTTGCGTATGCATCCGCGGATCATGGATATCATATCCCTCTCATCCGTATCTCCGAAAGAAGCCATCATCCCGCCATGATGGGTCGATGATAAAACAGTTACCATGTCCGCGCACCAATATGCGCGCGCATCCGCGCACGACAGAAAGCATAATTAAAAGGGTGACACATGCTCCATCGATAGAGATGCAGGTGAACATAAGGTACGGCAGGGACGGCGCACAGCCCGTCGAGATTCCGGAGAAGAACCTCATAGGGATCTACGCCCCCATGGATGTCGAATGCGGCAACGCCGAGGATGCGATCAAGGGATCCATAGATTCCCCGATCGGATATGACTCGCTCGAGAGCTTCCTCGAAGGCGGAGAGGACATCGTCTTCATCGTCAACGACGGTACCCGCCCGACACCGACCGCCAAGGTCCTGGATGCACTTTCCACAAGGATGGATCTCAGGAAGGCAAGATACCTCGTGGCCACCGGCACGCACAGGGACATGACCGAGGAGGAGTACAACTTCGTCTTCGGAAGCCACTATCAGGAGCTCAAGGACCGCATCGTCGTACACGACGCGAAGAAATCCGAATGCGTCTACCTCGGCGACTCCAAGAACGGTACCCCCATGGAGGTCAACAAGGTGGCCGTGGATGCGGACAGACTGGTCATCATCACCAGCGTGGAACCCCACTACTTCGCGGGATACACCGGCGGAAGGAAATCCTTCCTCCCCGGAGTCGCATCCTTCAAGACCGTGGAGGCGAACCACAAGCTTGCCATGAGCAGGGAGGCACAATCCCTGGTCCTCGACGGCAACCCCGTACATGAGGACATGATGGATGCCCTCGAGGTCATCAAGGGAAAGAAGATCTTCTCGATCCAGATGGTACTCGACAGACACCAGAACGTCTACAGGGTCGCATCCGGTGATCTGAACAAGGCATTCGCACAGGCGGTCAGGTGGGCGGAGGAGGTCTTCATCGTGCCCATCCCCGAGAAGGCGGACATGGTCATCTCCGTTGCACCGTACCCGATGGACGTGGACCTCTATCAGTCGCAGAAGGCCCTCGACAACGGAAAATGGGCACTCAAGGACGGCGGAAGGATCCTCATGGTATCCAAATGCAGGGAAGGCATAGGACACCCCACCTTCCTCACGCAGCTGTCCTCATCCAAGGACCCCAAGCAGGTCCTCGAGAACATCAAGGCAGAATACAAACTGGGATATCACAAGGCCGCCAAGATGGCCGAGATCGCGGTTTGGGCAGACATCTGGGCGGTCACCGACCTCGATCCCGAGGTAATATCGTCCGCGAACATCACCCCGTTCCCGTCCGTGGCGGATGCGGTGAAGAGGGAGCTCTCCGAGAACCCCGATGCCAGGATCATCATCCTAACGGACGGAAGCGTCACAATACCGAGGCTGGAATAAATGGTTGAATTTGAGGTATGTAATCTTGAGACCGTAAGGAATGCGGTCAACGTCTGTACCATGTGCGGATTCTGTAAGAGCGTATGTCCGTCCTTCAAGGCGATCGGATGGGACTCCGCCCTGTCCAGGGGACGTATCGTACTCACATACGGACTCCTCAACGGGGAGATCCCCGCGGACGACTCCGTCGTGGAGAACATGTACACCTGCACCACATGTGCGGACTGCGAGAGGCGCTGCCCCTCCAAGGTGAAGATCGTGGACATCATCGAGCTCTGCCGTGCGGACCTCGTCAAGAACGGACACATCCTCCCCAAGCACAAGGCGATCTGCGAGAGCGTCCTGAAGTACAACAACCCCTTCGGTGAGGAGAAATCCGTCGTCGAGACCCTCGGAATCGAACCCAAGAAGGCCAAGGTCGGATACTTCGCCGGATGCACCGCCACATACAGGAGCAAGAACACTTCCGCGGCCACCATCTCCATCCTCAGGAAGCTCGGTACGGATTTCACCACCGTGGACGAGATCTGCTGCGGTTCCGTCATGCAGAGGATCGGATGGCCCGAGGAGGATATCGTCGCCATGATGAAGAAGAACGTCGATGCCATCAGCTCCCTCGGCGTGGAGACCCTCGTGCTCTCCTGTGCAGGATGCTACAGGATGTTCAAGAAGGAATACCCCAAGCACCTCGGAGAGTTGCCTTTCGAGGTCCTCCACATCACCGAGTTCCTTGCAAAGCAGGAACTTAAGCTCAAGCCCATGGAGTGCACTGCGACATACCACGACCCCTGCCACCTGGGAAGGCACTGCGGAGTGTACGACGCACCCAGAGAGGTCATAGCGAAGATCCCCGGCATGCAGTTCAAGGAGATGGAATTCACCCGCAACCTCAGCCACTGCTGCGGAGGAGGCGGAGGTGTCAGATCCGCATACCCTGAGGAGTCCGAGAATATCGCACGCACCAGGGTGGAAGAGGCGGAGTTCGCGGACTGCATCATCACCACCTGTCCGTTCTGCGTCAACAACCTCCTGCTCGGTCTCGGGGACCGCAAGGACAAGAGGGTGGTCGACCTGACCGAACTCGTGGACGAGCTGCTCTGATGAGACCTTTTAAGATCGGAGGGCGCACGTTCGATTCCCCTGTGATAATGGGGATCCTGAACGTCACCCCCGATTCTTTCTCCGACGGCGGGTTGCACTACGAACCGTCGGAGGCCGTGAGGTATGCGCTGGAGATGGAGGGCTCCGGAGCGTCGATAATCGATATCGGTGCTGAATCCACACGTCCCGGATTCACCCCCATATCCGCAAAGGAGGAGATCTCGCGCCTCCTGCCTGTGATACGCGGGATACGCGATTCTTCCGACGTGTTGATCTCGGTGGATACCATGAAGGCGGAGGTGGCCGAAACGGCCATATCCGCGGGTGCCGACATAATCAACGATGTGAACGCTTTCCGCGGGGACGGTATGCTGGAATGTCTGGCGGACACCGGTGCGTACGCCATCATCATGCACTGCCCCGGAGACATACACACGGTACACCAGCGCGATATGTCCGGCGACGTATTGCCACAGATCGCCGGATATCTGAAGGAGAGGACGGAAGCCGCGTTGGACGCGGGCGTGGACCGTCACGACATCATGATCGATCCTGGTGTGGGATTCGGCAAGACCATGGAACAGAACGAATCCATCGTCATGAGACTCGATGAGCTTGACATCGGGTACCCGATACTCATGGCACTGTCCAGAAAACGTGTCCTGGCACGTATGTACCCGATGATGGACAGGGACGAGGCCACCATACTGGCGACCATGGAATCCGTACGGAGGGGTGCATCCGCCGTACGTGTGCACAACGTTGGCATGATGGCATCCGCCATCAGAGAATATACCGGTAGACTATGAACACCAACGCGATCGCTACCGTGGCGTAGAATGCCAGGTCCCTGATCGATGTACGTCTGTCCTCGATGCGCTTGTTCTCCCTGCACTCCTCGTTGCAGAACTCCTCGCCGAATCTGACGGGATCGCCACAGTATGCACAGTGCGAATGCTCGGGCAGTCTCAAAGCCATATCCTCGCTTATACAATGGGATTATTAGTGCCTATCTGCTTAGAACATGCATGGACACCGTATCCGCCGGGTTCGAGGATAAGGACAGATTCGACAGACAGAGGCGCATCCAATGGATGGACATGAATCGCATAATGTCATCCAAGATCCTCGTCGCAGGAGCCGGAGCGTTGGGGAACGAGGCTGTCAAGGATCTCGTCCTGTCCGGATTCAGAAGCATAACCATAGTCGATATGGACGACATAGTGACATCCAATCTGAGCAGATGCGTGTTCTTCAGAGATTCTGATGTGAAGAGAGGTATGAAAGCGGAAATCGTCGCGGAACGCGCATCGTCCCTGGCACCGGATGTGGACATCACCCCGATCGTAGGGAGGATACAGGACACGGATGTGTCCGGATTCGACGTGATACTGGGATGTCTGGACAACATCGCGGCGAGATTGGACCTCAATGCGGCAGCCTGTTATCACGGGACACCGTACGTGGACGGTGCGACCGACGGGATGAGAGGGAAGGTCCAGGTAGTGCTTCCCGGTACCGCCTGTCTCCAATGTACCGCCAACAGGACGCACGTACGCACGATGGATATGAGGCATACATGCACCGGGAACTCGATGTACGTACCCCACGTGGCATCCGATGTCACAACCACGGCGGTCGTTGCCGCCATGCAGGTACGGGAGGCTATGAAGATAGCATCCGGCAGGAGCGACCTGTGCATATCGAACGTTTCATATTACGATGGGACGATATGTGATATGTTCACCGCAGAGGCGGATATCGATCCGCTCTGTCCGAACCATTACGGAGAGGAATCCCGATGACCATCAGACTCACGATAAAGAATCTGGCGAACGGCACCACCCTCAGGATGGAGGCCGAACCCGACGAGACGATCAACGACATCATCGGCAGTGCAGGGGAGTATTGGAACCTGGACGCGGGCGCGTATGTCCTCAAGAAGGGGAAGAAACTCCTGTCCGGAAGGACCAGGGTGTCGGATTCCGGACTCCTGAACGACGATATCCTCGAGATGATCCCCGATCCGGAAGGCGGTTGCCGATGGGGCTCCCTCCGCAGGTACTGAAGAGAAGGATTGCGACCGAACTCAGAGATTGCAGCAGATATCTGGGTTCGGATTTCAAATTCGATCCGGACAAGGCAGAATTCCCGATACGCATAGACATGCACCTGAGCAAGGTCGTCGGATACGAAGCTCCCGACAGACCAATCACCGAACATGATTTCTACATAATACTGAGCTCGGAGTACGGTATCCAGAGACCGGAGGTCAGATGGAAGTCCAGGATCTTCCATCCGAACATCATGGATCCCTCCGATGGAGGATACGTATGCACCAAGATGCTGGACAAGTGGGATTTCTCCACCCCGCTGCTGACCTTCCTTAAGGGCGTGGAGATACTTGTTAGCGAACCGAATCCCATGAACCCGTTCGGTACTGACTCCTGCATGGAGGCCGCCAGGTACTTCGCGGACGATGCTCCGAAGTTCGATGCACAAATCCGTTACGGAGACAGTTGATGACTCGCATCATCGATTGTACCGATATGACGACTGAGGAACGCAAACGTTCCGTCAAAGGCGTCCCGTTCTTCATACGGGACGATACGGTCGATGTCATGACCGACCATGCGGACTCCGGACTCCTGGATGATTCCGAGATAATGGGTCTGATGATCGGTCGCGTATACAGAGACGGTGAAGGGGAGTACGTCATGGTCGATAGGACGGTATCTTCGGCACTGGACGCGGACGAGGTCAGCGTAAGATTCGACAAGAACGATATGAGCCAACTGATAGATTCCCTGGATGAAATGAAGGACGGTGAGAGGGTGGTCGGATGGTACCATTCGCATCTCGGGTGCGGATGCTTCCTCTCCGATACGGACCTGGATACGCATAGCGGGATCTTCGGGGACGGAATCGGATTTGCCGTTGTGATAGACCCCGTACTGCGTCAGCTGAAGGTGTTCGGACGTACCGACGAAGGATTTATGCCGGTACAGATGATCGTCATGGAATGATCAGACCCAGATGGCATGCTTGTGACGCATGTCGTCCTCGGACTGCCCCATCCTCTTCATCAGTTCGGGTATGATGGCATCGAACATCAGGATCGCGGAATCCTCGAACAGCGTACCGAGAGGCAGAAGGTTGCCGTCCGCGGATGGAGGGAGGTTGATCAATATGACGGAATTGGATGCGTGTGCGAGCTTGCTGTTCTTGGTGGCCGTGACGGACACCACGTGAGAACCTAGACGCCTGGCTATGTTCGCGGTCTGAACTGCGGACATGGTCTCTCCGGTGTTGGATATCAAAACGGTGAGATCCTCCTTGCCGATGATCGGCGTGGTCATGTCACCTACGAAATGGACATCCAGACCCAGCTGTACCAATCTGACTGCGAAATACTGCCCCACGAGTCCGGACCTTCCGGACCCGTAGATGAAGATCTTCCTCTTGGACAGTATCAGTTCGACGAAACTCCCAAGGGAATCGGTGTCTATCGACTCCGCAGCCTCGCATATCCTCTCGGATAGGGCGCGTACCGTATCCCTGTAGCGGTTCTGCATCTCAATCATCCGCCGCCATGGCCTCTTTCTTCTTGTTGGCCCTGATGGCTTTGGCGATCCTCTTGTTGACCATCCTCTCGTAGATGATCCTCATGTACATCGCATCATGTTCCAGAAGCGGTGATGAGGAGATGATGGTACCGTTGGGATGCATATCGGCGAGTGCGTCCGCGAGCTTCTCGAATACGAGATCGCCCTTCTTGATGGGTGTGAGCCTGAGCTCGTTACCCTCTCCGTCGTGCTCCACGCCTGCAAAACGGGAGTAGAACTTCCCGTCACAGTAGGGGAAGACCTGTTCCAAGACGTTGACGTAATCGGCAGGCTCTACGAGACATCCGCATCCGCGGGAGTGGTAGTGGGGGAAGTCTAGGACGGGGATGACCGCGCCCCTGAACTCGTCGCATATGTCAAGCACCTGGTCCAGATTGCCGAAAACGGCCTGCTGTCCAGTGATCTCGATACCGATCTTCGGCGAGAGGTTGTTCTCCTGCCACCAACCGAGAAGACAGTCGAGATTCTCCACTATGTTCATGTCGACCTCCTCCTCATCCATCTTCCCATCGTAGAGACCCAGACTGGTTACCACGACGTCTCCCTGAAGCTCGTTTACGATCTTTCCGGCATATCTGAGATTGTTCATGCACGCCTCGGTCAGGTCGTTGTTGCTGCCGAGATCGATGTAGTTGGGGGTGTGCAGAGAAACGCCTACATCCAGCCTCTTGGCTATCTTACCCAGATCCGTGAGTTCGCCGAAGCTGCGCACTATTCCGGTGTTGAGACAGATGAGTTCGTCATCCTCGTCGATGGGCTCGTCGGGATCGGAGATCAGTTCGTCGTCCCTAATGACCTCGAGCACCATCAGGTCATCGATCTCCCTGATGGTCTTACCGATGAAATCCTCGTCTGGGTAATCCCTGAAGGTGTTCACACGGACCAACTGGATCTCCATCGCTGTGAGACTCATGTTGTGAACGTCCTCAATTCCATCCTTCAATGTGCGCCCTTTACAGGACAAAGGTATTCCGGCAGGTCCGAATCTGATCATTGATTACACCCCGTTCGGTCTCGTTAGGCTACACTATTATTTTACAGTTGGGCCAATACGGGCGCATCTTCCTCTATTATAATACGCGACTAGTCGTAGCATACCTTTATCTACTAAATGCACATTGCAAACTTACCCAATGTCGGGAGAGTCAGAAATATGAAGACAATTCGTAAGACAGACTTGGCCCTCATCGCCTTGATCAACGATCTGAAGGCAGCAGAGAGGGAAACAGGAGCTGCAATCTGGCGAGACATTGCTGAGCGTCTCGAGAAGCCCAGGAAGAACTGGGCTGAGACGAACCTCAGCAAACTCGAGAGATACGCACAGGACGGAGACGTTATCGTCATCCCCGGAAAAGTGCTCGCAGCCGGAAGCATCGCGAAGAAGGTCACCGTTGCAGCATACAGCTTCTCCGAGGCTGCTGCTGAGGGAATCAAGGCCGCCGGAGGAAAGGCAGTCTCGATCAGGGACCTTATGGCCGAGAACCCCAAGGGTTCCAAGGTCAGGATCATGAGGTGATTTGATGGTTACAGTCATTGATGGAAAGAACGCCGTCCTTGGAAGGCTCGGCAGCCTCGTTGCCGAGAAGATCATGAACGGAGAGGATGTTGTCGTCCTCAACTGTGAGAGCATCGTCATCACCGGTGAGAAGGAGACCGTCTTCGCAGACTACAAGGCCAGATTCGACCGCGGAGAGTGCAAGTCGAGGAAGGGACCGTTCTACCCCCGCAGGGCAGACCTCCTGTTCAAGAGGTCCGTCAGAGGTATGATCCCCTGGACCACCACTTCCGGAAGGAACGCCTTCAGGAGACTCCACGCATATGTCGGCACCCCCAAGCAGTTCGCAGAGGGATTCGACATCACCGTCGAGGAACAGGCAATGAAGAAGATCACTGGCAAATACACAACCCTGGGCGCTGTTGCGAAATTCCTGGGTTCTAAGGTTTGGTGAATCCCATGGAGTGCGTTAACACAAGCGGAAAGAGGAAGGCTGCAATCGCAAGGGCAGTCGTCAAGGAAGGTACCGGAAAGGTCACCATCAACAAGATTCCTGTCGAGATCTACACCCCCGAGCTCGCAAGGCTCAAGATCATGGAGCCCCTGGAGCTCGCCTCCGACAAGGCTGCAAAGGTGGACATCTCCGTCAACGTGAACGGCGGAGGAGTCATGGGTCAGGCAGCGGCCATCAGGACTGCAATCGCCCGCGGACTTGTGGACTTCTACAAGGACGAAGAGCTCGAGAGCATGTTCAGGGCCTACGACAGGACCCTCATCATCAACGATGACCGCAGGAAGCTCCCCAAGAACCCTCTTGGACCCGGAGCTCGTGCGAAGAAGCAGAAGTCCTACAGGTGAGGTGACGGAATGATCATACCTGTCAGGTGTTTCACATGTGGTAAGGTTGTCGGATCGGCATATCCTGAATACAAGAAACGTGTCGAAATGGGGGAAGACCCCGAGAAGGTACTCGATGACCTCGGTCTCGAGAGATACTGTTGCCGCAGGATGATCGTATCCCACGCCAACCTCATCGAGGACATATCGCCCCTCGGATGAAGGGCCGGCCTCTGGCCGGTCACTAAACTATTTATCCTTTAAACATATTCGGGGAATTACGGGCCCTTGGGGTAGCTTGGTATCCTTCATGCTTGGGGTGCATGTGACTCCAGTTCAAATCTGGGGGGGCCCACCAATTATCATCAACATTTATGGCATCGGATCATTTGATCCATCAATATGATGTTTCGCTTGAACAGTCCCACCGTTCAAGAAACATCGTCATGGAACGGAATCGTATCCCTGTCAAGGGATATCATGGTCATATGACATATTACAGAGAATATAGCGATACTCGGACACGATCCGTCATATAGGATCGGTGACCTTCATTCGTCATCGATGGCGAAACGCGCAGATCTTCTGACCAGTTCGGAACAATCTTCAAGAAGGGATCCCAGACACTCCACGGATTCCGGATCGGACAAGCAGAGCCTGTGATGATATCTCCCGATGGCCCATGCCGCGGTGGATCTCACCGTGGACACATCCGAACAGGTGAGCTTCTTCAATGCGTTCAGAGCATCGTATGTACCGATACCGGAACCGGCCATCTCACCCAGGCCCCATGCGATGTTCTCTGCCACGGAATCGTCCGCATCCGGATACATGGATATCAGAATGTCGTACACCCTCATGTCATGACATTTGTTCTGAGCCATCTTCGCCAAGCACCAAGAGGCCTTCTCAAGCACCTCGGCACCTTCAGTGAACGAGATCTGGAATATCTCATCCAACGCATCCGTACGATCCTTGTTTGCCCTAAGATCGGCCTCCACGGCCGCCAGGAACTCGATCGATTCCTCAGTCATCCTTCTTCACCGGTATCACGGGTTTCTCCTTGAAGAACTCGCAAGTCTCATAATCGCGCTCCTTCACGCACATCTCGTAATCCTTGATCTTCAGGACGTCCAGCCTGATACGTCTGGATTTACAGTTCGAACAGCGTCCGTCCGCTGCATGCCATAGACATTGGTTACGCTCGGTCATCCAAACACCCGTAGTTCAATTCGTCCGAAACTATCTGCTTGGCGCGGTTCTTGGACATCATACCGGTCTCCAACCAGGCCGCCTCCAATACAGCGATCGGTGCCAAACAGGTCAATGTCAGGGGTTTCTGCACCTCCGAATCCATGACCTTCCCGTTCTCGCGATCCGTGATGTCCTCCATGGTCATCACCGGCCCGATATTCTCAGCATACTGCATCACATGCTCGCAATCCGATTCCACATGTAGATCCAGGTCGCCATCGTCGCGCATGGTGACTGTGATGCGATGTACCTTGTCACAGAACCTGGCATTGACTACCACGGTGGCCATGATTGAATAAGCGGTGTATGTGCTAATATAATCTGTGAATCGTAAGACAGCAAACTATAACGGATACAATGGATATCATCATGACATGGCGATAAACTTCGATGATTACGAATGTCAGTTCTGCGGAAAGAAGTCCACCAACTTCGTATTCGCGGCCTTCGTATGCGACGATCCGGAATGCATAGAGAAGGCGAGGATCGAGAGGGGAGGCCCCGGGGGACACATGAAAAGGAAGGCCGAAGGCGGACCCATCATCCCCAAAGATCTCGAGGACGAGATCTGATTGAACCGGATTTCTCCAGGGACAGGAGGAATTCCTTCCTCCATATCCCTCCGGCATAACCGGTCATCCTGCCGTTGGAACCTATCACCCTGTGACAGGGCAATATGATCAATACAGGATTCCTGCTCAAAGCCATACCTACCGCACGTGCGGACACTCTCTTTCCGGTTGTTTGTGATATCTTCTCCGCCAGGCACCCGTATGTGCACACATGTCCGTAAGGTACCTTCACAAGTTCCTCGTACACCGAACGTGCGAAATCGGATATGCCGTCCAACCTGTATTTCGGAAGCGGATCAATCTGCCTTCCGGAGAAATATGCATCGAACCATTCGCATATATGTTCCGGAGGAGGATGCGATAGGTCACCGTCATCGAAGCGTACACCCACGATAGTATCCGCATCCATGATCGTGACGATCCTTCCGATCGGGGAATCATAACCCGTGATATCATACTCGGATGACTGTTCCACGATCATACAATACTGAATGAATAAAATAAATATGGCGCGGACACGGGGTCCGCGTATTGGTTTGATACTCAGTGCCTGAAGACACGGCAACCGGTGAAGACCATGGCCATGTTGTGCTCGTTGGCGGCGTCGATGACCTCCTGATCCCTGATGGATCCTCCGGGCTGGATGATGGCGGTGACACCGGCCTTGGCAGCCTCATCGACACCGTCCCTGAAGGGGAAGAACGCATCGGATGCCATGACACAGCCCTCGGTGGGCTCATTGGCCTTCATGGTAGCGATCTTGGCGGAATCCACACGGCTCATCTGACCTGCACCGATTCCGACCGCACGCTCTCCCTTGACGTATACAACACAGTTGGATGTGACGTGTTTGGCGAGCTTCCATGCGAACAACATGGCATCGATCTCTTCCTCGGTGGGCGCCCTCTTAGTGATGACCTGGAGTCTGTTCCTGTCTACGACGACATCCTCGTCCGTCTGTACGAGGAGACCTCCCTGGACCTTCTTCATCTTGTACTCCCTGACACGCTCAGAAGGTCCGATGGGTGTACCGGTTCTCATGAGACGGATGTTCTTCTTCCTGCAGAGGATCTCGATGGCCTCTGGGGAGAACTCAGGTGCCACGACGACCTCCACGAAATGCTGGGAGATCTCCTGAGCAACATCGACCTCGCAGGGACGGTTGATACAGATGACGCATCCGAACGCGGAAAGGGGATCCACGTTGTATGCGGTGACGAAGGCCTCGTAGATGGTGGACGCACTTGCGAGACCGCAAGGGTTGGTGTGCTTCATGACGACGGCGGTGGGCTTCTCGAAATCCATGCATATGTCGAGAGCCTTGTCCATATCGAGGATGTTGTTGTAAGAGAGCTCCTTTCCGTGGAGCTGCTCCATCTTGGAGACGGTGGGGCCCTTGGTGAACGGATCCGCATAGAACGCGGCCTTCTGGTTGGGGTTCTCTCCGTACCTGAGATCCATGACCTTCTCGGTGGGAACGGGGAAGGATACGGGGAATCCCTGAAGGAATCTCTTGGACATCTGATTGGCAATCATGTTGTCGTAGTTCGCGGTGACGATGAATGCCTCCGCCATGAGCCTGGAGAGCAGGTCCTCCTGGATACCTCCGTCACGCATCTGCTCGAGAACGGGGGCGTACTGCTCGGGGGATGTGATGACCGCCACGGACTTGTAGTTCTTGGCAGCGGCACGGATCATGCTGGGTCCGCCGATGTCGATGTTCTCTACGATGTTCTCGAGATCGGTATCGTCCTTGAGAACGGTCTGCTTGAAAGGATAGAGATTGACGACCACCATGTCAATGGGGGAGATGCCTTTGTCGGCGATGGCGCCCATGTGCTCGGGAAGGTCGCGCCTGGCGAGAAGTCCCCCGTGGATCATGGGGTGGAGGGTCTTCACACGGCCGTCCAACATCTCTGGGAATCCTGTGACCTCGGATACCTCGATAACGTTGATACCGTTCTCCTTCAGGAGCTTGTATGTACCGCCGGTGGAGATGATCTCGACACCGAGTGAACATAGGTCTTTCGCAAAATCTACAATTCCCGTCTTGTCGGAAACGCTGATAAGTGCCTTCTTAACTGTTACTGCCATCGGACTATCTCCAACTTCGCACCGTTCACGGTGCGCGGCTTGTGATGTCCGTTCCCGACTTAAAGATTATCTGGTGGCACTGAGACCGATCTGTGCGGAAGACATCCAAAACACTTCCACGTCGCGGAAGCCAGCTTCCTCCAGAAGACGGATATGTTCGTCGACGGAACGGGGCTTGTATTCCACACCGTACCTGTCGAGGAATGTCTCCGCCTCCTCCTCGTTGCGTCCGTTCTCCAACAGGAACGATTTCAACCGGGACCTCTGAATCTTGCGTCCGGCCTCGGTCCTGGCACCTACGTTCTCCGTGGTGATCAATATGCCTCCGGGACGAAGGATCCTGTGACACTCGGCAAGCACATTAGCGTGCCCAGCATCGTCGTAGTAATGGTTGGACTGGATACAGGTGACCACATCCGCGGATGAATCCACGACACCCATGTTATCGGAACTGCCCCATACATACCTCATATTGGCGTCACCGAGTTTGAACTTAGCCAGTGCCAGCATGTCCTTGGAAAGGTCCAACAAAACGTACTTGGCATCCGGATACACGGTCCTTGCGGTCATGACCATGTTTCCTGTTCCGGAACCGACATCGATCCAATCGTTGACCTTGACTCCCGAATGCACTACGACATCCAGACATTCGTCTACCAACTGTCTGTATTTGGGAATCGTGAAATCAATCATCTGGTCGTACTGTTCCGGCGAGGGCTGGGTCATGGGAACGGAATTGAATCGATAAGATATAGGGTTGTTGATTGTTAATACGTGTTAAATGTGAATTTCGTAGAATGTTTATGATGATAATACGATTTTCGATAACAAAATGGTGCTATCGGTCACATGCAGACCACAGACGGAAATCTGGATGTGCGATGGCCTTAGTGAAGTTGAAATAGTATCAGACTATCAACCAATTAAGCCGAGATAGCCAAGCCCGGTATGGCGGCGGTCTCGAAAACCGCTGGGCCCGGCCCTCGGGAGTTCGAATCTCTCTCTCGGCGCCATCTCCTTATTATAATCAAAAATTGACCAGTGAGCTCTCTTTTGCTCATATTGTCATT
>JAEDGA010000071.1 GCA_016297775.1 Candidatus Methanomethylophilaceae archaeon
ACGATCTTTTGGAATCCGCATCTCCGGAGATGTGGGATGAATTCAGGATGTTGGCAGAGGGAGGATCCGTTCCGTGTACCATCAATCCCACGGTCACATTCCAAGATCTACAGACCGATAATAGGAACATCTACTCTATGATGGTCATGTCCGGATACCTTACCGTAAAGACGGATGATACCGGTAAAAAACGTATCCTCATTCCCAACGGAGAGATGGCGAACGTCTTTGGAGAGATGATCGTAAACAGGATGGATATCAATGGTCCGATGTTCATCGGGACTCTTTCTGATGCATTTGTACACGGAGATCCTTCTGCGATAGAGAGGGAGCTCTATGACATGTTCGCATCATCCGCAGGCAATGCCATGTTGAATGATGAACATTCATATCAGGCGTTCATAACGGGCATGCTGATGTATCTCAACGGTAAATATACCGTTAAAGCGGATTTCGAAGAAGGTAACGGACGTTACGATATCAGATTGGAACGTAAGTACGGTGATTTTCCCAACATCGTCATAGAGATCAAACGTGTTCCAACAGATTCATCCGATGAACTTGCACTGTCCAAAGCCAAGGATGCTTTGGAACAGATCAAGGATAAGGATTACACCCATGGTCTGAAAGGCAACACATTACTCTATGGAATTGCATTCCGCAACAAGAGACCGACCGTGGTCTCGGAAAGAATCATTCTTTGATTCTGGAACCTTTATTTTTAGTAGTCAGCCTCTTTTTTTTGGCATCGATCACATGAGAGTACAGGTCTACCAACATCCTGGCACAGTTCTCCTTGGAATAGCTCTGTGCCTTCTCCATAGCAGCCTGTCTGACCGAATCGTCGCAATCCAATGCCATACGGATCTTCTCGGCCATGTCCTCGATACCGCCATCGAATAGGAATCCGTCCTTCCTGTCCTCTATTATTACAGAGAATGCTCTAGCGTTGGGACATACGATCGCCTTCCTGCAGGCCATCGCCTCCATGATGCTGAGTCCCTGGGTCTCGAACCTGGAGCATGATACGCACACGTCCGCGTTGTTGTAATATTCTGGCAGTTTGGACCTGTCCACGAATCCGGTGAAGAATACTCTGTCCGAGAATGCGCATTCATTAACGACCGCCTCCACATCCTTGCGGGCGGGCCCATCTCCGACTATGACCAACACCGTATCGTCAGGCAGATGTGCCAGACTGCGCACGATATCACCTACGTGCTTCTCATAGGATATCCTTCCCACGTGCATGATGATCCTCTTATCGCGTATGTTCAGTTCATCACGTATGGTGGTGCAGCCCTCTATCGGCCTGAATATCTCGGTCTCTATTCCGGCAGGTATTATCCCTATGTGGCGCGGATTCACACCATGCCGTTTCAATTCATCCATTATCGGATCGGTATGTGTGATCACGGCATCCGAATGGTTCAGAATCTCGCGTATGTATATCCATGCAAGACGTTCGGTGGCTTCGGGAGGCAGGAATTTCGGAAGGTAGAATTCCATGGCATCCGTAACCATGGTCGTCATGGTCAGCACGTACGGGATTTTCATCTCATGTGCGCAGATGTATCCTTTCAGCGCCATGAACGTGATTCCGTAGGCATGTATGACGTCCGGATCGATCTCCTTCAGCACCTCTAGTTTGTTGGAGGGCAGGATAGGAAGATAATATCCCTCGTACATGGGGAATTTCACGGCGGGGAAATAGTGCACTCCCTCTATCCTGTGCTCCTCCCCCGGATCCGGGGCAACGATGAACACTTCATGACCCAGATCCACAAGGCTGTCCCTGATGGAGTCCACGATGGTGACAACACCGTCTATCGTCGGGTGGTAGCTGTCGGTCACGAAGGCGATCCTCATACCCACCTTATCGATGTACCGTATTATATTGTTTCATATGACATACGTCGATGCGTTCCGACACGGCTATATACGGTCTTCAACTAATATCGGACCATGGCAGGGATCCTCAAAGGCGACTTCGTCGCATTGACCCAGAAGGAAGGTGCCCCGTTCTATACCAGGGGCAATTACGGTTATCCGCAATCCGGTGGGAGCTTCGAGCTGGATCTTATCGAGGCCACATATCTTGTGGAGTGCGGGAGATTGGAGGTCACGTCCGAAGGAAGGACGATGCGCTTCGATGAACTCTTCTGCCATTCCTCCTCGGTGCATGAGGATTTCGACATTCGTTACATTGTGTACAGGGACATCCGTCAGAGGGGATGCATAGTCAGGAACGAATGCGGCGAGTACGATATGACGATGTACGAAAGAGGGAAGAACATCTCCAACTCTCGTCCGCAGTACTATGTCCGTGCCGTATCGGAGAGGTCGTCCACCGACATCGCATCGTTCAAGGACCAGATACAGGAGACCCAGGGCCGCGGAAGACAGTTGCTTTACGCGGTGGTTGACGAGGAAGGGGATCTGGGTTATTACGTGATGTCCAAGGTCAACCCCAGAGGCAACGTTTCCGATAGGGTGTGCGGCACCCATAGGGGCAGATTGGTGAGGGACCGCGTATTCGTATTCGATCCGGATTCCTGCAAAGCATTGAACGGCGCATCGTTCTACGGCAAGATCATTTCCGGTGTCCTCCAGCTCTCCATAATCGAAGCATGTCATCTCATGCGTTCCGGTTCCTTGGAGGTGGAAGGGCCGGATGGATTGATGGACCTCGAATCGCTGATCGCATACGGAAGGTCCGTTCAGGAGGAGTTCGATATGCGTATGTCCGCATACACCGATCTCAGGGGGAGGGGATTGGTGGTCAAGGCCGGATTCAAGTACGGCACCCACTTCAGGGTGTACGAGGATTCTCCGGACGATTGTCACGCACGTTACCTGATCCACTCCGTGCCCGCATCCACGGTCACGATGTGGCCCGAGATATCCAGGATCGTAAGGTTGTCAATGGGTGTGAAGAAGGATATCCTGTTCTGCCGTGTGACCGACAGAACGGAATACATGATCTTTAAGTGGGTTAGGCCGTGAGTCCTTACGGGCTCACAGCTGGATCTCGATACCGAGCTTCTCGGTGAGCTCCTTGTAGCGGTTCCTGATGGTGACCTCGGTCACTCCGGCGATGTCCGCGACCTCTCTCTGGGTCCTGCGCTCGTTGCACAGGATGGATGAGATATAGATTGCCGCAGCCGCCACACCTGTGGGTCCGCGTCCCGAAGTGAGCTCCTTCTCGGATGCATCCTTGAGGATGTCCGCTGCCTTGGCCTGGACCTCTCCGGAGAGTTTGAGCTCGGAACAGAACCTCTGGACATAGTCCTGGGGTTTGGTGGGCATGAGCTTCAGCTTGAGTTCAC
The DNA here is from genome assembly GCA_016297775.1 of Candidatus Methanomethylophilaceae archaeon. Taxonomy (GTDB): domain Archaea; phylum Thermoplasmatota; class Thermoplasmata; order Methanomassiliicoccales; family Methanomethylophilaceae; genus SIG5. The sequence goes on from JAEDGA010000071.1 coordinate 3,330, forward strand.
GGGTCATGAACCTGTATGTACGGCCTATCTCCTTTCTGTTGACACGACTGGACGATGCTACTTCGTCCAGTGTCCTGGGGACTCCGCACTGCCTGCACGCGGCGTAAAGGGATGCGGCGACGACGCCTTCGATGGACCTCCCTCTGATCAGGTTCTTGTTGACTGCCTTCCTGTACACCATGGCAGCGGTCTCCCTGACGTTCCTGGGAAGACCCATGGCGGATGCCATCCTGTCGAGTTCGGAGAGTGCGAACGCGAGGTTCCTCTCCGTAGCGTTGGAGACACGGATCCTTCTCTGCCATTTTCTGAGCCTGTACAGCTGTGCCCTGTTCCTGGTGGGGATGCTCTTTCCGTAAGAGTCCTTGTTCTTCCAGGAGATCTCGGTCGAAAGACCCTTGTCGTGGATGGTGTAGGTCATGGGTGCACCGGTACGTGCCCTCTTCTCTCCCTGCTCCACATCGAACGCCCTCCATTCGGGTCCGAGGTCGATCGTCTGGTCATCGATGACGCAACCGCAGTCGTTACAGACCGTCTCGCCCCTCTCATAGTCCTTGACGAGGTGCTTGCTACCGCACTCGGGACATACCTCAGGCTCTTCAGTACCTTCTCTTCCCTTTGGCATTTCTGTTCTCTCCTTTATGATACGTCTTTTTGTTCAGAAGGCCGTTGAGGTTATTCTTCTCCGAAGGTGCGACCGTGACGTAAGGCGAGTCCACCGGTCCGAAGACCCTCTTGACGGTACCTATGCAGCGTTCTCTGTTGTCGAAGATCCTTGCTCCCACATCGGGTGCGGTGATTGCGCGTATGACGATCTTTCCGTCATTGGTAACCGTCTCCACATCACCCAGATATTCCATAAAATAGACCTCTTCACAAAAAATCGCTGTTGCTATACAACCTTAATAGCAAGGGGTAATATTTAAAATGTTACATTAGTTTTATATCATATCTGAAATGTAATATATAATCTGTTTTAAAAAACACTGCTTTACTCCATGTTTTTTCATATATAAAACCTGAGTTCGACCGATAGAGCATTTCTCTGTCTGTCAGACTCGTGCCGGT
>JAEDGA010000072.1 GCA_016297775.1 Candidatus Methanomethylophilaceae archaeon
CGTAGATCTCCAACGGCCTCGACTCGATCCCCCAGGTCCCCAGGTGTTCGCCGTGTTCCACATCCTCGGAGGGTGGACCGAAGTGGATGACCGAATCGGTGTCACAATGGATGACGTTCTCACATCCCACCGCCATGACGTTCTCCAGCAACCTGGCACGGGCATAACTGGTTATGAACATGGCATAAGGCAGATAGGCATCCGAATCCTCATTGAGTGTGTCGGTGCTGATCCAATCCCAATCGTCCAGTTCCTCCACATATTCGAGTTCGTTGTCCTCCGTCTCCGGAGCAAGCGCAAATCTACCATACAGGGAGTTTATCATCAGCTTCGCTGATGTGTACTCCAACGAATCCTTTTCCGCCGATTCCTTTTTCTCTGTCCAGTATTCGAGATATTCGCGGAAGATACCCGCTTTGCTTTTGAACACCCAGAACATGGGTTGGAAATCCGGGCAGAAATCTATTTCGTAGAAATGGGACAGGGTGGTCAGGTCCACCGATGTCAGGATCATCTCATGCCAATGGTACGTTTCCTCGACGATCGTCCCGTGGGGCCATCCCTCCATCATATTGTCCACGCCTTCCTTGAACTGGAACCACGGAAGCATACCTTCCTTTAACCGGAGTTTGATGCTCACATGTGCGATGTATAGGAAGTCGTCACACGGCCACTTATCCGAGACGGTAGGATAACCTATCGGCAGCGGGTCCCACATCAACACCGAACCGTACATGTTGTGTACGTCCTCGTGGACGATCGGCCTGTCCGCCGTGGCGATGTTGTGCCCGGGATGCGCGGATATGTTCAGGCCGCCGGCATACCCGTGCCGAAGGAACTGATCTAATTCGACATCCAAATGGGGAAAGTACCAATCCCATTTCTTATCTACGGGATTGAAATGTCCTGTCTTGGGATTGACTCCGATCATGCGCTGGGCCCACTGCCATGCATCCCCGGATGCGGTCGAGGCGGTGCGTTGACCTTTGTGTAGGGAGATCATCGCACGGGCAACTATCTCCGCGTCACGGTCGATGTATATCCAATCATCGGAACCCTCGGTTAGATCGAGGTCTTCAGACCATCCCGGCTCGAACGATCCGCGTGGACTCTCCAATTTAGGGCACCCGATCATCTTCCCGACCTTCCTCAATTCGGCGGGGAGCTTCTTCAATGAGTCACGGAGTGTGATCGAGTGATTGTCATCCATCTTGATCCGGATGGAGATCGGAGCGTGGCGGCGGATCGTGGCGCGGACCTCACAGTCGGCACTCTGGAATATGGCGATGACCGGTTTTAGGAACGACAGATCGTATTTCAGGTTGTGATAGTACACTATGATATTTCCATAGTTCCACATCAACCTGGTCCATGTTTTACGGATGCCCTCGACATCGGTGTCATGCCACCACCGCACACCATCGGTTATGGAGGACTGGACGATCCAGGCGACCGTCCCGTCGTTGTCCGTCTCGAGGTCTCCGCCCAACACCTTGGGCGGGGACTTCTTGTACATCTGACGTGCCATTATAGGACTGTCCCGAATGCTCTTTCGTATTGCTCGATCAGGAACCGGGCATCGTTATCCTTCGCGTCGCCGATGACCTGGTACGTCGATCCGGTGTAATTGATGCCTTCATATTGGAAATAAACGTCAAAAACAAACTGATTGTGATCGTACAGGTACTTGAGCTTGTCCGGCTCCATCTTGTTAAGCTTCGCTACGATGTCGGAGTCCATGTTCGCCCTTGCCGCCATCCCGATCACTCCGGACTTGAGCGCATCGGCCTGTCTTGCATATTCGGCGGACCCTTTGCCGGGCATGTAAAACCCTTTCATCAACTTGGTCGTCTGCCCCTTCGCAACCCTACGGGTAAGTTCCGCATCGAGCAATATCTGCCTGGTACGGTTTCCTGCCTGGATCTCCACGCTCTTACGTGCTGCGCTCTTTCTCTCGGGCCTCTTGTATTGTGGCTTTCCCACGTTAGTTCTTGCCATCGTCGTCACTCTCCTTTATCCTGATCCAGATCCATGCGCCGAAGTGGGGACGCGGTGTTATCTGCCTTACCTCAACGTGATCCTGTAAGAGTTTCCATATGTTGGCCAGTCTCTTGGTCGTTTTGGAGTAAGCTCCGACCATCCGAAGGACCTCGGATTTAGGATGCCATGCTCCATCCTTGATGAGTTCGAGGGCACGATCAACGTACACCTCATCACGATCAGCGTACTTTACCCGGGTGTAACCGGGTACGATGTCTGGTTTGACTTTGATATATGTGTCGGCTTCGATGCAGGTGTATGTGCCGCACTTGACACACGGGGTGAGTTTGACCTGCCAGGTCCCGCAGCCCGGGCACTTGCGGTATCTTGACAGGTCGGGTTTGGCGATCACTTTATCGCCACCCATACGGTCGCGTTCCTCTTTCCATAGGTGCGGGCGACGTAACCATACATGCGCAACCGGTAAGTGATCCCGCCACGGGTGTCCGCATCGAGATGGGGGAACGCTTCGCCGATCTGCGTCGCGGTGCATCCCTCGGGATGCTGCCGGATGAAGTTCAAGACCTCGAGATAGGGCCCGGAGGGGAAGTTCATTCATCTCCCTCCGTTTCATCCGTCCTGATCGAGAAGTTGGAATACATCATATTGTAGTATCCGACCTCGAGCGTACAGATCGAGACGAAATCAAGATATTCCTCCTTGAGTGCGCCGGCGATCACAGGGTCTAACAGGGCACGGATCATAGTCTCCGAACGGTCATCCCTCATATCCGCCCAGCTCAAGAAGTCACGCCCGACCTCACACGGATAATGTTGCATCAGGTACAACATGCACATTCCGGGGTCGTCCTCATGGATCGAGTCCTGCAAAGGCTCGGTACCGGCGAAGGCCATCCACATATCAGTGCCTCCTTAGGTTGCCCGGTTTGAAGTCGTTACAGGTGGTCCTCGAACATGTGAGAACTGCGGTCAACTTTCCGTCCATAGATTCGGCATAGATGAGTACATCCCCGGAATTGGCGCAAATCTGGCAAAGGGCCAGGGAGGGATCCCTGGGTTCGTTCTTCTTTTCCATGTTCGGCACCTCACATGTAACGGTTTCCCATCTCCACGCGTTCCCATGAGACGGTTTCGCGGAAAGTATCACGGGTTAGGTCCTCGAAATTCTCACATGCGATATCCAACTTTTTCAGTGTGTCATGAAGGCTGGCACAGGGGTGTAGACCGGCAATGATGCCGTAATATATGTCCCCGTCATCCATGCGTTTCGCGATCAATGCCGCAAACCTTCCGTCCTTGGTACGGATAATGGCGCAATCGTTCAGGATCCACGTCTCCTTCTCGTGCACCCTACAGAGGATATCCGACACCATGTTCATGGTCGGCCTGATGATGGTCCCGCTCATTGCTCTCCCTCCGAGTCGAGGATCTGCATCTCCGCCGTGAACTTGTCCCACCCCATGCGGAGACATTCGCGGATCATGTCATCGAGACCGAGACCGGAAACACGGGATGCCCAAAGAAGGGATGCCTCCTTTCCGGTCAGGAATTCGGCGATGATCTGATTGTTGCGGTGTTCCATGGGTGTGGTCATTCCTCCACCTCCCAGAATGTGCCGTATGGCCCGCACTGCCTGTAAGCTTCCTCTGCCTTTGTGACGCTCTTACCCTCGTAGACCGTCCATCCTGCCATCTTCACTATGTACTTCATGTCTATCCTGTCCTGTTTTGAGAGGGGCCGGAGCCCCTTAACTTGTTTAATCCTGTTCCTGCTCCGTGAGCTCATTCACGAACATGACGATGTAAGGGTCCTCGGGGCCCTCGACGACCTTCAGCCAGCCGTCCTTTATGTGGCTGATCCCGAGCTTGATATCCTTGTTCTTTGTCTTGCCGGCGAACTCCTCCCATGCCTCGGTCGCGCTCTTGGACATGCGCACTGGCATGGTTGCCTTGAGGTATTCCCCGGTTCCCTTTCCGTTCTTACCGATCTTCTCAGTTGAGAGGGACAGCCAGAAGCGGTAGTATTCGTCTGTCTTTGCCTTCTTTCCGAAGATATAAGCATATTTCTGCTCCATTTGTTCACTTCCTGCCGTGACGGCGCACACTTGCGCCGGAGCAAGCACAAACGTTCGGTTTGCGCGTTGATTCACGGCATGAAAGACATTATCCACGGGAGTATTTAATACCCGTCCATCTACCAAACATTCGGTACCTTTATGTACCAACAATGTCCTAAATAGACACGAAAAGGGGAAGCGGTCGGATGCACGGGAGGCCCCCGCGACC
>JAEDGA010000073.1 GCA_016297775.1 Candidatus Methanomethylophilaceae archaeon
CCGAAATACCAGATCCAGCGAACATGCTGGATGTCTTACATGTATATGTCTGGAAAGTGAGGATATTCCGCGGATATTGCCGTGACATCGTCACCATATGGATACAGCTGGCTGGACGAATGTTCTAGACCGTTATATAGCTGAAAAAACATACAACATGACGATAAATCTTGATAACGGATGTGAATGCAACACCCTTGACGGGATTCGGAGCACTGTGATATCATGCACATAATGGAAGGATATCTGGATCCGATATGGTGCGTAGTTTGGTATGTTCTGGCGATCCCGTTCGTCGTATTGGGTGCCAGAGCGATCGTCAAGCTTATGAGACAGCATCCTGAACAGAAGATGACGGTTGCCCTGTCAGGCGCATTCATCTTCCTTTTGTCATCCCTGAAACTTCCGTCGGCCACAGGTACGAGTTCCCATCCGACCGGTACCGGTCTGTCCGCCGTCCTGTACGGCATAAGTGCGACTGCATTCCTTTCCACCATAGTCCTTCTGTTCCAGGCCATACTGCTGGCACATGGAGGCATTACAACATTGGGTGCCAACGTGTTCTCCATGGGCATATTCGGACCGCTCTGCGGAATCCTGATATGGACCGTCATGAGGAAGGTCGGAGCGGGCATAGGAATAAGCATGTTCGGTGCGGCTGTGTTCGCCGACCTTTGCACATATGTGCTGACATCCTTCCAGATGGCACTCAACTGGGGAGGTCTCACCGAATTCCTCACCACATTCGCAGTGACCCAGATACCCGTCTCCATCATAGAGGGCATATTGTTCTACATGTTCGCCAACTATCTTCTCAATAACAAACCGGAAGTGTTCGAGACCGCGGGAGGCATAATAGCCCCCAAGAAAGATGGGGTGTCCATAGACGAGATAGGGTACTCCAAATCCGGAGCGCTGTACATCGTCGGTATGACCATCATCGTCGTGATGGTGATAGGTACCCTCGCATACGGATACGCCAATGGATTCGAATTCGGAGGTGCGGACGGTGAAGCAGGAGGTATAGTCGAGGAATTGATGCCGGGCTTCACACCGTGGTTCGATGGTCTGTTCGGAGGATACGAACTTCCCGGAGAGACGGAAAGTCTGCTGTTCGCCCTTCAGGCAGCTATCGGTGCACTTCTCATAGGATATGTCATAGGACGTTCGTCCGGCAGGAAGGATAATTACCCATCGGATTTCAACAAGATCGACGACGTGGAAGATAAGGAACACGAGAAGTACTATTACAGGCGATGTTCGCCTTCTCGTGCTGGAAACAAGGTACGGGAAGAGTCCGGAAGACCCATACGCAAGGGCAGACACCACGGCTCCGCGGAACACGTGCAGATGGATACTCTCGCATACAGTTCCAGAATGCTCGAGTGGTCACCTCTCGGCAAGCTTCTGATGACCATTGCCATACTCGTCGTGAACGTACTTACGGATTCGGTGATAACCGCAATCACCATACTCATAATGGGCATCGTGCTGATGTTCTACTCCACCAACATGAGGGTTCCGCGCATACTCCTATTAGCGATAGGGGAGGCACTGATGATCCTGATAATCGCATGCGGAATCATCTCGGTCAACGGTAATACATCCGATCCATGCATATGGAGCGGGGAGTTCCTTTGGATGGACTTCTACATGACGTCCGCCAGTTTCAATCAGGCCTGGTTGGTCCTGATCAGAGCGGTGTCCGGTGTCACGGTTATGCTGGCGTTCGCAACATCCACCCCTATCCCGCATCTGTCCCAGGCACTCAGACAGACACACATACCTGTCGAGGTTTGCGAGATAATCGTGCTGATCTATCGTTACGCATTCCTGTTGCTGGAAAGGATGGAGATCATGTGGAGCGCAGCGGGAAGCAGAATGGGATTCTCCGGGTTCAAGAGGAGCATACATACCGTGTCCTCGATAGCCGTGGGAATGTTCGTATCATCAATGAACCTTGCTGACAAGGCACAGATAGCCCTTGAATGCAGAGGATACCGCGGATACTTCCCGATATACAACCGCCCTCCCAAAGCAGGTCTGAAATGGGTGGCCATATCTGCCTTCGTATTCATCGGATTCTACCTGTTGGGAACATACACATCCGGAATCGTGGATTTTGCCGATATCTTCTTGGGGGCCTGATAGCGATGGATTACCTGATAGAGACCAAAGAACTGTATCACAAATACGGATCGAATGAAGAATCCCACTCGCTCATAGACGTGTCCATAAAGATACGCGAAGGCGTGAAAACAGCCATCCTCGGAGCCAACGGTGCAGGCAAATCCACGCTGTTCTATCATTTCAATGGCGTACTGAGGCCCGAATCGGGGGAGGTCCTTTACAGGGGGATACCGCTCAGTTATAAGAAGGAACACCTGTTCCAGTTAAGGGACGATATATGTGTCGTGGTACAGAATCCCGACGAACAGATATTTTCGTCCACTGTTGAAGAAGATGTGGCGTTCGGTCCCATGAACCAGAACCTCCCCCCGGATGTCGTAGAGGACAGGATACGGGAGTGCCTTTTCATGGTGGGTATGGAGGAATTCAGATACAGACCCACGACACAGCTCTCGTATGGACAGAGAAAGAGAGTGGCCATCGCCGGAGCTATCGCCATGAAGCCCAAGGTACTCATCCTGGATGAACCTACGGCAGGATTGGATCCTCAGATGTCTCAGGAAATCATGGAACTGATCGATCAGATGTGTATATCTGGTACCACCGTGATAATATCCACACACGACGTGGATCTGGCGTACGCATGGGCGGATGAGATCCACGTGATGAGACAAGGTATGCTGGCATATTCCGGAGAACCTGGAGGCTTCTTCTTGGACAGACAGACCGTTGCACTCACGGGTCTGACCCTGCCACATACATTCTCCGTCAACCTGACATTGAAAAGCATACGTGGTCTGTCCAAATCCCCGTATCCACGTACGAACAGCCAATTGCTTTCAAAGCTCACACCTCCGGATTCCGATGTCGGAAAGATGAGGATTGTGATCGTGGATGAAGATGTATCCCCTCCAGAGGACGGGATCATCGTCGGAATATGCGGATATAACACCAGAAGACTCTTCAAGGATAGGATGTACCGTGCCGATATCTACTTCAATGCCATCGAGGGATGTGTCAGGGAGACACTCAGAGGTTATGATACCATACTGTACTGCGACCGTGACTTCCGTGAGATGGTATTGGACAAAGTCTACGATCTGGCACGTTTCGGGAGATCGCCGGAGGTGATCCTTTGAGCGAGTTCACCATCGAGACTGTGGATCTGACATTCTCGTACAGCAATAACGATCATCCTTCTCTCGACGATGTGAATCTGAAAATCAGAAAGGGTACCAAGACCGTTATCCTCGGAGCCAATGGTGCAGGTAAATCCACACTGTTCTATCATTTCAATGGCATATTCAAACCATGTTACGGAAATATCATCTTCAATGGGGAGACGATATCATACAAGAAAAAAGCTCTGAAATCACTCAGATCCAAGATATCCGTCGTACTTCAAAATCCGGATGACCAGATATTCGGTCAGACGGTGGAATCCGATGTTGCATATGGTCCCACGAATCTGGGACTTCCAAAGGATGAGATACGCAAAAGGGTGGATTCCGCACTGATGATGGTGGGATTGGAGGGATTGAGAAACCGTGACACCATGCAATTATCGTACGGCCAGAGGAAGAGAGTGGCACTCGCCGGAGCATTGGCCATGGAACCAGAGGTCCTGGTCATGGACGAACCCACCGCCGGTCTGGATCCGCAGATGGCGTTGGAGATCATGGAACTGGCAGAGCAGCTACATCATAACGGCACAACAGTAGTGATATCCACACACGACGTGGATCTGGCGTACGCATGGGCGGATGAGATCCATGTGCTCAGACACGGATCCCTTATATATTCCGGAACATCCGAAGGATTCTACAGGGATTCGGTGCAGGTGTACATGACGGGATTGATGCCACCTTCGATGTTCCTGATAAACGAGAACCTTGCGGATCAGAGAGGGATACCACTGTTCCCATATCCGCGTACCGAGACCCAATTGATCTCCAAGATGGTCTCCGGTCCGAAAGGTTCGATGTACATATTGCCTGTAAAAAATAGATTGAACAATGATATACTCAACCCTGTCCTTGAAGAATATGAATTGACGTGCATGGGGGTCTTCGGAATGATGGCCAGGAAGCTCCTGTAC
>JAEDGA010000003.1 GCA_016297775.1 Candidatus Methanomethylophilaceae archaeon
TCGACGATCCCGGTACCCATCCCTATCCAATGTTGACCAGTTGGCCGGTAAAACGGTTCTCCCGAGATAATGGCCGCGGTGGTGTACATATGCGCACACGCGCCCACGTTCCTTTTTTATGTAAGATAAAGATACGCCCTAAGTACCGACCGCCCGACGGCGGGAGGAGAGGGATAGTTTGGCAAGACAGTTGTTCACGGTCGGGCCGGTCTATGTCGAGGACGAAACGCTCCAGGCTCAGACCAAGCCCATGATTACGCACAGATGCAAGGAATACAAGGCCCTTCACGGAGCCATCGTCGAGAAGATCAGGAAGTGTCTCGGTACCGACGACGACGTCTTCCTTGTTGGAGGTTCCGCCACCGTACTCATCGAAGGAGCGGTAAGGAACGCAGTGAACTCCAAATCCCTCGGAATATCCAATGGTTCCTTCGGTAAGAGGCTCATCGAGTGCGGTACCGCCAACGGAAAGGATGTGGAGCAGATCCACGTCCCCTGGGGAACCGCCATGAAGCCCGAGCACATCGAGGGCAAGGTCGCCAAGGACATCGAGGCCGTACACTGGGTGAGCAACGAGTCCTCCACCGGAGTGCTCAGCGACAGCGTCGCTCTCGCTGAGGAGGTCAGGAGGCAGAACCCCGATGCGCTCATCATCGTGGATGCGGTCACCTCCGCCATGGCGGCGGACCTCAGAGTCCCCGAGCTCCGTCCCGACGCACTCGTGTTCGGTACGCAGAAGGCATTGGCCCTCCCTCCGGGACTCGCTATCGCAGTGGTCAGCGACAGGATCATCGAGAAGTCCAAGAGCATGTCCAACAAAGGATTCTACACGGACTTCGTCAAGCTCAAGAAGAACGCGGACGACAACTACGCGCTCACGACGCCCCCCGTATCCCTCATGTACGCATTGGATTGGCAGCTTGACAGGATCCTCGCCGAGGGTATGCAGACACGCTACAGAAGACATGACGAGATGGCGAAGCTCGTCCAGGATTGGGCAGAGAAGAACTTCAACGGACTCTTCCCCGAGGAAGGCTACCGTTCCAAGACCATCGGTGTCGTCAACCGCGGAGATCTAGACTTCGACGCGTTCCACAACGCACTCAAGGCGAAGGGATACGAGATCTCCAACGGATACGGCGATGTCAAATCGTCGACTTTCAGGATCGGTCACATGGGGGACACCACTCCCGACATGATCAAGAAACTCCTTTCCGCAATGGATGAAGTATTGGAGGAGATGCAATGAAGATTTTGGTTTCCGACCCCCTTTCAGAAGAGGGACTCACCATCCTCAGGGATTCGGGTATCCCCGTGGATGTCAAGCCCGGACTCACCGAGGACGAGCTTTGCGCTATCATTGGAGAATACGACGGACTTGTGATAAGGTCCGGTACCAAGGTGACCAGGAAGGTCCTCGAGTCGGGATCCAAGCTCCGTGTGGTCGGCCGTGCGGGAGTGGGAGTGGACAACGTCGACATCCCCGCAGCCACCGAGAAGGGTGTGCTCGTGATGAACACCCCCTCAGCCAACATCCTCTCCGCAGCGGAGCACACCTGCGCGATGATCCTCGCAGCCGCAAGGAGGATCCCCCAGGCCCACGAGTCCATGCACAAGGGCGAGTGGAAGAGGAGTAAGTTCAGCGGTATCGAGCTCAACGGCAAGACCCTCGGTATCATCGGAGTCGGCCGTGTCGGAGGAGAGGTCGCAAGACGTCTCAAGCACTTCAACATGACCCTCGTCGGATACGATCCCTTCCTTCCCCCGGAGGTCGCCGAGGACATCGGAGTACGTCTCACCACCCTCGATGAGGTCATCGAGGTCGCGGACATCATGACCATCCACACCCCGCTCCTCCCCGAGACCAGGAACATGATCTCCATGCCCCAGTTCAAGAGGATGAAGCCCTCCGCCATACTGGTGAATGTTGCACGCGGAGGGATCGTCAACGAGGACGACCTCTACACCGCACTCAAGGAGGGTGTGATCTCCGGAGCCGCCTTCGACGTATGGTGCGACGAGCCCCTCAACGACAACGAGAAGAAGCTTCTGGAGCTCGGAAACCTCGTCACAACCCCCCACCTCGGTGCAAGCACCGCGGAGGCACAGGAGAGGGTCGCGGTCGAGATCGCGCACTCGGTCATCAAATACCTGAGGGACAACGAGATCGTCAACGCCATCAACGCACCCCGCGGAAAGATGGACCCAGTCACCGCACAGTACCTGCCCCTCGCCGAGAAGCTCGGACTCGCGGCGGCACAGCTCAACGGACAGAGGCCCATCGACAATCTGGAGGTGTCCTTCAACGGAGAGATCTACGACAAGAACACCAGGATGCTCAACCTTTCCATCCTGATCGGAATCATGAAGAGCATGGTCGGTCAGAGCAACGCCAACATCGTCAACGTGGAAGCCCTTGCTAAGGCGAAGGGAATCAGCGTCAAGGAGACCAAGAACAAGGATGCCCTGGTCTACGACAGCACCATCGGTGTCAGGATCGAGACCAAGGGGGATGTATTCGACCTCGTAGGTACCATAGTCGCCCACGAGCCCCGTCTGGTCGGAATCAACGGATTCAGGTTCGAGATCCCCATGTCCGGAGGTATGCTCCTCGCCCGCTACAGGGACACTCCCGGTACCATCGGTAAGGTCGGAAAGGTCCTCGGGGACAACGGCGTGAACATCGCCATGATGTCCGTCGGAAGGGACGCACCCAAGGGCACCGCTGTCATGGCGCTCAGCGTGGACGATCCCATCTCGGACGAAGTTCTCAAGTTGGTGGACGAGGCCTCCGGATTCGAGGACTCTAAATACATCTACATCGAGTGAATCGTATGAAGGGAATCGTCACAGTCGAGGAACTCACGCAGGCCATCCGCAACAGTCCGAACAACAGGGGTATCGAAGAGGATGCGGCATACAATCTCGCGATCCACATCCTCAACTTCTTCGGTTATTCGGATAGGATCATCGACAACATCCTCGAGCCCGAGGACCGTGATACCTTCTACATGCTGGAGGACGCCTCCATCCTGACCACCGAGAGGGAGGAGACCACCCTCTACGACGGAAGGGAGTGGAGGATCCACTACTGGCTCTTCAGACGTGAGAAGATCGCGGACCTCATCAACGACATCCGTCCCGAGGATAAGGTGTCCGACGACATCGGATTCCCCATGGATGACGAGGATATCTGGCAGAGGCCCAGCAGGGACATAGCATCCTGAATGCCAGGCGTATGATCGAAGGTCTGCCCTATGAACCGAGGCCGGGTCAGGACCGGTTGATACGTTTCATAACCGATTCCTTGGAATCGGGCAGACACTCGGTCGTGGAGTCCGGTACCGGCACCGGGAAGACCGTCAGCGCGCTGGCGGCCACGGTGCCCTTCGCCAAGCGCAACGGGAAGCGTGTGGTTTTTCTTACAAGGACCAAGTCGCAACAGAAGCAGATAATGTCCGAGCTTCGTGCGATGTCGTCCGTCATCGATGTATTCGGTATCGCGGTACAGGGACGTTCCGTCACCACCTGTCCGAGGATGGCATCCGATCCCGAACTCAGGACGGGATCGCCGGAGGAGATGTCCCGCCTGTGCTCTCATCTGAAATCCAAGAAGGACGGGACCGGTTGCCCGTACTTCGATTCCATGCGCGATGCGGACATCGATGTGATCGTGGACGGACTCAGGGATCTTATGCCCGATCCGGAGACGTTCGCATCCCTGTGTGCGAAGGACGGTTATTGTCCGTACGAGATGATGAAGGCGGCGATACCGTTCGCGGATGTGATCTCCGCGCCATACACGTTCATGGTGATGCCGAACATACGCAGACATTTCCTGGGATGGATGAACGCCACCGAGCAGGACATCATAATCGTGGTGGACGAGGCTCACAACCTCCCGGATTATCTGAGGGATGCATTCACATCGGAATATACGGTACGCGCATTGTCCTATGCGGAGGCGGAGGCCAAGAGGGAGGGCGATCCGGAGGTGTCCGCCGGCATAACCGTCACGGATGTCGTATCCGCCATGAGGTCCTGCTTCGTGGAGGCCAACATGGAGTATCTCCGCGATACCGACGGGCTGATACCCTACGGTTTCCTGCAGGAATCGCTGATGGGTTCGCTCCACGTACCGTCCCCGATATTGGAGGCAGTGTTCAGGAACATGTCCGAACTGGGTGAGATAATAAGGGAACGTTTGAAGTCCCAGCACCGTCTCCCGAGGTCCCACATAGGCTCGCTGGGGGATTTCCTTCAGTTCTGGACCCGTTGCGACGATATGTCGTACGTCAGATTGATCAACGGCGGCGAGAACCATTCCCTGGAGGCGTATTGCATGGACCCGTACGAGGCTGCCGCACCGTTCAGGGATTGTTACGCATCCGTCCATATGTCCGGTACGTTGGAACCGATCCCGGATTATGTGATGTCATTGGGGTTGGAGAGGTGCAATCATGCATCCTTCCCCTCACCCTTCGATCCGGACAATCTGCTGACGCTGTACGTGGACGATGTAACCACCAGACACAACGACCTCCAACTGGATCCGGACAACATAGATCGCATAATGGACCACATAGTGGACCTGGTCAACGGCGTGGGCCGTAATACCGCCGTGTTCTTCCCATCATACGAGATGATGAACCGTTTCGTCGTCAAAGGGTTGCAGGACAGGTTGGAGGGAGATGTCTATACAGAGATCAGAGGCATGAGCCAGGCCGAGTTGATGGATACCGTGGACGGTTTCAGGTCGTCCACGGGAGGGATACTGTTCGCGGTCACCGGGGGACGTATAAGCGAGGGCCTGGACTTCCCCAGCAGGGATCTGGAACTGGCGATAATCGTAGGTCTCCCCTATCCAAGACCCAGCGCTAAGAAGGACGCACTGATCAGATACTGCCAGTACCGTTTCGATGACGGCTGGAACTATGTGGTCAGGATGCCCATGGCCAGGAAGATGAGGCAGGCAAGAGGCCGTCTGATAAGATCGGAGGATGACCGGGGCGCAGCCGTCGTACTGGATTCCAGGGCGTTGCAGATCCCGGGATTCGGAGCCATACTGTCCCATGATCCGGTTAACGATTGCAACTCATTCTTCGACGGGCTTGTCACACCCACCGAGCTCGGGATAAGACGCAGGATCGTGGCGGACAATCAGATATCTGACGATCATCCATAACAGTACCAGCAGCAGAACGTTCCTTACAACCAGTATCAGTATGCCCGGTAACGAGAACGGATCCCCCGCATCCCTGAACGCATAGTTGACGATCATGTTGGCCTGTGTCAGGACGATGGAACCTACGAACACGCGCACGCTGCGTCCGTATGCCCCTTCGCTCAGAAGGACGGCGGCGATCACAACGAAAGGTATGATCCACACAAGGTACTGCGACGACAGTACCTTGCCTATTAGCATGAACAGCATGACCGTCAGGAAACAGGTCATGGAGAACAGCGGGAACATATCCTTCTCTTCTCTCCTGTTGATCATGTACGCGTACGCCGCGTACGTGACCAATATCATGATTATCGTGATGTAGAGTATCCCGCCGGCTATGGCGTCGGGTACCGATCCGGTGATGTTGTCGGAACCGTAACTGAACGCATATCCGATGTCGACCATACCGAAGTATCCGAATAACATGAGGAACGATGATACGATCGCCTCGGTCTGCATCCCTCTGTCCATGTGGTATGTGAGGAACATGAACATGCTCTCCGGGTCGGCTATCAGGAAGGGCAGCATGGATGCGCATCCTATCGCGAGACAGATGGCGATGCCCTTCAAAGCAGAGGAATAATCCCTCTTCGATATCAGATATATGAGCAGTACGGGTGCCAGCAGTGCGGGATACAGTTTGGTGACGGTACCCAGGGCGATCATGACCCAGGCCAGGTTCAGCCTGTCCGTCCTAACGAAATACAGCGCCATCACGCACATGATCATCGGAAGCACGTCGTACCTGTCAAGGATGAAATCCAGCAGGATGATGCACAGGACGATGTAGAGGTTGCTGTATACCGATGGTCTATCCGTATAATACGATGCCATCCTATGCACGCATATCAATCCTGCAAGCAGGAACAGGTATACCTCCACACCGAACGCGATCTGATATGTGAAGGACGAGAAGGAGAACAGTCTGGGTATGAGTATCAGGAGCATTGCGAAGGGCGGATATTCGGCATCGAAACCGCTGTACGGCATCTTCATGTCCACCATGGCCTCCGCATAACGGAAGTACAGCGTACCGACCTCGCTGGCTATACCGCTCAGTTGGAACGCCGTGTAGAATATAGCGGCAGCTATGACGAAGATGATGTTGAACTTCCTGATCTGTCCTTTGAGACAGTCGTCCATACCGCCGAAAGGTCTCACGTCCGGTAATCTGCAGACCCGATTATAACCCTATGTCCGTGGGCCTCAATCCTTCTTGCGGAAGACCACGAATTTGCTCAGGATGTAGTTGAGCACGATCTCCACTCCAGAGTTCACGCCTCTGGCGAACAGACCGGGGACTCCGAGGAATACGAAATCCAAGCCGATGCTCATCAGGAACGGGAACAGGACGATGGCGACGAGTCCCGTGAAGATCCTGGATGCGAAGAACTGTACCATCTCGGCACCCAACGTCATGGTGTTGGAATCCATGCTCCTGAACACGAAGTACTTGTTGACGAAGAAAGCGAAGACGACGGCGAAGAACCAGGACAATCCGTTGCTGACGGCATAATCCACGCCCACCAATGCAAGCAGGGCGTACGAGACCCAGCTTACGAGGACCGTGAGTGCGCCGAATACGATATAGCGAACTCCTTCATCGTGTTTCTTGACGAACTGTTCGATGTCGTCCCTCATGCCGTCTACTAATGATAGCTGGTATAAATGGTTATCATATGGACATTGTCCGTTGTACCAATCCTATTATATGCGCGAGGTTATGGCGTTCCTATAAAGAGGCAGAACATGGAGATCACAGAGATACTCATGATGGTCGTCATAGGATTCTGGGTATACATCCCGGCTATGCTCCCCAACTCCAACGCGGCATTGATCGGTGGCGGTACGCCCGTCGATTTCGGAAAGTCTTGGAAGGGCCAGCGCATCTTGGGGGATGGAAAGACCTGGCGCGGATTCATCGGCGGAGCACTCAGCGGTGTCCTGATCGGTATCCTGATGATCGGGATCTCGGTACTTTGCGGAAGCGAGGATCACTGGGGATTCGGACCATCATGGGCAGATAACATCGGACTCCTGTTCTGCATGTCCTTCGGTTCACTCATCGGAGACATGATGGGTTCGTTCGTGAAGAGGAGATTGGGTATCGGCAGGGGTGCCAAGGCACCGTTGCTAGATCAGTTCGATTACGTGGTGGGATCCTTCCTGCTGATGGTCATATTCTATCCCGGTTGGGTGTATTCCACATACTTCGAGGGATACCACATAATCGTATTCGTCATGCTCCTCCTGTTCGTGTACGCGTCCCACCGTATCGTGAACATAATCGGATACAAGATGGGTGTCAAGGACGAACCATGGTGATCACATGTCCGTAATGTCCGAAGCATTGGTCGACTGCGGAGCCCTCCAGTTCGGGGACTTCACACTCGCATCCGGAGCCAAGAGCTCCTATTACATCGATATCAAGAAGGCCAGCACCAACCCCTCCGTCCTCAAGCTGATCGCACAGTTCATGGCCGAGAATCTCAGGAACTCCGGTCTCAAGGTGGACCGCATCGCCGGGGTCGTGCTGGGTTCCGTCCCTCTCGCCGCCGCACTGGCACTCGAGACCGGGATACCTTACGTCATGATCAGGAAGGAGAAGAAGGATCACGGTACCGGCAAACTCATCGAGGGAGACCTCCAGTCCGGCGACAAGGTGCTGGTGGTCGAGGATGTGATCACATCCGCAGGCTCCTCCATCAACGCGATCGAGGTCCTCAGGAAGGAGGGTGCGGTCGTTGAGAACGTGTATTCCGTCATCGACAGGGAGGCCGGCGGTTCCGACAACCTCAAGGCCATCGGTGTCACGCTCACTCCTCTGGTCAAGGCGTCCGAACTGCTCTGAGTGATACGGTGCGTCCGGACGCGGATTGTCGTCTTTGCGGTCTCTGCGAGGGCAGGACGAACATCGTACTGCCCGATGGGGATCCAGGTGCCAGAGTGGTCATCGTCGGGGAGGGCCCCGGAGAGAATGAGGACATACTAGGCAGGCCGTTCGTCGGCAGATCGGGCAAGATACTGGAGGACGCCATGGCGTCCGCAGGAATATCGCGTTCAGACGTGCTGATCACCAACACCGTCAAATGCAGACCTCCGGGTAATCGCGATCCGACCGCGGAGGAGATGGCCGCCTGCAGACCGTTCCTGGAATCCGAACTGAGCGGTCGCGCTCTCGTCATCGGATTGGGGAGGTCCGCGGTCAGGGACCTCACCGGTTACGAGGGCAAGCTATCGGACATCGCCAACCGTCTCGATACGATAACCGTGATGGGGGAGGAGATCGATTTCCTACCCACGTATCATCCCGCAGCGTGCATATACAACAAGAGTGCCAGATCCGCATTGTCCGAGGCGATGGAGATAGCGGGGCGGTATTTGTGACATCCTTCGTATTCGATATGGACGGTACGATCTATCTCGGGGAGCGTCCGATCCCGGGCGCGGTGGAGTTCATATCCGAACTCAACAGGAGAGGGATCGATTACAGGTTCCTGACCAACAACTCCTCCCACGGACGCAGGTTCTACAGCGACAGACTGGCACGTATGGGATTCGATGTGGACCCGTCTTCGATACTCACTTCCACCGTTGCCACCGCCGCGTACATCAGGGACAGGCATCCGGGGTGTTCGGTGTACCCGGTCGGCGTTCCGGATTTCGTGGAAGAGATCGTATCCGCAGGTATCCCGATCGATGAGGATGATCCGGACATAGTCCTGTTGGCGTTCGACAGGACGATCACATACGAAAAGATCAACCGCGCATACAGGCTCCTGAAGAAGGGCAAGGTGTTCATAGCCACGCATCCGGACGACCTGTGTCCCGCGGAGGACGGTTACGACATAGACATCGGGCCGTTCATAAGGATGTTCGAGCAGATGACCGGTGCGAAGGCGACCGTGATAGGCAAACCCAATCCTGCCATGTTGAAGATGGCGGCCAAGGACATGGGGTGCGATATCACGGACATTGTCATGGTCGGCGACCGTCTGTACACCGACATAAAGATGGCATACGACTGCGGGATCCGTTCCGTTGCCGTACTTTCGGGGGAGACCACACGCGAGGACATAGCCGGTTCGGACATAGTCCCCACGTACATCCTCGACAGCGTATCCGACATATCCCGTATCCTCACAGACCTGTGACGGGGCATGTATTCGCCGTTAAATATTCCCTTCTCGCGCGCGATTCCAATCGACTTTATATAACAATATTTTGTTAAAGTAATGCTCGAGAGAGCATGGGATGCAAACCGGGCGTGAGCCTATTTCGTCCCCCTGAGGGGGATTTCAGATGTATTTGAAGCAGGTCGAGTTGGAGAACTTCAAGTCATTCGGGGGAAAGATGACCATCCCCCTTATGGAAGGGTATATGGCAGTCACGGGACCGAACGGTTCCGGAAAATCGAACATCACGGACGCGATCCTCTTCGTCCTCGGACCTAAGAGCTCCAAGGCGATAAGGGCGGGGAAGCTCACCGATCTCATTTTCGACGGGGGGAAGACCGGGAAGAAAGCATCCTACACCAAGGTATCGCTCGTCTTCGACAACTCCGACGGCATACTGCCGTGGAACGACACCGTCGTCAGGCTCACGCGTCTCGTGAAGATGTCCGCCAACGGTGAGGACTACACTTCCAGCTTCTTCATCAACGATCAGAAATCCACGCTGTCCGAGTTCGAGAGCCTGCTTTCCAAGGCGCGTATCTCCGCGGACGGGTACAACATGGTCCAGCAGGGTGATGTCACCAGGATCGTACAGATGGGTTCGGTGGAGAGGAGACGCGTACTCGACAGCATCTCGGGCATCTCCAGCTACGATGCGGACATCTCACGCGCACAGGGGGAGAGATCCGCCGCCAACACCAACCTGGAACGTGTGACGTTCATCCTCGAGGAACTGTCCCGCAGGATCGATGTCCTCAGGAAGGATATGGATGCCGCACAGAAGTATCTCTCCATACAGGGACGTCTCAGGATGTCCAAGGCACAGCTCGTCCACAGGAACGCGGAAGACTGCCGCAACACCAGGGCCGCATCGATCAGGAACAGGGATTCCACACGTATAGAGCTCGATGGGATCGTCGCCACCATCGAAAGGATGAACGCGGACATCGAATCCTACAGGAAATCGATCGAGGATGTCGAGGAGGAGATCATCCAGCGTGCAGGTCCCGAATACAAGAAGATCGGCGACGACATCCTCAAAATCTCCATCGAGATAGCGAATCTCAGCGATCGCATAACCCGCATGGAGGAGGAGAACGAAGAATTCGATTCCAATATCGACGGGGATACCAGGACCATAGCATCCTACGACGAGGAGATCCGCAGGTACTCCGAGGAGATAGATGCCAACAAGAGAACGATCGGGGAGAAGACCGTGGAGATGGACGCCGCCAATGCGGAGCTCATGAGGGTGGAGGATGAACTTCGCAGCAAGGGCGGAAAGCTCAAGGAACTCCAGGAAGAACTCGAAGCGTTGGAGCCGAAGATCGATGAATGGTCCAACAAGGAGACCGAACTCAAGACCTCCGCAGCATCCCTGGGGGCCAGGAAGGAACAGATATCGCGTTCGTTGGCATCCGTCGAGGAGTCACTCTCCGAGGTGGTGTTCAACATCAAGGATACCGAATACTCGCTCAGGGAGACCAAGAAGGATCTGAAGGACAACGGTGCTGATGTCATTCGTGCCAAGATCGCGGAGGAGAAGGCGAAGGAGAAGGAGCTCGAGACGAAGGAGGACGAGCTCACATCCGCCGCATCACGCATCAACGAGGAATATTTACATCTGAAGGCTGAGAAGAAGGCCACCGATGCCATCCGCGGTTCCGCCGCGGTATCCCGTGTGATGGAGCTCAGGGACACCGGTGCGTTGAACGGTATCCACGGTACCATAATGGAGCTCGCATCCGTGGACAAGAAGTACGAGACCGCTCTGTCCATAGCCGCAGGCAACAAGATGCAGGCCATCGTCGTGGATGACGACCAGGTGGCCGCGGATGCCATGAAGATAATCAAGGAGGAGAACCTAGGTCGTGCCACCTTCCTTCCGTTGAACAAGATGATGGATGGAAAACCCCGTGCCAAGGCCATAATGGTGGCGAAGGATACCGAGGGTTACGCGATCGATCTGATCGATTTCGACGATATGTACCGTTCGGCGTTCTGGTATGTGTTCGCCGACACACTGGTATGCCGTACGCTCACCGATGCGAGGAAGATCATGGGAGGCATCAGGCTCGTCACCATGGACGGAGAGCTTCTGGAAGCATCCGGAGCCATGGTGGGAGGTTCCATCAAAAATACCGGACTGAAATTCGGTGCCGCATCGCAGGGGAAGATGGATGAGCTTGCAGAGAAGTATCGTGCAGTGTCCGCATCCTTGAATTCCGTCAAGGACGAGATCAAGGAGGTCCGTGCCAATCTCAGGGGGTTGGAGGACAAACTCCTGGATGCCGCGAAGATCAACAGCGACGTACAAGGCAAGATCGGAAGGATGGAGTCCCAATTGAAGGTCATGCAGGATGAGAAGGCTCGTCTGGAGGAATCCCAGAACAACAGCAGGTCGCTTTTGGCCCAGATCGAGAACCTGGAGAAGGAGAACCTCGACGAACTGAAGCAGTGCACCGGATCGTTGGAGACCATGAGGGACACCAGGTCGAAACTCAGGGACGACATCTCCAAGATCGCACCTGCAGAGCTCAGGGACGCTCTCGATTCCCTCCGTGCCAAGGTCTACAATCTGAACAAGGAGATCCTCGATATCAGCGGTTGCAACACCGAACTCCTGTCCAAGCGCAACGGTCTCGACAACAGCAAGGCGATGTTGGCCCGCAACATCTCCTCTTACAAGGAGAGGATCTCGTCCAATCTGGAGAAGATCAATAACAACAAGGCCAATATAGATAAGAAATCCGTCGAAAAGTCTGCGATGGAGGATATCAAGGCCAAGATGGATGAGGGCATAGCGGACCTCAATGCCAAGAAGGAAGGATTCAGGGTGTCCTTGGCCACCACGGATACCGAGAGGAAACAGGCCCTTTCCGATAAGGATGCGAAGGAGACCCTTCTCATGACCTTGGACAAGGCCGTGGTCGATCTTGACGATGAGATCGCGCAGTTGGATGTGGAGATCGCGCAGATCGGTTTCGAGGTCGAGAGACCGATCCCCTCCGAGAACGAACTCAAACGTCTCATCAGGGTGTGCGAGAACGAGATCTCGGAATTGGGTAACGTCAATCTCCGTGCGATCGAGGAGTTCGATGCGGCCAAGAAGAGGTATGATTCCGTGGACGAAGAGTCCAAGGTCCTGAAGGATCGCATCGCGGATCTCGATTCTCTGATGGAATCGCTCAATGAGCAGAAGAAAGGTCTCTTCATGAAGACCTATGACGGAATAGACGTCAATTTCAGGAACATCTACGCGGAACTCTCCGGAGGCGGAGAGGCGTACATGAAACTGGAGGATGAGGAGGATCCCTTCGCTGGAGGTCTGCTCATCAACGCCAAACCCAAGAACGGAAAGTTACTCAGACTGGAGGCCCTGTCCGGAGGAGAGAAATCTCTGACCGCGTTGGCCTTCATCTTCGCGATACAGGAGTTCCAACCGTCCCCGTTCTATGTGCTGGACGAGGTCGACATGTTCCTGGATTCTGTGAATGCAGAGATGGTGGCCAAACGCGTGAGGGAGAGCTCCGCCAAGGCACAGTTCATACAGGTGTCGCTCAGGAAGGTCACATTGGCATTGGCCCAGCACCTCATCGGTGTTGCAAGGCTTCCGAGCGGATTGAGCAAGGTGATCATGCAGCCCGATCTGTCCGAAGTGTCCAAGTACGAAGAGGAGGCACAGAGGATACAGGCGAAAGGCATGGATGAGAATGGGGGTGAGTGAGAATGGATGGGAACATCACCAACACGGGCAGCGAGGCTATAACGCAGCATCTGCTGTTCTACAAGTCCTTGGTGGACGACAACGAGGGATCCGCCAGGATCGACAGATACATGAGCATACTCGAGAACGATATCGACGGGGAGAGGCTGCAGGATCCGGTGGACGAATCCATAAGGTCCGTGTTCAGCCTCGTCCTCGAACACGGCATGGATCCGTGGGAGATCGACATCCGTGTATTCGCGGACCTGTACAGGGAGAAGGTCCGGAACAACATGTTCGATATGATCGTGGCGGGAAAGCTCGTCCTTATGGCATGGAAGGTCCTCAGGATGCAGTCCGATGCCACGGTATCCATCGGGGAGACTCCCGTATACGAAGAGGACGATTTCGGATTCGATGACGGTGATGACGTCTTCGACGATTTCACCCCTCTGCACATCCCCCAGGTGAATCTCAGGGAGGCCAAGTACAGGTTCCCCGTACGCCCGGTCACGATGGTGGAACTCCTCGACGCCTTGGAGGAGGCCAGAGAGGCGGCATCCATCGCTTCCGCCAGAGAGAAGGCCCGTCAGGATCTCAGGGCGAAGATGCCCAAGAACTTCGAGAACAAGGCCCACGAAGAGGATGACGAGAAGGACATCGCCCATGTCTGGGACATGATCCAGAAACTTGGAACCGGGGCCATCCCGCTCACCGATCTGTACGTAGACGACCCCATGGAGAACATCACCCGTTTCGTCGCGGTGCTCCACCTGGTCAGGGACGGCAAGATCAACATCTGGCAGAACGAGCTTCCATACGGCGATATCTATCTTGAGATCAAGATGGACTGGGCGACGGTGTCCGTAGAGGCCGCACCCAGAGAGGATGTGGGTGCCCCCGAGGCGGTGATCTGATTTGAACGCCAGGGGAGCTGTCGAAGCGGCCCTGTTCTCCGCATCCTCCCCCCTTCGCGTGAGGGACATCGCGGACAGGACAGGTCTTTCCGATGCCAAGGTGCGCGAGATGCTCAAGGTCCTCCAGGAGGAGTATGACGAGCGTGGATCGGCGATAAGGATATCCAAGATCGGCCCCGATTTCGTCATGAGGCTCAGGGACGAGTACTTGGACTACAGCGACAAGTTCACGGATGCAGAGCTCACCAAGGGCATGATGAAGACCCTGTCGGCCATAGCGTACAACCAGCCGATCCTCCAATCCGAGCTGTTCAAGACCATCGGTTCAAGGATCTACGATGATGTGCCAGTACTGGTGGAGAAAGGGTTCGTCAACGCCAAGAAGGTGGGACAGACCAAGGAACTCACCATCACGAAGAAGTTCATGGAGTACTTCGGTGTGGAGGCCACCTCCAAGAAGGACATCCGCAAATGGCTGGATCAGCAGTCATGACGGACGTGCCAGCCTGCAGGAAATGACATCATACCGTGAAGGAAACCTATATACGATGCAGATACTAATCGGAGGTCGATAACATGATCATGCCACTCACAGTACTCGAGAAATCTTTGAACAAGCGCATATCACTCCTTCTCAAGGACGGAAGGGTCCTCGAGGGAAAGCTTCTGGAATTCGATGAGTACATGAACATGTCCCTCGAGGAGACCACGGAGACCACCGCAGCCCAGGAAGAGAGGCGTCTCGGTACCGTCATCCTCCGCGGGAACAACGTTGTAAGCATCGCCGTTCTTTGATATCGGGTCCCATTATTCTGACCGTACCGAAGGTACGGTCCGAACGATCCGAACGTGTACCATAGTGTACATTCTGTCCGGTTCAACGGATGTCCTGTCGAACACTTTATGTCTGAAAAAAATATCAGTGCCTTGTTACGCGTCCGCACGCGTATCCGAACGGAGGGACACGTTGTATGGATAGTGTCATGGTGATCACTGCCCTGTTGATGCTGGCTGCCGGTGTGGGTGTATTCCTGCTCGCATGCGGTATGTTGAGCTCGAACCTGGAATCGATAAGTAGCAGCAAATTGAGATCACTGTTCTCCAAGGCTTCCAAGAGCAAGACCCTGGGTGTCGGGATAGGTACCGTCTCCACGGCCGCAATCCAGAGTTCCGGAGCCACAACCGTTCTGGTCATCGGTTTTGTCAACGCCGGTATAATCTCCCTCCCCCTCGCGGCTTCCATCATCTACGGTGCGAACATCGGAACCACCATCACGGCCCAGATCGCCGCACTCAGTTCTTTCGGGGATTCCATATCCACCACACTGATCTTCAGCGCATTGACCGGGGTCGGTGCGTTCGTCACACTCTTCGCCAAGAAGGACAGCACCAAGAAGATCGGTGGTATATTCGCCGGTTTCGGACTGCTCTTCGTAGGTCTGTCGTTGATGTCCGATTCCATGGGCGGCTTCGCGGAACTGCCCGAGGTCAGGGATCTTCTGGCGAGCATCGACAACATAATCATCCTTCTGCTTCTGGGTATCGTACTGACAGCCATCGTGCAGAGTTCGTCCGTGGTAACGGTGGTTGCCATCACCATGGTCGGATCGGGTTTGATCACCCTGGATCAAGGTATCTACCTCACGCTCGGTTCCAACATCGGATCGTGCATCGTGGCCATAGTCGCCGGATTCACCAGCGGTCTCAATGCCAAGAGGACCGCGTTGATACACCTGTTCTTCAACGTGTTCGGTGTGATAATATTCGTGATCGCCGGAATGATCCTCGGTATCTTCGACATATCTTACGGTGAGATCTTCGCGTTCGCATTCCCCGGTATAGCCGAGACCCAGCTTGCGATGTTCCACACGTTCTTCAACGTGACCACCGTGCTCATCATGCTTCCGCTGACCAACCTCCTGGTCAAATTGGTCGTATACCTTCTACCCGACAAGGTAGTCGAGACCCCGTTGGATGACAACGTACCTCATCTCGTCTATGTGAACGACTATATGCTCAGGACGCCCGCCATCGCTGTGGAGCAGGTCAGGAACGAGATCATCAACATGTCCCGTATCGCCATGGAAAACTTCAGGGCATCCTACGAGATGATCCAGACACTCAATTTCGACGGATTGGCTAAGTTCAGGGCCAACGAGGATCAGCTTAACTTCCTCAACAAGGAGGTGGCACGTTACCTGGTAAAGCTGTCCAATCTACCGCTCAACGCGGATGATTACGCTTACATCTCGACCGCATACAAATCCGTCACCGATCTCGAGCGTATCGGGGACTATGCGGAGAACATCGTCGAGTATGCGGAGAAGATGAAATCCACCAACGAAGGATTCTCGGACATCGCCAAAGCGGAGATGTGCAAGGTCGAATCGCTGGTCGAATCCCTTTACGAGAAGGTACTGATCGCATACAGCGAATATGATGAGAAGTCCCTCGAGGAGGCGTACGATATCGAGGAGATGATCGATGTCACCACCGACGACATGTCCGCCAATCATATCTGCAGGCTCAACGATGGAATCTGTACCCTCGATGTCGGTGCCAAGTATCTCTCCTTGGCATCGGATACGGAGAGGGTCGCGGATCACCTGATCAACTTCGGCAAGACCATCAGGGACATAAGACCCAACTCCATATGATGTGATGGCCCTGTATTGTTTTAATACCTACAAACGTATGGGTCACCCAGTTCATACGGTGCCGCATGCGGTATCGCACAGGAGACTGCTTACATGGTCCAGAGGATGTTCGGAACTAACGGGGTCAGAGGTGTCGTCAACGAGGACATGAACACCGACCTGGCACTCCAGATGGGAAAGGCGATCGGAAAGTTCTTCGGAGGAAAGGTGGCGATAGCCACGGATACCCGTGTGTCCGGCGATATGATCAAATCCGCTGTATGTGCGGGACTCATGGCCGTGGGCTGCAACGTACGCGACCTCGGTATCGTTCCCACACCCGCGATCCAGTATCACGTGAAGACCAACGACGATATCGTCGGAGGTGTGATGATCACAGCATCCCACAACCCTCCCAAGTTCAATGGTATCAAGTGCATCGATTTCGACGGTACGGAGATGCCTCGCGAGAAGGAGGAGAAGATCGAGATCATCTATTCCGGTAACGTGGAATGCCGTTCCTGGAACGACATCGGTACGATGGAGACCTACGGTTCCGCAGGCGAGGAATACATCGATGCGGTGATCTCCCACGTGGACGTCGAGGCCATCAGGAAGGCCAACCTCACGGCGGTGGTGGATTGTGCCAACGGTGCTGCATTCAGGACCACACCCCTTCTCATGAAGAAGCTCGGTGTCAGGGCGATCACGCTCAATGCGGATCCCCAGGGAGAGTTCCCCGGACACCCCAGCGAACCCACGGAGGACAACCTTAGGGATCTGATCTCTCTCACCGGATCGGTCAAAGCGGATCTCGGAGTCGCCCATGACGGTGACGCCGATCGTGCGGTGTTCGTCGCACGCAAAGGAAAGAAAGGTGTGTACATGCCCGGGGACAAGAGTCTCGCAATCATGTCCAAGACGATCGTATCCGACCTCGGAGGCGATTGCACTGTAGTCACACCCGTCAGCTCCTCCTCCATGGTGGAGGAGGTCGTGAAGGATGCCGGAGGTTCCGTCATCTACACCGCCGTAGGTTCTCCCATCGTCGCAAGACGCATGATGAAGGAGGGTTCACCCTTCGGAGGCGAGGAGAACGGCGGTTTGATCTTCGCGGACCACCAGTTCTGCAGGGACGGAGCCATGACCATCGCCAAGATGATCGAGGGGATCGTAAAATACGGACCTCTGATCGATCAGATGGAGGCACTCCCCGTCTATTACGTGGACAAGAGGAAGATCGAATGTCCCAACAACAGGAAGACCGACCTCATAGACTACATGAAGGAGACGTTCTCCGAAGGCAACAGGGTGGACACCACCGACGGTCTGAAGATCCTCTTCGACGACGGAGGATGGGTGCTTCTCAGACCTTCCGGAACGGAGCCCATCTTCAGGATCTATTCGGAATCCAAGGATGAGAACCTCTCCAAGGAGCGCGGTGCCCAGTTCGAGAAGGTCGCCAGCGACTACATGGAAGGTCTCTGAGACCAATAATACGGCGGCAACGGCCGCCTTACAATCTTATTTTCAAGAATCATGAAGTGCTCAGCACTTCATGTTCTTCGCATACACCGCCATGACCTCTTTGATGAGTCTGGCGGCAAGTACGGGTGTGGAACCTGTGGGGTCCGCTGGAGGGCACACTTCGCACACATCGAATCCTACGAGCCTGTCACCGATCATGTTGATGGTCTTCTTCACATCGTAGGGGTGCAGTCCGAACGGTTCGGGAGTACCGGTACCCGGTGCGAATGCGGGATCGATACCGTCTATGTCGATGGTGAGGTACACCTTGTCGGCCTTGACCGAATCCAGCGCTTTGCGTACGGCCCATTCCATACCTTTCTCGTGTATGTCGTACGCGCTGATGTAGGGTATAACCTCATCCGCATCGAGCTCCTCTTCGGAGATGGATCTCATACCGAGGGCGTACACATTGTCGATACCTAGATGATCGGCAGCACGTCTGGTGATGCAGGCGTGGCTGTTGCGGGATCCCATGTATTCGTCTCTTCCGTCCAGGTGTGCATCGATGGAGATCAATGCTATGCTCTTCTCCTCGAACAGCTGGATGATGGGGATGTTTATGGAATGTTCTCCGCCTATCGCTATGGTGAACTTCCCGTCGTTGACGGCGGGCGACATGGCGAACTTGACCTCGTCGATCATGTCCTCGGGGAGTATGAAATCATCACAGTCCCCGTAATCGTATACTGCGAGCTCCGGAAGTCTTCCGTGCTCGAAATGCGTCCTTTCAAAATTGTAAGAGCAGCGGCGGATGGCCGAAGGGCCTTCACGCGCGCCCGCTCTGAAACAAGATGTATGGTCGTACGGAATCCCATAGATGCAGATGTCCGCATCGTTGTAGTCGGATTCAGCGTCGGCGAATGAGATTCCGTTAGGCATCCTATGCCTACCTCACATCAGTTTGTATCTGTCCATCGCGACGATGTACATGATCTCCGCACCGGGATCGAGGGAGCACTCGTGGTCCTCGTTGATCGCCATGGTGATGTTCTCGTAGGTCTCGAGATCCATGATCTGTACTTCGTCTCCCTGAACGGAAAGGACCTGGGCCTTCCTCTTGTCGATCAGAGGAACCTGGACCTTGGTGCTGACAGGTCCGACGAGGGACTTCTTCGCACCGGTGAAAATGCTCGCTGCGTCGATGTTCGCCTTTGCGGATCCGTGCTTTCCGGGCTTGGATGTGCTGATAGAAATGATCTTACAGGGCTCGCCGTCGATGTTGACGTACCTTCCGATCTTGAGCTCCCTGATCTCCTTCATCTCCCAATCTGCCATATTTCATTCTCCTTTGGGTTATTTTGCATGGTTGGTCGATGTGTTCCGTCTTACGGCCTTTCAGTCAACCGCATGCATCTTGTAGGCCCTCTATCCCTCTCAATATTAATAAAGGGTTGGTCTGTCCGTTCATCTGGACCTTGGCCGGTTGTCTCCCTTTCCGTTCCCTTTCCTCCCTCTTCTGTTGGAGTTCTTGGGTTTCTGGGGTCTCTTCGGCGGATCCGGATATCTGCGTTTGATGTCCTCGACCCTTGTTGCGAACTGCTGGGTCAGTTGCTCCCCGATGAACTCTCCGTGGTACTGGTCCACCTTGGCGGCTATGGATATCTTGCAGGCGAGTGCTCTGGCTATGTTACCGCGTTGCCAATATGGTGCGCGGTGTACCTCCGGGTGCTGGTAGATGATACCATGCTTTGGTGGTTTCTTCCCGGATTTGAGATGCCTGAACATGGCCTTCTCCGCTCCCAGCAACTGTACGGTGGAAGACGGGAGCGATGCCAACCTTTCCAATCCGCCTGCCATGGAGATGAGCCTGGCTGTGAGAGGTCCGCCGATGAGCGCACACATGTTGGGGCAACTGGAACTTATGATCCCGGAGATGTACTCCTCCGTGCGTTCCCTGTTGTCGTATATCATGCAGAGCTGGTCCGCAAGGTCCATGATGGATCTCATATCCTCGTCCTCCAGCTCGGAACCGATGGACTCTATATCGAGACCCAGCTCTTCGATTATACCGTCCCTCTCGCCGTATCTGGCGATCAGTTCCGCATATTTCCTGTCCTGTGCGTAATCCGCGAGTTCGGGGAAGTGGAGGCCGTACCACTCGTGCAGCCTTTCGTTCATCAGATTGCAGGTCTCGATAAGATCGTCCAGCGATCTTACCGCCTGGACTGCGGACCTGTCCCTGGATATGGGTTCGGACGTCCTGATCTTACCGAGTCTGATCATCGCCTCGTGCATCAGATCCTGTCCGTATCCGAAATCCTCCGCCTTGATGAAACTGGAATCGAACAGCGTGGGCTTTCCCAGAGGGGACTGCCTCCTGTCGGATACCATGAGCTTCTGGGTACCGGCGGACACCTCTGCCTCCTCCGGTATGGTGCCACCTCTCTGCATCGCGGCGAGCTTGTCGGCGATCCTCTCCGCATCCTTGGGGAAGAGTATCTTCCTGACGATCCTGTTCTCCTCGCAGAGGAAGGTACCGAACCATTTGGTGACCAATACTGCCATGTTCACATCCTCTTCAGTTTCTCGACCTCGTCCCTGGGGAGTCCGCGGCATCTTCCCACGAGCATCTGCAATTCCGCCTGGAACTCCAGTTCCTCCATCCTGTCGTACGCATCCATAAGGTCCTTGCCCTGGGTGACCGCACCATGCCTCTCCATGAGTATGGCCTTGGACGATGCGTGTGCCGCGACGGCATCCACGAGCTCCTTGCTGCCCGGGGTGTAATATCCCACCGTGGGGACATCTCCCAGCAGGAGGACGCCCTCTGGTGTGAGGTCCGGTCTGATCTTCTTCTTCATGGTGAGGGCTATGCAGTTGAGAGGATGACAGTGTATTATCGCATTGGTCCCCTCGTTGGCCTTGTACAGTGCCAGATGCATGAACGTCTCGATGGATGGTCTGCCTCTTCCGCTGATCACCTCTCCCTCCATGTTCACGATGATGAGGTCGTCCGGACCGAGGAATCCCTTGTTCTTCCCGCTGGGTGTTATCAATACCTCCTCATCGTTCAGTCTCACGCTCATGTTCCCTCCTGCGGACACCGTGAGCTTCCTGTCGTACAGCAGGGCGCAGATCCTGACCAGTTGGCTCCTTGCGTAATCCTCGTTCATCCCTTCACCTTCGATATCTCTTCGGGTCTGAGGATGCCCTTCTCGGTGATGAATCCCGTGACATACCTGGCGGGTGTCATGTCGAACGCGGGATTGAGCGCAGGCGAACCGACGGGTGCTATGCGTATGTCGCCCACCATCGTAACCTCCTCCTCGGACCTGTTCTCGATGACGATGTCCGCTCCGGTGGCTGTGTTGAAATCGAACGTCGATATGGGTGCAGCTACGTAGAACGGTACTCCGAACTCCTTGGCCAGCACGGCCTTTTCGAAGGTACCGATCTTGTTGGCGAAATCACCGTTCGCCGCGATCCTGTCGGCACCGACGATGATCATGTCCACGCCCTGTCTGATGAAATGTCCGGATGAACCGTCGGGGATGATGGCATGATCCATACCTTCTTGGTTCAACTCCCAGGCGGTGAGCTGCATACCCTGGAGACGGGGGCGGGTCTCGGAAGCGTACACGAAGAACTTCTTCCCATCCGATTTAGCCTTCCTCATGGGTGCGAGTGCGGTACCCACATCCACGGTCGCGAGAGCTCCCGCGTTGCAGTGGGTCATGATCCTGTATCCGTCCTTGATGAGTTCTCCGCCGTACTTTCCGATGGCGATGCACTTGTCCACCATGGACTGTGCGTAAGCATCCGCGGCCTCTATCGGATCCGCACCCTCGGACAGTCTCTCCGTCATGTGATCCACGGCGTAGAAAAGGTCGTTGGCGGTGGGTCTTGCGGCCTTGATATCCTTCGCCGCCTTGACCAGATCGCATCCGGAGAGTGCGGCGAGACACATGCCGTATGCGGCGGTCGCACCGATGGAGGGTGCTCCCCTGGTGGTCATGTTCCTTATGCTCTCCGCCACATCCTCGTATCTGTCAAAGGAGACGAAGACA
Source organism: Candidatus Methanomethylophilaceae archaeon (assembly GCA_016297775.1). Classification (GTDB taxonomy): domain Archaea; phylum Thermoplasmatota; class Thermoplasmata; order Methanomassiliicoccales; family Methanomethylophilaceae; genus SIG5. The sequence goes on from JAEDGA010000003.1 coordinate 22,199, forward strand.
AGTTCATGAGGCAATCTCCTCTGGTCGATCATGACGACCTTTCCGTTCTCGAACCATACCGCGCGTATGTCCTTTTCCCCGTTCTCCGTCCTTACCTTCATGTTAGCACTGAAGGTCGTATCGGGCCGGATTATTATTTCTTTTATGCCTGCGGGGCACCGTCATCCAACCCGCATGCGACGGTACGGTACGTGTCCACCATCATGGCCGTTACGAATCCGGGCCTTTCGGTGATCCTTTTGCCGGCCCCGTAACCTGTGCTCCTGACGATGATCCTGTCAGGCACCTCGATGTTCCTGACGGCCGCTGCGAACGCTATCCCGGTGGGTGTTACGAACTCTCCCTGGCACTCCCCGTCGATCATAGGGATCCCGTATCTGGTGGCGATCTCCAGTACGGCGGGGACCGGTACCGGAAGGACACCGTGCTGACATCTTACGGTTCCCGTACCTTCGTACAGCGGGGAGAAGCATATTCCATTGGGGGACAGGTTGTCAACGCAATATGCCAGCGCTATGATGTCCACGATGGAGTCCAGTGCACCGACCTCATGGAAGTGCACCTCGTCCACGGGAACGCCGTGGACCTTGGATTCCGCTTCCGCGATTATCGTGAAGATACGTTCCGCTATACGTCTGGCACCTTCTGTCATATCGGTACCGGAGATTATCTCCATAACATCGGACAGGTTGCGATGCCCGTGTCCGTGCACACAGTCGGCATGTCCCTTCCCGTAAAGGTATTCGGGATCGTGATCGTGGTTATCCTCATCAAGTACCACATCGAAATCGCAGACGTCTATCAACGACCTCTTGACGGTGGATATCCTTACGGAGAATCCGTCTGCAGGTATGCTGTCCAAGACCTTCATCAGACCGTCTCTGTCCGCACCTAGGTCTATCATGGATGCCACGGCCATATCGCCGCTGATCCCGGACTGGCATTTGAAATAGAGGATCCTGTCCATGTTCCGAGTATCACGAATCAACGATATAGCGATGATGTTCTCTGAAAGTATCTATACTATCGTTGCCGTGATAACGGCATGCTCAGGGAATCCAAACCCGGTGATTACGAACTGTACGCTGCGGCGGACGGTGTCGTGAAGGTCACCAGCGGTGTGGAGAGAAGGATCCTCCATGCCCTCCAGGACGGGGACTTCACGCCTACCGAACTGTCGTACATCATCGGAAGGTCCCGTTCCACATTGTCGGAGTATCTCAACAAATTGGAGAGGGACGGACTCATAGCCAGCATAGTGAAGGAGGGGGATGCCCGGAGCAAGGTGTACACGCTCCTTTCCGACCCCCTCGTGAACTCCAAACGTCCGGACCGCAGGGCATTGGACCTTTCGTCCGAGATATTGAGCGGTGTAACGGAGAGACCTGGGAGTGCCAGCAACCTGATATTAAGATCCGTGATATTGACATTCGACGGCGTTGGCATGGACATATCGCCGTTGATGTTCACAATCGGTTGCGATATAGCCAAGCACATCCTGCCGGAGATCAAGGCACGCAACGTGAACTTCATGTTCGACATAGCACGCGACAGGTTCATGGAGTTCAGATTGGGAGAGTTGTCATTCTACAGCAAGGATCCGATAACGGTCCTGTTCAGGGACACGGTGGATCTCACACAGTTGTCCGCCGAGGTGATGGCCTCATTCGTCTCCGGGTACATGGTGACGATACTTCGCGGAAAACTCTCCAGGAATTATGTGATCACCGACAGCGAGATCTTCGGTATCAAGAACAACTACGTCCGCATGACGTTCGAACCGGAATGACCTCATACCCTTCTGTATGATATCAGAACGCCGTCCCCGAGGATCTCGGAACCGACGAGTGCCAGTCTTCTCCCATCGGATACGACCCAGCCGTCCCCGTCGGACGGTGTCGGGGAGGTCCTCCCGCCGATGATCATGCTTCCGACGAATACTGTGTATTCGTCCACCAGGTCCTCCCTGAAGAACGAGGCTATGGTCTCCCCTCCGCCCTCCACCAGGATGCTCTCGACACCCATATCGCCGAGCCTCTCCAGCATGTCGTGCAGATCGAACGGGTTCCCGCAACGGATGATCTCCGCACCTTTCACGTCCCCCTCTGCATCGTCGGATGCGGCTATGACGGTCGGTGCACGATCGTCCAGTACCGCCGCATCCCTGGGTATCCTGAGGTGCGGGTCCACGACCACGCGTATCTGGTTCTCATCATAGGTGCGCCCTTTGACGGTCAGGTGCGGATCGTCGGATACGACCGTACCGACGCCAACCAAAATGGCGTCATACTTCATGCGCAATCCTTTGACCCTGTCTTTGTCCTCCTTGGAGGATATGCGCACCTGTTTCCTGTCGGATCCGGCTATCTTGCCGTCCGCACTCATGGCACAGTTGACATGTACGAAAGGTATCATGCTCCACCGCCGGGTGTGACGCTAATGTGATAGAGGTCGTCCCTGCGCTCGACACCGAATTTGACGTCCAGGAACGTCTCCAATGTATCCATCTGGCTCAGCAGATGTCTGCTGATACGGGATACGCTGAACGCGCTGTCGCCGTCGGCCATGGCCATGTACGGCAGGAGCTGGTCCGCCGTGTGGACGTCCATGGTGGAACCGGATTCCATGATCTTGAGGAGGTCGTTGGCCACATCGATACCGGCTTGTTTTGCGGGGTGGCTCTTCGATGTCAGTACGTTGCTACCGATCATACCGTTCTCGTATTCCGCGGCAAGCGTCATACCCGCTCCCCTGGATATGCCCTCGTCGATCCTCTCGATCTCCAGATCTACATACATGTCCCCCATTGCGGACATGCAACCCTCGATCATCTGATCCACGATCCATCCGGGGAGGTTCTGTACGAAACAGGTGCCCCTGATCTTCTTCAGTTCGCCCATCTCCTCGATGAACAAAGGTCTGATGTTCTTGATGGGGTCCATGTTGAGGATGACGCGTCCTCCGCCCTCAGGGTACAATCCCCTTTGGACGATCTCCAGTTCCGCGTCGATACCCATCCTCTTCATCAGAGGGAAGAGGACATGCCTGTACGAATCGATGGGAGGTGCCCACATCACGTTCGTACCGCCCATGATGTCCATGCGTACGCGTCTGTCGTGATTCTTGGATGCGAGCATCATCGCCTGCAGTACAAGCGTCACGCTGCCGGCACTGCCCACGTCCATGACTATGTCGTACTCCTTCTCGTCACCCGGCAGGACGGTGAGGTCCTGGGATCCGAGGGAGTTGCCGATGATGGTCGCGCCGGTCATCTGAGAGACCGCGTTGACGGCAGTACAATGTTGTTTGGAGAGCCCCTGTGTGGGCCTGTTCTCGCGGATACGGGTGAGATGCGTAGCCTTCCCTGTGATGGCCGCCATGGCCACGGAAGTCCTTACGGCCTGACCTCCACCCTCTCCTCTGGAACAGTCGATCTCCAACATCTCTATCGCTTCCTTTGTTACAACAGCTAAGTTATATAATCGTTTTACTCGTTCCGCGTTATTTTCCGCATATGGATCGTTTCGGCGGAAGGAACACATTTATTAACAAAGTGTCGATGTACTTCCATCGGGCTCGTGGTCTAGTGGTTATGACGTCGCCCTTACAAGGCGAAGGTCGCCGGTTCAATCCCGGCCGGGCCCACCACTTTCGATTTTCTGCAGTGATGTCGTGTCGGTCATTCCACCGACATCGAGAAGTGTATCGCCGTGACGGAATGCGTTATGCAGCCCATGGATATGCGGTCGGCACATCCTGCATATTCGGTTATGTTGTCCATGGTTATCCTGCCGGAGACCTCCACGATCACGGACGGGTCGCAGGATTTGATGAGATCGTACAACTCCTTCGCCTCCTTCGGATCGCGGTTGTCCAACATGATGATGTCGGCACCGTTGAGCGCCGCATCCCTGGCATCCTCTGCGTTCTCCACCTCGACCTCCACCTTGATGTCCGTATCGAGGTCGCGGACCTTCCTCATGATGTTCTCCAACCCTCCGGCAGCGGCGATGTGGTTGTCCTTCACCAGGATCATGTCGTACAATCCGAACCTGTGCGGTTCGCCCCCGCCGAGAGCGATCGCCTTCTTCTCGAATCTCCTGAATCCGGGTGTGGTCTTCCTGGTACCGGATATCATGACTGTGGGAGATATCCTCCTGCAAACCTCCGTGGCATCGTGTACCATGGTGGCGATCCCGCTCATCCTCATCATGATGTTGAGGGCGGTCCTTTCGGCGGTGGTCATGTTGCGCAACGGGCCGTCGATCTCCATGACCTTCGTTCCGGGACGGACGTAAGTACCGTCTTCCACGACCCTTCTGGCACTTACTCCGAGTCTGGAGAATACCTCTTCGGCCTCCTCCAATCCCGCCACCACGGCATCGTCCTCGCAGGTTATGATCGCATGTCCGTTCCTGTCCGGGACGAACAGCCGTGTCGTCACATCCCCTGTCCCGATGTCCTCCTCGAGGAACCTGTCGATATCGTCCATGATCAGATCTCGAGTTCGAAGGGCTCGTCCAGGGACGGAAGGATGACGTTATAGTCCGCAAGATCCTCAAGGAACATCTCCCTGGTCTCGGAGTGCATGATGACCACGTTGGTGGGGTCGCACGCCTTGATGAAGTCGACCAGCTGCTTGTGGTCGGCGTGTGCGGAGAAGTCGTACTTCTGGATTTCGCAGTTCACCTTGGTGGGTTCGTCGTCCAGCTTGATTAGGCCGGTGTCCATGAGCATCCTTCCGTTGGTGTCCTCGGCCTGGTATCCCACGAGGAGGATCGCGTTGAGGGGATCGTCCTTCAGGGACCTGATGTAGTTGAGCGCAGGACCTCCGTCGAGCATTCCGCCGGTGGTGACGATGACGTCCGCCCTCTTGGCATCCTTCCTCATGTTGGCAGTCCTGACCTCGCTGAACTTCCTCTTGGCGGACTTGAGGTCCTTGGCGTTGAGCAGGTACTCGGGATACTCGGAATAGAGGCGGGTCACAGACCTTCCCATACCGTCGACCCACATGTCGAAGCCCAGATCCTTGAGGATGATCATGATCTCCTGGGTCCTTCCGATGGCGAAGCTGGGGATGAGAGCGGTACCTCCGCGGTCCACGACCTCCTTCACCTTGTCGATGAACTCCTTCTCCACCTGTTTCCTGTCGGGGTGGAGGCGCCCTCCGTACGTACCCTCGATGAAGAGGTTCTCGCAGTCCACCGGCCTGGCACCGTCCACGAGACGGGTCCTGATGGTGTGGATGTCCCCCGTGTAGAGGGTGCTGGTCTCTCCGATGAACTCGAACATCGTGGCACCGGGGACATGTCCTGCGGAGTGCAGTTTGGTGTCGAACCCGTTGAGTTCGATGGTATCGCCGAACGTGAAAGGCACGACGGATTTCATGGTCCTCTCGATGTCGCCGGTGGTGTAAGGCAGAGGATAGTTCTCGGCCTTGGCAATCTTGAGGCTGTCATGCATCATGATCTCCCCGACTTCGGCGGTGAGAGGGGTGGCGAAAAGTTCGCATCTGTCCCTTCCGCACACAGCGGGGATCATACCGCAGTGGTCGAGGTGCGCGTGTGTGAGGAAAGCGTGCTTTATCCTGGGTGCCACGAGGGGGTACTCCGGGGGTTTCGTGGGTGCCATTCCGTATTCGACGAGGAAGGTCTCGTCACCGTTATCCATGGTCATACCCATCTTCCCGACGGTGTCTGCACCGCCGAGGAATCTAAATTTCATCTTCATCGTCTCAACTCCTAAAGATTCGTCGCCTCTTGTTCTAGAGGACTTTGGTGATGGGGCTTGCGGGCCCCGTTACATGAATATGGAACGCGCGCGTCGTGTACGCGTGTTATAGTGACTCAATAAGCAACGCTTATATATGGTTTATGGAATTGAACAATCGTCGGCCTCGCCGACGTGGGATGCATGAGCAAAAGCAAGAATAAGGCCTCGAGGAACGTAGGTTCCGCGGCCAAAGGTGCAATGGATGGAGCCGTAGGCATAGGCTCCAACGGCTTCTACGACTGCAAGTCCGGTATATTCATAGCGTCGGTGCTGGCCATGACATTGTCATGGATCCCGCATCTGGGACTTATGGTCGCAGGACTCATAGGAGGAAGGAGGGCGGGATCCATGTCCCGCGGTCTGTTCGTCGGTCTCGTGAGCTCCGCGGCGGTATTATTCGTCGCTACGGTCATGAACATCGTGTTCGCCAAGATCTTCATGCCCGAATACCAAGGCGTCATCGACAGCATATCCGCGATCTCCCCGCAGATCGTGTCCGCTATGATAGCCATCAACGAATATCTCACCGTCAATTTCGTCGCGGTGGATATCAGCGATGTCTCCATCCCGTTCGGCAAGTATGCGCTCCTGACGGCATTCGCCCTCATCGGAGGGGTCCTCGCCGATCAGGCAAGGAGGGAGGTCAGGATCATCGTCAGCCACGCGGAGGAAAGAGCCAGACCCAAAGCACCCCGTTCCACCAGGGCGCACATGGAGTCCCGTCCCATGGGATTCCGCACCTTCGAGGACCTCAACAAGGTCAACGTCAGTGTAGTCACGCCCATCCAGGAACCGAAGGTACAGAAGCAGGCCCCCGTCCAGGAGGCCCCCAGGGTACAGCAGGTCGCACCGGCACCCGCCCCCGTGGCACCCACCAAGGTGGAGATCACCTCGACCACCGTCACCCCGTCCAACGTCGGAGCAACGCCCACCGAGTTCGGCACCGTGTCCGTCAAGGTACAGAAGCAGGACGTGACCGAGGTACCCAAGGAGACCCAGAAGGAGAAACACACATCCTCTGACGATCTGGATTGGTTCTGACCACATATCGGTACGTCTTTCCATCCCCCACACCTTTTTTATAATGATAGTACATCGCCACGGATAGAGGACGATACCTATGTTTTGCAAGGAATGTGGTTCGCTTATGTTCCCCGACAACGGGAAGTACGTTTGTAGGCAGTGCGGTGTATCCGACGATATCGGGGACACCGTCGAGAAGTTCAAGACCGAGCACGAGGAGAAGGTCACAACCGTATTCGACGAGAACTCTGCAGCGTACATGTCCAAGATGCGTATCATATGCCCCAAGTGCAGTCACACGGAGGCATTCTACGACATAAGGCAGACCCGTGCCGCCGATGAACCGGAGACTCAGTTCTACCGCTGTTGCAAGTGCAACCACCAGTGGAGAATCAACTGAGGGAGTGTGGCCCGCATGTTCAAGGCAGAGCTAAGGTCCGATGCACTGAAGGGCCTCATCAACGTGATCTCCACATTGATCGATGAGGTCAAGTTCACCATCTCTCCCGAAGGGATCAGTCTCAAGGCAGTGGATCCCGCACACGTCGCGATGGTCGAGGTCACCCTCTCCAAGGCCGCCTTCGAATCCTACCAGGCGGACGACACCGAGATCGGAGTGGACATCGACAAGGTGAAGGATGTCCTCAAACTCGCCAGCTCCGGCGACATCATCTCCATGGAGCAGGATGCGGAGCACGGAAGGCTCGTGTTCAAGGTCGGCAATGTCACCAGGCGCATGAACCTCGTCGACACCTCCAGTCTCGGAGATGTCAGGGTCCCTCCTCTCGAACTCGCGGCATCCATCGAAGTACCCGTAACCGACCTCCAGAAAGGAATCAAGGCATCCGAGTCCATCTCTGACCACATCGCCCTCATCGCGGACTCGGAGAGGTTCGAACTCCACTGCGACGGTGACACGGATTCCGTGGACCTCGTCATGGAGGCATCCAACACGGTGAAGATCGACGCGGACATGAAGGTCAGCAGCATGTTCCCGCTAGATTACTTCTCCAACCTCATCAAGGCCGTACCGTCGGACCTCAGGGTGAAGATCGAGCTCGACACCGATTACCCGGTCAGGATCGTCTTCGCATTGGCGGAGGGTAACGGGGTCGTCAAATACCTCCTTGCACCCAGGATCGAGAAGGAATGAGAACATGGCCACGGAACTCTCCATAAAGCTTCAGAAGAAAGCCAACCTTCTCAGATATCACGTCATCGAGATGACCACGGCAGCAGGCTCCGGACACCCCGGAGGATCCCTCTCCGCCGCGGATCTCGTCGCTACACTCTATTTCGAGGTCATGAACCACGACCCCAAGAATCCCCAGTGGGCGGACAGGGACAGATTCGTCCTTTCCAAGGGACACGTGGCTCCCGTCCTCTATGCCGCACTCGCCGAGAGCGGTTACTTTCCGGTGGAGGATCTCCTTTCTCTGAGGAAGATCGGTTCCAAGCTCCAGGGGCATCCCGTAAGGGGAAAGGTGCCCGGAGTGGAGATGTCCACGGGATCCCTCGGACAGGGACTCAGCATGGCATGCGGTATCGCATTGGCCGGAAAGATGGATTCCAAGGATTATTGGACATACTGCCTTCTCGGAGACGGGGAGATGCAGAGCGGACAGAACTGGGAGGCAGCGATGTTCGCATCCCAGTACGGTCTCGGCAAGCTCATCGCATTCGTAGACCGCAACGGCCTCCAGATCGAGGGAGATACCGAGAAGGTCATGAGCATCGAACCTCTTGCGGACAAGTGGCTCTCCTTCGGATGGGATGTCTACGAGGTGGATGGTCACAACATCGACCACATCCTCGGAGCCATAAGCCAGGCCAAGACCACGGACTCCCCGTCCGTCATAATCATGCGTACCGTCAAGGGAAAGGGAGTTTCGTTCATGGAGAACAACGCAGGATTCCACGGACGCGCATGCAAACCCGAGGAGTACGAACGCGCCATCAAGGAACTGAAGGAGGTGCTCTGATGACCAAACTCGCACAGCGCAACTATTACGGCAAGGCATTGGCGAAGCTCGCCGAGACCAACCCCGATGTGGTGGTACTCGACGCAGATCTCGCCGGATCCACCAAGACCTCCGAATTCAGGAAGGTCGCACCCGAGAGATTCGTGGAGGTCGGAATCGCGGAGCAGGACATGATAGGTGTCGCCGCAGGTCTCGCCGCTTCCGGAAAGACCGTCTTCGCATCCACGTTCGCCGTGTTCGCCAGCGGAAGGTGCTGGGAGCAGATCAGGCTCGCCATGGCATACCCCAGGCTCAATGTCAAGGTGGTATCCACCCACTGCGGTATCAGCGTGGGGCCCGACGGAGCATCCCACCAGGCGTTGGAGGATCTGGCCATCATGCGTGCGATCCCCAACATGACAGTCATCTCCCCCGCCGATGCCTACGAGGCATACGCGGCCACCCTCGCCATCGCGGATTACAACGGCCCGGTGTATATGAGGCTCGGACGCGCGGACATGCCCGTCATATTCGACGAGGATGTCAAGTTCGAGATCGGAAAGGCAAGGTTGCTCAGGTCCGGTTCGGATGTCACCCTCATCGGAACCGGTCAGATGGTTTCGCTCTGTCTCGATGCCGCCGAGGCATTGGAGAAGGAAGGCATCTCCGCGGATGTGATCGACATGTCCACCATCAAACCGCTGGATATCGACGCCATATACGAATCCGTCACCAAGACCGGATGCGTCGTCACCGCGGAGGAGCACAGCGTCATCGGAGGACTCGGTTCCGCAGTATCCGAGTTCCTTTCCGAGAACTTCCCCTGCCCGCTCACAAGGATCGGTACCCGCGACACCTTCGGTGAATCGGGAGAGCCGGACGAACTTTTCAAGAAATACGGTCTCACCGCCGAGGACATCATCGAAGCGGCGAAGAGATCCATTACAAAGAAGAAGGAGAGAGAACAATGAAGATTTTCATCGACACTGCCAACATCGAAAGGATCAAGGAGATCAACGACTGGGGAATCCTGGACGGAGTCACCACCAACCCCAGCCTCATCGCCAAGGAGGGCAAGGACCTCAAGACCATCGTCACCGAGATCAGCCAGATCGTCGACGGCCCCATCTCCGCCGAGGTCATGTCCATGGATGCTGAGGGAATGGTCGCGGAGGGTCTCGAACTCGCCAAGATCCACCCCAACATCAACATCAAGCTCCCCATGTGCATCGAGTCCCTGAAGGCCACCAAGATCCTGTCCTCCAAGGGAATCAAGGTCAACGTCACCCTGATCTTCTCCGCACAGCAGGCACTCCTTGCGGCAAAGGCCGGAGCGGCATTCGTATCTCCCTTCGTCGGAAGGCTCGACGACATCGGAATCGATGGTACCGCTCTCCTCAGCGAGATCTCCACCATCTTCAACAACTACGGTATCCAGACCGAGATCATCGCGGCATCCATCAGGAACCCGATCCACGTCTCCACCGCAGCACTCGCAGGATGCGACATCGCTACCATCCCCTACGACGTCCTCAAGATGATGATCAGTCATCCCAAGACCACGGAAGGTATCAACAAGTTCATCGCAGACTACGAGAAGTCGAAGAAGAACTGAGGTAAGATGCCCGACATCGTAGTGGTCGGCGGCGGGCCGGCAGGGTCAACGTCAGCGACATTGTTGGCAGGCTCCCATGACGTGACCGTCGTCGAGGACCATGAGAGGTCGGGTGTCCCCCTTCAATGTACGGGTCTGATCTCCCCCGAGGTCTTGGAACTCTCGGGGGTAAGACCCACCATTTTCAATGAATTCAGTGTACTGAGGGCCCATTTCCCCGATGGCAGGACATTCTCCGTGGATTGCGGGGAGGTAAAGGCCATTCTCATAGATCGTTCCGAATTGGATCTGCTTTTGTCGGAGAAGGCCATGGATGCCGGTGCCGAGTATCTGATGTCCGAGCGTTGCAGGTCCTGCGACATAGGAAGGGATGGGGTCAAAATATCCCTGTCATCCGGCAAGGTGCTGGAGTCCCGGGCGGTCGTCGGTGCGGACGGGCACTCGTCCGTGGTGAGAGGTGCGATCGGATGCGAACCTCCGAGGATGACCATCCGCGGTATACAGCTGGATGTCAGACACAAATGCGACGATCAGGACACCATAGATGTATGGATGGGTTCGGATGTGGCCCCCGGATTCTTCGGATGGACCATACCTTACGGGGATCGTGTACGTGTGGGTCTCTGTACGGAATGGAAATACGGGGCACCGAACGAATATCTTCCCGCGTTGTTGAGGAAGGCCGGACTGGATGGGTGCGACGTTCTTGCGAAATCCTGCGGAAAGATCCCTCTGGGTCTTCAGGACAGGACATATTCGGACCGTACCTTGTTGATCGGGGATGCCGCATGCCAGGTCAAACCCGTATCCGGCGGAGGTCTGTACCCCATATTCAAATCGGCTCCGTGTCTGGCACATGTTCTGGACGATGCTCTGGAGAGGGACGATCTGTCCGCATCCCGTCTGTCCGAATATCAGAGGCTGTGGCGCAGAGAGGTCGGCAGGGAGCTGAAGAACGGCTTCCGTCTTAGAAGGATATACAACAATCTGAGGGATGACGAGTTGAACAGGATAGGCAGTAAGGTGGACAGGGATTCGGTACGCAAAGCGATGTCATCCGCATCCATAGACCATCCAAGTTCCATGGTGCTGGGCCTCATGCGCAACATCCCTCTCGCCCTGGGTCTTATGCCCACGATACTGAAAGGGGTGATGAGATGAGGATGGCAAGGATCCCCTCGTCGGATGCTCACGATACGATACCCAGACTCATGAGGATGGATGTGGTCAACCGTCATGCCAAGATCTCCAAGGACGGGGATTACAGACTGGTGCCCATATTGGACGACGCGGTCGATACGATAATATCCATGGGTTTCGAGGTCACGGACGGGGAGGCACACTCCCGTGACAGGACGCCTCCACAGGTCAGGATCAGGAACGCCCTTTCCGATCTTCCGGAGGATGTGCTGTCGGAACTGCCGATGAAATGGGAATATGTCGGAGACATCGCCATAATCAAGCTGAGGCCTTCTGCGGATCCGTACAAGGCACGCATCGGAGATGTGTACGCGGAGGAGTTGGACATGGACACCATATGTGTGGATCGCAGCGGGGTGTCCGGGGAGTTCAGGCATCCCAGCATGGAACTCATCCACGGCAGCAAGACCGAATCCGTACGTCTCGAGAACGGTATACGTTACTGTTTCGACGTCACCAAGGTGATGTTCGCATCCGGTAACGTGGACGAACGCGAGAGGATGAAGAATCTGGACTGTACTGGCGAGACCGTCGTGGACATGTTCGCAGGCATAGGTTACTTCACACTGCCTCTGGCGAAGTTCTCGGGTGCCAAGAGAGTCATCGCATGCGAGAAGAATCCGGAATCATACGAGTTCCTGGTCAGAAACGTCACCTTGAATGAGGTGGATGGTATCGTGGAGCCGATGCTCGGGGACAACCGTAATATCCCCGGAAGGGCGTTCGCGGACCGTATCCTTATGGGGTATGTGCAGATAACGTCCGAATTCCTTCCGAAGGCGTTGGAGCTCATCAGACCCGGAGGCATCATCCACTACCATGACACATTCTACATCGACGAGTACATGGGTAGGATCGAAGCCATATTCACGGAACACTGCGGGGATCGCAGGTTCAGGATAGAGGGCGTCAGAGAGGTCAAATCCTTCGCACCGAGTGTCTCCCACTATGTGGCGGACGTCCGCATATTGGATTAGACGGTCTCTCCGCATCCAGTGGCCGTGAGCAGGGTGGACATCTTGTGACGGTACTCGTCACCGGTCGAATCCGTGAGTTCCCTGATGAAAGGTACGAGGAATTCCGCCAGATCCTTCTCCTCAGCCGTACTCTTCACCGAATCGGGATTGTCCATGAACGCCAACGCGAATCCTTTTGCGAGTGCGCGTGCGTGGTAGTTCCTCGGAGGGTTGTTGGTAAGTTCCTCGGACAGGAGAGCGGTCCCACCGACCTTCATCGCCTTGGCATAGGCATCCGCTAGCCTGGTTATATCCCCGGGATGTCTGAATACAGGCAGGGCCTTGACCACGTCCTTGGATCTTTCCATCATGCGTGCATCCCTGAGCACCGATTGGAGGTTCTTCTTGGACACATCGCCAAGGGCATCTGCGGTCTCTGATGATGTGAAGCACTCGAGGATCTCCCTGTAGGATGCCTCCCATATCGAGGACAGTGCCTCCGACGCCCTGTCGGTCTGTACGACTATTGAATCCTTGTACTGTGCCAGATAGGATCTGAGTGCGTCTATCTCGTCCGCGGAACCCTTGAGGGATGCAATGAATCCCGCAGAATCCGAACCGAAGTTATGATCCCCGATCACGAATGTGGATTCGTCACCATCCTTCAGTGCTCCGAGTCTCTCCTTCAACACGTTCCTGATGAGCTGTACGTCGGTGATCGCACCGTTGGCATATCTCTGGAGCTGTTCACCCTCTATGACTTCCACTCCCGTCCCTCCGGACGAGTGGTAGTTGTGTTCGACGGTGACCTCGAAATCGTCCAATGGCTTCTCCGCTACCAGTCTGGATATGACATACTGCAGGGACGACACATCCTTGGCACAGTTCCTGCAAATCCTTATCCTGCGGTCGGCGGACTTCACCTTTATGACCAGGGCGGCCTCGTTGGTGTGCTGGCACTCCAGTTCATCATCGGGGAATTCGTAGGGCGACTCCCAGAACGTGTCATAGAGATAGTCCTCGGGCATGTTGGGGAAGTTGGAACACACCAATTCATCGGTTATGGAATAGAGGAATAGTCCCTTCTTCTTGGCGAATGCGTTGTAGAGCAGGAGTCTGATCTTGGGGTCGTTGTAGTGCTGGCACCCTATCAGTTTGTCGTTTCCGACCGCACCTCTTTGGACGAACAGCACTTCCTCCCCGGCGAGTTTGGCGGTCGCCATGTAGGGGACGCTTCCCGACGCATACAGGGACGCTGTGGCGGCGTATGCTTTGAAGATGTCGTCGCTTCCCTTACCGGCATATTTGGTGAGGGCCTCCGCGCTGTTCTTGTACTTGTCGAGCTTGCCTATCTTCTTGAAGGTCTTGTCGAATGCACATTTCCTGCAGTTGCCCGCACATTTGGGTCTGAGTATGGATGGATCCTCCCAGAGATTCTTGGATCTCTCAAGGATGTCGTTCTCCAATCTCTTGTTCGTGCGCTTGACTCCTCTGAATCTCGCCCTGCGTCCCATGGATACTTGATATTTCAGTGCCTATATAGTAATGCGCAATTCCTAATACTCTGCAGGGTGATTACGGGACATGGTAAGCGGATTGGAGACCTACGAGAGACGCATCAGGGAATACTTCGCCAAACCTCCGTTCAACATGAGGTTCGACGACAGACAGATCGAACTGTTCCGTACCGCACTGACCCATCCGTCATTCTCGGAGGAGTACAACGTCAATCACGAGGTCAAGATCAAATCCTATCAGAGGTTGGAATTCCTCGGGGATGCCGTATTGGAATTCATCGTGTGCGACGAGGCATACAACATCTCATCGCTCAGGGACGAGGGGGAGATGACCAACAATTTCAAACAGGCCGCGGTGGCCAATGCCAAGATCTGCGAGTACCTCAGATTCAACAAGATAGATTACGAGGATGTCGCATTGTTGGGACACTCCTTCAGATCCGGGAAGGGGGACCATTTCAGCGATGACATGAGGGCGGACATGTTCGAGGCCATCCTCGCCGCCACATACCTGTCGTTCGGGATCGACAAGGCGAAGCATCTGGTACAGGACATCATCCTGCTGCCTCTGATGGAGAATTACCAGTTCAGCTGACGGATGCATATTGCCGTACGCACCCTCTCCTTTCTCCCCTCTTAAATACAGCGATATAGATTATCGTCCATGGATGTCGATAGCACTGTCAATGCCATCAAGAGCATGGAGATTCGTGGTGCCGGCAGGATCGCCAGGGCGGGAGCATCCGCTTTGGCGGATTTCGCAGGTTCTTACGAAGGTGATGACAGCAAAGGTTTCATGATCGACCTTATGGCCGCCAAGGCCAAGATTCTGGATTCCAGGCCGACCGCGGTGTCCCTCTGGAACGGGGTCCACGCCACGTTGAAGGGTGTGGAGGGCTGCTGTTCCGTCGAGGATGCCAAGAGACTCATCATAGCCAACGCGGAAAGGTTCAACGAAGGCTCCGTCAATGCCGTGAAGACCATAGGCGAGATCGGTGCGAAACGCATCCAGGACGGGGATGTCATCCTCACACACTGCAACAGCAGTGCGGCACTCAGCGTGATAAAGACCGCTTTCAGACAGGGCAAGAAGTTCAAGGTGTACGCGACGGAATCCCGTCCGTGGAGACAGGGGATACTGACCGTGAACGATCTTGCCAAGGAGGGTGTGGACATCACTCTGATCATAGACAGTGCGGTCCGTTCCGTCATGAAGAATGTGACCAAGGTCTTCGTGGGTGCGGACACGATCACGTCGCACGGAACCCTGGTCAACAAGATAGGGACCTCCCAGCTGGCACTTGCGGCCAACGAGGCCCGTGTACAGTTCTATGTGTGTTCCGAGACATACAAGTTCTCGCCCATGACCCTGTTCGGGGACATGGTGACCATAGAGGAGCGCGACCACGAGGAGGTGGCCAAGGCAGGGGAACTGGATCCGCGCGTCAAGATATTCAACCCCGTTTTCGACAGCACGCCGTCCAAGTACATAGACGGCATAATAACCGAGATAGGTCTGATCTCACCCGGTTCAGTGTACCACGTGATGACCAGCCAGCTCGGTGATGACATATTCAAGTTCATCGGTGATTAAATGGCAACATCATACATGCATCTGGGCGAGGACATCGATGTGGATGACTTCGTTATCTGTGACTACAGGGTCACGACCGACCTGCCCATGGCGGATGCGGCGAACGCTATCGCCGCAGAGCAGTCCACGGGTACGTGGACGGACCTCAGCACCACCACCTCCAAGATCGTGGACAGGTACGGTGCCAGAGTATTGTCCATCGACGGCGATCTCATCCGCATAGCGTTCCCCAACGAGGATTTCAGCATCGACATCGGAGGTGTACCTCAGATCCTTTCCGTCATAGCCGGAAACCTCTTCGGTCTCGAATCCGTAAGCAAGCTCAGGCTGGAGGATGTGACGTTCTCCAAGGAGATCCTCTCCATGTACAAAGGTCCCAAGTTCGGAGTGGACGGTCTCAGGGACCTTCTCGGAAGGCCGGAGAAACCCCTCGTCGGTACCATAGTCAAACCCAAGATCGGACTCTCCCCCAAGGAGACAGCCAACTACGTGTACGAGGCAGGCGCCGGAGGGCTCACCAACAGCAAGGACGACGAGACCCTGTCCAATCAGAAGTTCTGTCCCATCGAGGACCGTACGGTCGCGGTGGCGGAGGCGTTGGACAGGCTGGAGTCCGAGGGCCACAGGATGATGCACGCGATCAACGTCAGCACCAACGGCGACAAGATCGTGGAACTTGCGGAGAAGGTACAGTCCTGGGGAGCCAAGGAGCTGATGGTGGATGTCATCACCTGCGGTTTCGCCGCCGTTCAGGCACTTGCGGAGGATCCGTCCATCAAGGTCCCCATCCATGTGCACAGGACCATGCACGGAGCACTCACCAGGGACCCCCTCCACGGTATATCCATGCTCCCGATCACCAAACTGGTACGCATGTGCGGAGGCGACGCCCTCCATATCGGTACCCTCGGAGTGGGCAAGATGTCCGGAAATCCGAAGGGGGATCTGGCCAACCTCAACGCCTGTCTCGATCCCGTCGGAGGATACAGGACCGTCATGCCCGTCTGCTCCGGAGGGGTGTATCCCGGAATGATCGGTAGGATGGTACAGATCTCCGGAAAGAACGTTCAGGTACAGGCAGGAGGGGGCGTTTCCGGTCACCCCGGAGGTGTAAGGAAGGGTGCAATGGCCATGTGCCAGGCAATAGACGCCGCATTCCAGGACATACCCGTCACAGAGTATGCGAAGGACCACACCGAACTCCATGAGGCCATCGTCAAGTGGGGATACAAATGAAGCTGAAGGTAAGATCGTACGATCTGGACTCCTCGGAGCCTGCGGTCATCATCCATGACGACGACTGCAGGGAGCTCGGAGTGAAGGTCCACGACCGTGTAAGGGTCACATCCAGGGACGTATGGATCTCCTTGGTGGACAATTCCGATACCATCCTCGAGAGGGGAGAGATCCTGGTTCCGAACATATACATCCGCCGTCACGGACTCAAGGACGGCGATATCGTGGATGTCGTACATTCTCCGAAGCCGGATTCCGTCGTCTACATAAGGAAGAAGATGGACGGTAAGAAACTGGAGAAGGACGAGATCTGTGCGGTGGTAAATGACATCCTGGAGGCGAAGCTGTCCAATATCGAGGTATCGGCATGGCTCACCTCGCTCTACATCAACGGTATGGATCTCGAGGAGATCGCATACTTCACAAACGCGATGGTGGACACCGGGGAGAGGATCGTCTTCGACCGCGAACCCGTGTTCGACTTCCACAGCGTGGGCGGTGTCCCCGGTAACAAGGTCACGCCCATCGTCGTTTCCATCGTCGCCGCCGCGGGACTCATGCTTCCCAAGACCTCATCACGTGCCATCAGCAGCGCCTGCGGAACCTCCGATTTCGTGGAGACTTTCTGCAACGTGGAGCTCAGTGCGGAGCAGGTGAAGAAGATCTCCGAGGATGTCGGTGCGGTGTTCGCATGGGGAGGTTCCATGAATCTGGCACCTGTGGATGATATCGTGATAAAGGTGGAGAACCCGCTCGGTATCAACCCCCGCGCACAGATGCTCGCATCCATCATGAGCAAGAAGCTCGCAATCGGTGCCAACAACCTCCTTGTGGATATCCCCATGGGTGCGGGTACAAAGATCCCGACACTCAACGTCGCACGCGCATACGTACGCGACTTCACCGAACTCGGTGACAAGCTGGGTATGCATGTGGAATGTGCCATCACGTATGCGGACCAGCCCGTCGGACAGGCCGTAGGTCCGATCCTCGAGGCGAGGGAATGCATCCGTGTCCTGGAGGGTGATAAACATCCCGGAAGCGTCGTGGAGAAGGCATGCGCACTGGCAGGCATGATCCTGGAGATGGGCGGCATCCCCAACGGAATGGACAAGGCGCACGAGCTGTTGGAATCCGGTGCGGCCATGACCAAGTTCCGCGAGATCGTCGCGGCACAGGGCGGCAACTACGACATCAAATCATCCGACCTGGTGCCCGGAAAGTACACGCAGGACATAGTCGCCACCAAATCCGGTTATGTGCACTCCATTGACAACAAGGCGATCGTACAGATAGCCAGGGCATCCGGTTCCCCGTCCGACAAGGGTGCGGGACTGTTGATCTTCAAGAAGAGGGGTCAGAGGGTGGAGAAGGGAGATGTCATCCTCCGCATCCACGCCGACAACGAGGCCAAATGCGTACGCGCAAAGGAGCTGGCACTGCGTCTCACCCCCATCTCAATCGAAGGTATGCTGATCGAGAAGGGATGAGATGTCCAGAAGACTCTGTTTCACGGTGGACCTTGACCGCGATGTCAACGACCCGGTCATAGGTTCCTCCGCAGCCATATCCCTGGATAGGGGGGACGGGAACGCACCCCGTTTCACCTCGTCCGAGAAAGGTACGGGTATAATCCTGGATCTGTTGGACGATCTGGGTATGAAGGCCACGTTCTTCGCCGAGGCCAGGACGCTGGAGCGTACCCACGTGGGGAGGACGATATCCGGACACGAGGTCGGGATGCACGGGTTGGACCACGAGGACTTCACCGGTTCCCGTACCGAGGTATATCTGGGTCATGGGGAGATGCGCAGGATTGTGGAGAAGTCCATACAGATCATACGCGACGAGGTGGGACGTTCTCCCGTCGGATTCCGCTCGCCGTACATGGATCCGAATGAGGAGATGCTGGATTTCCTCTACGAGTACGGCATATCCTATGATTCGTCCAGATATACGTACGTGTCCGACAGGATCGTGCCGACACCCTCCGGAAGCATCTGTCTCACCGAACTGCCGGCGCTGAAGGGTGCGGATGCGGCAGGTAAAGCGATAACATCATACCTCTGGCCGATGCACGAGGGGAAGAGGGATCCCGGGGATTTCATATCCTTCTTCGACAGGGTCAAGGAAGGGGTATGCGTCGTAGCCACCCACAGCTGGCACATGGCGGAGACACGTTCAGGCGGCCCCATGTCCGACGAGGAGATCGGCAGGAACTACGACCGTACCAGGAAGGTCCTGGCGGACCTGATCGATTCCGGCTTCGAACCCGTGGATGCGCGTACGGCGGCATCCCATATGTTTTGAAGTCCATCCGGAGGGGGAATCCCCTCCCATATACTTTTAAAGCATAGGGAGATAACGAGCCCATGTCTTGCAAGATTATCTCCGGTCCAGAGGTCGCCGGACAGATCTATGATGAGCTCCGCGTCAGGATCGACAGGATGAAGTCCTCCGGACTCACGCCCGGGCTGGCAGTCATCCTCGTAGGCAACGATCCCGCATCCCAGGTGTACGTCCGCAACAAGGGCAGGAAATGCGAGGAGCTCGGAATGCACTCCGAGACCATAGTGCTTCCCGAGGAGACCACGGAGGAGGAACTTCTTGCAAGGATAGACGCACTCAACAAGGATCCGGCCATACATGGATTCCTGGTCCAGCTCCCCCTTCCAGGGCACATAGACGAGGACAAGGTCATCCAGGCCATCGACCCCGCCAAGGATGTGGACGGGTTCCACCCCGTCAACGTGGGCAATATGCTCATCGGTAAGCCCGGATTCCTTCCCGCGACACCCGCAGGCGTACAGCAGATGCTGATACGCTCCGGCATAGAGACGGCAGGTAAGCACGTGGTGGTCGTAGGCAGGAGCAACATAGTGGGCAAACCCATGGCCGCACTCATGGTGCAGCGCGGTGCGGATTCCACCGTCACCGTCGTACACTCCAGGACCAAGGATCTCGCATCCATCACCAGACAGGCCGACATATTGATCGTCGCCATAGGCAAGCCCCGTTTCATCACAGAGGACATGGTGAAGGAGGGGGCCGTCGTGATAGACGTCGGTACCAACAGGATCGAGGATCCCACGCACCCCAAGGGTTCCAGGCTCGTAGGGGATGTGGATTATGACAATGTATCGAAGAAGGTGTCCGCGATCACACCGGTACCGGGAGGCGTAGGCCCCATGACGATATGCATGCTCATGTCGAACACGGTCAAGGCAGCCGAGAATGCCCAGTCACGCTAAACGAGGTAATCATCATGATGAGAGAATGCGAGGAGCACGGATACTTCCGTGACGAGGTCTGCCCCATCTGCGGAGAGGAGGGCAAGTTCCTTATGAACGACTATGAGATGGAGAAGGTCGGACGTATGATGGCCGGAATCCTCAGGCACGGCAAGTACAATCTCCCCATGGACGACCAGGGATTCGTACAGCTCAGGAGGGTGGTCAACGCCATCAAGGACAACCGCAACCACATGCAGTGGCTCAGACCCCATCACATCATCGCGCTCGTTGAGACCGATCCCAAGGGAAGATACCAGATCTACGGGGACCTTATCAGGGCCATGTACGGTCATACCATCCCCCTCGATCTCCAGCTCCCCACGGACAACGTCCCGGACGAGCTCTACTACCCGACGACCCCCGAGGAGGCCGAGATCATCCTCGAGACCGGACTCATGCCGTCCGACAGGATGATGGTCCACCTTTCGCTCACATATCAGGATGCATACAACGCAGGTTCCGTACGTGTGGAGGACCCCCTTATCCTCGCCGTGGACGTGGACAGGTGTTTCGATGAAGGATACGACATCGGAAAGGCGGGAAAGACCGTCTTCCTGTGCAAGATGGTCCCCGCGGACTGTCTGAGAATCATTCACGAAGAGGAACTGAACGATTGAGGGATCAAATGTCTGAGATTCTTACACCGGAGCAGGTAAAGGCGAAGTACGGCCCCATGTTCTGCAAGGGCTTTACTACGATGGTAGACGAGAAGAACGGATGCGCACAGATCATCGAGTCATGCTCATCCAGGGGCCCCAGGGAATGGGACGTCGTCAACAGGAGAAGGACCAAAGGCATCATCACCGAGATCTACGACCAGGGACACATCGTAATGAACGTGGAGATCGGGGAGAAGGATCTCAATTTCGGTCCCGCATCCTCCGAACTCGGAGGACAGGGCATCTACTCCCTCCGTGTGGAGGGCGACAGGGTGCACACCAAGTGGAAGGGCATTGCAGGAGCATCCGTCGGTGTGGGTGCATGCATACCCCAGGCCGACGATGTCATCGAGACCATCTACCCCGATGATTTCAGGATCGGCGGAGCATACGTGGCGGATGTGGAGATCGTCTCCCGCAAGAGGGTACGTCTCGTCATCGGTGTCGACGATACCGACACCCCTCAGCAGGGTGCATCCTGGGTCCTCACCATGAAGCTCGGAAGGGAGTGCCCTTACGGAAAGTACCTGGACCACAAGATCATCCAGCTCAACCCCAAGGCACCCAACAAGACCACCAACTGCTGTTCCACCGCAGTCGCGTTCGCGGCCACCGAGGAGGAGGTCCCGAAGATCATAGAATTCGCGAAGGAGTTCATCAAGAAGGGATCCTACTCGGAGGATACCGTCATGACATCCTACATCGGTCTCAAGATCCCGGACGACCTCAGGGACTGGTCCTGGAACGCGAAATCCATCCTCTACACGATCGAGGAGGCGGAGGAAGCGGCCAAGAGGAACGGTGTGGAGATCTACCACATCACAGGTAACAAAGGTACCATCGGTGCCGTCGCCGCGATCGGATGTTTCGATCTCGGTCTCAAGGCAGCCGGAGTCCCGGAGGACTTCGAATGACCTTGACCGGCCTCCTCACCAACACGGGGTATTCCATCTACGAGGAACGTCTCGAGAAGGAGGTGGCCGAGAAACCCATTCCAAAACACATCGCCATCATAATGGACGGGAACAGGAGATACGCCAAGGAGCAGGGCCTGGAACCCAGGGAGGGTCACATGGCCGGTAAGGAGAAGATCAAGGATGTACTTGATTGGTGCATGAAGCTCGGTGTGAAGAACCTCACCGTGTATGCATTCTCCACCGAGAACTTCAACAGGGAGCCGGACGAGGTGGATTTCCTCATGGATCTCATCGCCCAGTCCCTGAAGGAGCTGGCGGACGATCAGCGTATACACAACAACAAGGTACGTCTCAGAGTCATCGGAGAGAGGGATCTGATCCCGGAGGAGATGATGGACGCCATCTCCTACGCCGAAGGCAGGACCGAGTCGTACGGCGACTATTGTTTCAGTATGGCGATAGCATACGGCGGAAGACAGGAGATAGTCAACGCCGTCAAGGACGTCGCATCCCGTGTCAAATCCGGAGAGCTGGATGTCCAGGACATCGACGAGAATCTCCTGTCCAACTGCATGTACACATTCGAGGTGCCGGATCCGGATCTGGTCCTCAGGACCTCCGGGGAGTTCAGGTTGTCCAATTTCCTGTTGTGGCAGCTGGCATATTCGGAATTGTATTTCACGGACGTATATTGGCCCAGTTTCAGGTACATCGACTTCCTCAGGGCGATAAGGTCCTATCAGCAACGTGCCAGACGCTTCGGCACGTGAAGGTGACAAACCATGGCAACAGACATCGTATTCATACACGCACCCACGGTGTACGACTTCAGGAAGAAGCCCATATTCTATGGGCCCGTCAGTGACGTCGTACCATCATCCCCCGTATTCGAGATGTATCCCATCGGATTCATGACCATGTCCTCCCATCTGGAGGCCGCAGGATTCAAGACCAGGATCGTGAACTTGGCCGTGATGATGCTCCAGAACAAGAAGGTGGATGTGGAGCGCGTGATCGAGAAGCTGCACGCCAAGGTGTACGCCATCGATCTCCACTGGATGCCCCACTGTCACGGTTCCATCGAGATCGCAAAGATCGTCAAGAAGTATCATCCGGATGCGATCGTGGAGTTCGGAGGATTCTCCTCATCCTACTTCTACGAGGATCTGATCCAGCGCCCGTACATCGATATGGTCATGCGCGGGGACTCCACCGAGCTCCCTCATGTCAAGCTGATGCAGGTGCTCACCGACGGAGGCAACCTGGAGGATGTCCCCAACCTCACGTGGAAGGACAGGGACGGAAGGGTACACGTCAACCCCATCACCAATATCCCAGATGATCTGGATTGGTGCATGTTCGATTACGGTACGATGATCAAGTGCACCCTCAGGAACAGGGATATCAAGGGCGCACTGCCCTGGTTGGGCTGGGACAAGCTTCCTTTGACATCGGTGTTCACGGTCCGCGGATGCAATCTCAACTGTGCCGAGTGCGGAGGTTCCCATGCCGCCAACAAGAGACTCCTGTGCAGGAATCACGCGGCCTTCAGGAGCCCGGAGAAGCTGGTGGAGGACATGTCCATCATCCAAAGCTACCTCGACACCCCCATCTTCGTCATAGGGGATCCACGTCAGGGAGGGAAGGACTATGTCGAGCGCATGGTGAAGGCCGCCAGGAAGGAGGGTATCAAGAACCATGTGGCATTCGAGATTTTCAACCCCGGTAACGAGGAGTTCTTCTCGCAACTGCAGCACGGTTTCGGAGAGTACTCCATGGAGATATCTCCGGATTCAAGCGATGAGATCGTCAGGATCGCCATGGGTAAGAACTACGACAACAAATCGGTGGAGAAGACCCTCACGTCCGCATTCGCCAACGGATGCGCCCGTTTCGATGTGTTCTACATGACCGGTCTTCCGGAGCAGACCGTCGAGTCCGCAATGAACAGCTCCCGCGAAGCGAGGAACCTCTGGAACGCCGTAGGTAGGAACGACAACCTGTTCATCTACACCGCACCCTTCGCACCCTTCGTGGATCCCGGAAGCAGGGCATTCGAAGAGCCGGAGAGGTGGGGATACAGGTTCTTCGCAAGGACCCTCGACGAGCACAGGGCGCTCCTCGAGAACCCCTCGTGGAAACACGTCCTATCGTACGAGACCAAGTGGATGACCAGGGACATGATCGCGGACGTCTCCTACGATGCCGCTCTGGAGCTGGCACATATAGAATTGGAGTGCGGACGCACCACCAAGGAGGCATACGACGAGCGCGTGGAGAGGACCAATATAGCCAGAGACCTCATGCACCGCATCGACGACATCCTCACGATCAAGGACGAGAGTACACGTACGGCGAAGCTCTGGGACATCAAGGAGGAGGGTGAGAGGATGATGGCCTCCACCGTCTGCAACAAGAAGGATCTCGACTGGGACGCAGGTTCCATCTGGTCCAACGGACCCAGGGTCGTATGCGGGCTCATCAAGTCCTCTTGGCCGTTCAACAGGAGGAAGAAGGCGCTCTGAGCGCCTCTCCTCCAAACAATTTTCAGTTCTCTATAATAATAAAATAAAGGCTCAGAACCTCTTGCCGAGCTCTCTGGCCTTCTCCGCGCATGCCTGTACCGCAGATATCATCGCGCCCCTCATGCCACGGTCCTCCAGCACCTTCACGCCCTCAATGGTGCTTCCCCCGGGGGAGCAGACCATATCCTTCAGCTGGTCGGGGTGCTTTCCGGATTCCATCAGTGTCACGGCGGATCCCAACATGGTCTGTGCTGCGAGCTTGATGGACATGTCCCTGGGTAGTCCGAGGAGCACTCCGGCATCGGCCATGGCATCCACGATCATGAACATGAACGCAGGCGAACTGCCAGAGATCGCGGACACGGCATCGATATCCTTCTCCTTCACCTCGAAGCAGATGCCCACCGCTTCGAACACCTCCTTCACGACCTGAATGTCCTTTTCTGTACAATCTTCGGAATACGAAAAACACGTCGCTCCTACGAAATTCGTACTGCAAATGTTGGGCATGACCCTTATAACTTTACTATCTGGCACATAATTTTTCAGTGTCTCGATGGTCACTCCCGCGGCTATGCTTACGAGGGTGTGTCCCGCCCCGAAACCGAGATTCTCGGAGGAGAACACGCCACCTATCTGCTGCGGTTTGACGGAGAGGACAACGACGTCGGAGGAACGTACTACCTCCGCGTTCGATGCCACGACATCGATCCCGAGGCTCTCCTTCGCAGCCTCCCTGGATTTCTCGTGAGGGTTGCTGGCGATGATCTCGTCACGGCCGAATAGGCCCTTGTCGACAATCCCTTTGATGATGGCGGATGCCATCTTACCGGTACCGATGAATCCGATTCTGTAGGTCATGTTGGTCCCGTGATTATGAGCGCGCCTTCTATTAACGTCTTCGGAACGTGCGCCAGCATGCGTACCTATATTATATTATATTACGCGCCATAAACCTTTAATAAGTACATCCCATGTTGGACGACCAATGTCACTAGTTGTGAGTTATATACCAATGGCGGTGCTGGGAGTTCTGGCTCTCGGCTTCTCCCCACTCGCATGGTGGATGTCTAGGTTCCTCAGACCTAAGAAGCCGTCCCAGTGGCAGGACACAACCTATGAGTGCGGTTCAGAACCGATAGGTATCGCACGCGTCCAGTTCAGGTTCCAATACTATGCTTTCGGAATCATCTTCGTCGTCTTCGACCTGGTCGCTACGTTCCTTATGATCTGGGCCGTTGCCTACTCGTCCCTTTCGACGCAGGCCACGGTCATTGTTCTGGCATTCTTGGGTATGCTCCTGCTGGGCGTCGCTTACGCACTTAAGAAGGAGGAAACCATATGGATATGAGCTTGTATCCCCACGCAGTCGCAATGAGCGCAGACGAATTCATGTCCTGGTCGTCAGCCATGATCAACAACATGCTGTCGTCCGGAGTGAAGAGGACCGTCGACAAGCTGACCGGTCCCGTCTGGGCCTGGGCCATGAGGAACTCGATGCACCCGCTGCACTTCGGTCTGGCGTGCTGTGCTCTCGAGATGGCTGCCGCATCCGACACCAGGTACGATGCGGAGCGTGTCGGTATGATCTACCGTTCTTCCCCCAGGCAGACCGATATTCTCATGATCAACGGATGGATCTCCAAGAAGCTCCGTCCCGACATCAGACGTTTGTACGAGCAGATCCCCTCGCCCAAGTGGGTCGTCGCAATGGGTGAATGCGCCATCTCCGGCGGACCCTGGTACGACTCCTACAACATCGTTCAGGGACTCGATCAGATCGTGCCCGTGGATGTCTACATCCCCGGATGCCCCATCAAGCCCGATGCGATGATCGACGGATTCATGCTCCTGCAGAAGAAGATTGACGCCTACTTCAGAAGAGGCAACTTCATGGTGGATTGATTCTCATGGCAGATGAAGCAAAGATTGAGAGCCCTTCCTACGACGATGTCATCTCCCTCATCAAGTCCAAGTTCGGAGACAAGGTGCAGTTCAGGGAGTCCACGAAGAAGAACGTGAGGTCCATCAACGAGAAGAGAAGGATCTTCATGTCCGCAGACAGGGAAATCCTCCTTGACCTCGCTTACTTCCTTCGCGACAAGCTCAATTTCGAGCAGGCATCGTGCGTCACCGGTGTTGACTGGGTCGACCACATGGAGGTCGTCTACCACATCACCAACTACTTCAACGCGATCACCGTCGAGATCAACGTCACCATTCCCGGGGACGATCTCCACGTACCCTCCGTCGCACCCGTATGGGGCGGTGCCAACTGGCACGAGAGGGAGACCTACGAACTCTTCGGAATCATTTTCGATGGCCACCCCAAGCTGGAGAGGCTCCTCACCCCGAAGAGCTACGAGTTCTATCCGTTCAGGAAGTCCTACAAACTCAGGGGGCAGCAGTAAATGGCAGCAGAGAAGATGAACGCGGACCAGATGTGGCTCACGATGGGTCCGCAGCACCCGTTCTCTCACGGACTCTGGACCCTTAGGGTCAAGGTCGACGGAGAGATCGTCACCGACGCAGAACCCGAGGTAGGTTACCTCCACCGCGGTTGGGAAAAGGAGTGCGAGCAGAGGACGTACCAGAAGATCATCCCCATGGCTGACCGTCTGTGCTATTCCGCATCCATGACCTGGTCCCACCTGTTCTGTAAGGTCGCAGAGGAGGCCCTTGACATCGAGGTCCCCGAGAGGGCACAGTACCTCCGTGTCGTGGCGGACGAGATCTGCCGTATCCAGTCCCACCTGATGTGGCTGGCAGCGGTCGGTACCGACGCAGGTAACCTCACCATATTCCTTTGGGCACTGAGGGAGAGGGAGTTCATGCTCGATCTCAACGTCAGGCTCTGCGGACAGAGGCTTACGACCAACTACCCCCGTATCGGTGGTGTAAGGAACGACATGCCCTACTACTTCGAGAGGGACTGCCTTAGAGGAATCGAGAGGTTCGAGAAGGCACTCTGGGATATCGTCAAGCTCACTGACGAGTCCTCTATCTTCGTCGGAAGGGTCAAGGGCATCGGATACATCAGCCGTGAGGAGTGCGCCAACCTCGGTATCACCGGACCCGCAATGCGCGGATGCGGTGTAGACCATGATATCAGGCGCGACGACCCCTACGATGCATACGGAGATATGGACTTCTACGTACCCGTCTACAAGGACGGAGATGCATATTCCAGGTTCAGGGTCAGGATCGAGGAGATGTTCCAGTCCTGTTCCATCATCAAGCAGGCTATGAAGAAGCTGGAGTCCATCCCCAAGACCGCACCCTACAGGCTCAAGGTCCCCAAGGCAATCCCCGAGGGAACCCACATGGCAAGGATCGAGGATCCCCGTGGAGAGGGTCTCATGTACCTGATCTCCGACGGAAGCGAGCAGCCCTACAGGCTCAAGGTCCGCAGTCCTGTCTTCGTGAACGTGTCCGCTTCCAAGCGCATGGTCCAGGGAGTCAGGATCGCAGATATCCCCACTGTCATGGCAATGATCGATATGTGTCTCGGAGAGACCGACAGGTGATTCATATGGCTTACAGCAGCATTCTCAACTGGATCATCAACAGGGACGACTGGGTGAACACCGTTGTCAACGGTGTGGACTACTCCGGTATCGTCAACATGTCCCCCTACGCGGGATACAACCTCCCCTATGACATCGGAGTCAAGATTTGGGAGAGTCTCGGTGGACTCATCGCATGGCTCATCAACCTGATCTTCCCCGGAAACCCCGTTTCCTACACTCTCGTTTCCGACCCCGTCACCAACGCAATGGCCATCATCCTGATGGTCGTCGTCATCTTCGCCATCGGATTCGTCGTGAATCTAACGATGATCTGGCAGGAGCGTAAGTTCCTCGGTAGGCAGATGGACAGGCGTGGTACCATGATCGGACCTCTGGGATACTTCCAGTGTCTCGGAGACGGTCTCAAGACCTTCATGAAGGAGAACGTCGCACCCAGGGACATCGACAAGAAGATCTACTGGTGGGGACTCACCCTCGTCATCGGAACCTCCGTTCTGCTGGCATGTATGATCCCCCTGTCCCCCAGGTGGTACATCGTCGACTTCAACACCGGTCTGTTGATCATCTTCGCATTCTTCGCTCTGGCACCGTTCCTCATCATGTGTGCGGGATGGGCTCAGAACAACAAGTATTCGCTCATCGGAGGTCTCCGTGCGGCAGAGCTCATGATCTCTTACGAGGTCCCCATGCTCATCCTGTTCGCAGCGACCGTCTACATGACCGGATCCTTCAACATCGGAGACATCATCAGCTGGCAGGAGAACAACATCTGGCTCATCGTCCCCCAGATCCTCGGATTCATCGTCTGTGTCGTCTGTGCGGTCGCAGAGTCCGAGCGTGTGCCCTTCGACCTTTCCGAGGCCGAGGCCGAGCTCGTCGAGGGATGGCAGACCGAGTACGCAGGTATGAAGTGGGGTCTCATCATGCTCGGAGACTACTTCAGAGGATACGTCGCATGTGCGCTCGTATGTATCATGTACCTCGGCGGATGGTCCATGCCGATCATCTCCAGCTTCGACTGGTACTATCAGTACCTGCCCGAGCTGTTCTTCGTTCTGAAGACATGCTTCGTGTTCATCTTCTTCATCACCGCAAGGGGTGCTCTGCCCCGTGTCAGGACCGATCAGATCGTCAACGTCGGATGGAAGGTTCTCATGCCTCTGGCCGTCGTCAACCTGGTCATCACCATCCTGGTAAAGTGGTTCATCGAGAACGGAGGTGTGTTCTGATGGCTCAACCCAGTGAATATTATTCCAAATACCCCAAGAAGTTCAAGGGTACCGGAATCCTCACGCCCGTGTGCAGGGTCCTTAAGCAGATGATTAAGACCACCTTCCACAGGCCCGTGACCATCCTCTACCCTTACGAGAAGGAGTGGGTCCCGGACAACTACCGCGGACGCCCCGGACTCAGGTTCGACAGGTGTCTCGGATGCGGTATCTGTGTCAGGGCATGCCCCACCACCTGTATCGAGCTCGTCGAGGTCGCGGATGACGATGGAAACATGGTCCTCAGGCCTCAGGTCAACGTCGGAAGGTGCATGATGTGCGGATACTGCGCAGAGTACTGCCCCGTCGATGCGATGACCACCACCACCGATTACGAGCTCGCAGAGTTCAACAGATATGATCTGATCTACGACCCCCGCAGGCTCAACTTCGAGTACACCACCGACATGATGGAAGTGCACATCGAAGAGCACCTGATGTCCAACCTCGCGAAGGGCATCACCGATCAGCCCACCGCATTCTACAACCCCGACAGGCCCGTCCTGGAGGACAAGAAGTGCATCGGCTGTCAGAAGTGTGCAAAGGTCTGCCCCGTAAACGCCATCGAGATGGTCGTCGTAGGACAGAACGACAAAGGAAAGGACATCAAGCGCCCCAAGATCGATGAGAAGACCTGTATCTCATGCAGCAACTGTATCATCGATTGCCCGAAGGACGCGCTCAAGATGAACGAGGTGTTGTAAAATGGATGCAGGAGAAATCGTCAACAACGTTTTCAACTGGTGCGGTGAGGCTTTCGCCACATTCGCAAACAACCTCGATGCGTTCGCTTTCGTCGTGTTGGCAGCGATTGCCATCCTCGCAGCAATCCTCGTTGTGACCTCCAAAGAGATCATGCACAGCGCATTCTATCTCGCACTGGTCTTCACTTGTGTTGCGGTCACCTACTTCTTCCTCAACGCGGAACTCGTGGGTGTCATCCAGATGATGGTCTACGTCGGTGCTATCACCATCCTCTTCGCGTTCAGCGTCATGCTGACCAGGAGGACGATCGTCGGAGAGGAGGATGAATAAGATGAACAGAAAGGCAGCAGCAATTCTGGCAATCACCATGATCGCAGCGATCTCCGCAATCGGTATCTTCACCGAGTGGAACGACTTCGGCTACGCCGATGATGTTCCAGAGGCCGGAGTGCCCTTCATGCCCGAGAACGGGGTACTTGCTGACAACTCGCTCAACAAGGTACTGTTCGAGACCTACGGTCCCGTCATAATCGTTCTTGGAATCGTGATGTTCACAGCAATGATCGCCGGAGTATGTATCTCCAGAGAGGAGGAGGATACCGATGATTGATATCTCGTTCTTCCTCGTATTCAGTGCGATCCTCTTCGGAATCGGTATGTTCGGACTCATCTCCTCCAAGAGGGGACTGGTCACTCTGATGAGCATCGAGCTCATGCTCAACGCAGCGAACATCAACTTCGTCGCATTCGCCTCCTACGGCGGACACACCGATGGAATGGTATTCGTCATCTTCACCATCGCGATCGCGGCGGCTGAGGTTGCAGTCGGTATCGCTCTCATGCTCAACGCATACAAGATCCAGAAGACGACCGAAGTCGACAAGCTCTCGACCATGAGGTGGTAATTTGATTGGTATACTCGATTATGTATGGCTTGTGCCCCTCGCCCCGGTCCTGTGCTTCGTCATCGCCGGATTCTTCGGAAAGAAGACTCCCCAGGGCGGAGGTTATATCGCGATCGCAGGTGCGCTCATCGCATTCATCATCGCGGCACTGGCCTCCTATGATTACTTCACAAGCGACTACTATGCGAACAACATCGCATACACTGTAGAAATGGAATGGATGGCAGTCGGTGAATTCAGCATCAACTTCGGTGTCTACATCGATACGCTGTCCTGTATCATGATGCTCTTCGCATCCTTCATCTCCACTCTGATCTTCATCTACTCGATCGGATACATGGATGACCAGGGTGTCAAGAAGACCAGGTACTACGCCGAGGTCTCCCTCTTCCTGACCGGAATGCTCGGGCTTGCTGTCTCCAGCAACTACCTCGAGATGTTCGTGTTCTGGGAGGTCATGGGTCTCTGTTCCTACCTGCTCATCGGATTCTGGAGCTTCACTCACCCCGAGGGTGATGAGGCTGCATTCAGAGCATCCTCTGCAGCAAAGAAGGCATTCCTCGTCACCCGTCTCGGTGACGTATGTCTGATGGCCGGACTCTTCGTCCTGCTCCACCTGTTCGGTTCCCTCGATTACGCGGACATCTTCAACTTCGATATCGCAACCGTCGACTCCAACATGTTGATGGTCGCCATCCTGTTGATGTTCGCCGGTGTCGTAGGAAAGTCCGCACAGTTCCCCCTGCACGACTGGCTGCCCGATGCGATGGCCG
The DNA here is from genome assembly GCA_016297775.1 of Candidatus Methanomethylophilaceae archaeon. Taxonomy (GTDB): domain Archaea; phylum Thermoplasmatota; class Thermoplasmata; order Methanomassiliicoccales; family Methanomethylophilaceae; genus SIG5. Next base: position 53,648 of record JAEDGA010000003.1, read on the forward strand.
GACCCACCACAGTCTCCGCGCTCATCCACGCAGCAACCATGGTCAAGGCAGGTATCTACCTCGTTGCAAGGTCCTACCCGATCTTCATCCACTGCACCGATGCGATGATCATCGTCGCCGTCATCGGTGGTGTCACTGCGATCTACACAGCATCCATGGCACTCAACAACATGAACATCAAGAGGGTCCTCGCTTACTCCACTCTGTCCCAGCTCGGATACATGGTGCTCGCTCTCGGAGCAGGTGCCTACCTGATGTCCCTGGGTATCGAAGAGGGAGAGCCCGAGCTCATGCTCCTCGGAGGAGCCGGTTACGCAGCAGGTATCTTCCACATGATCAACCACGCGTTCTTCAAGGCGCTCCTCTTCCTGTGTTCCGGATCCGTCATCCATGCGGTCGGAACCGAGGACATGCGCATGATGGGAGGACTCAGGACAAAGATGCCGATCACCGCATACACCATGCTCATCGGTTCCCTGTCCATCGCGGGTATCCCCATTCTGAGCGGATTCTGGTCCAAGGATCTGGTGCTCGAGGCTGCATTCGCACCCTTCCACCACGGACTCGGAGCAGGTTCCATCTTCATGGTGCTGTTCATCCTCGGAATGATCACCGCTTTCATGACCGCGTTCTACATGTTCCGCATGTGGTTCATGACCTTCTGCGGAGAGCCCCGCGGCCACTGCCACGGTGAGTCTCCCAAGCCGATGACCGTACCTCTCTGCATCCTTGCAGTGTTCGCGGTCATCAGTGGTCTGTTCGTCGTGTTCGACGGATCGTACTACATCCTCGAATCCCTCCGTACCACCATCGACACCGTGATCCCCTTCCACACCGGAATGGAGATCGTCGAGGAGATCTTCACCGCAATCCCCACCTATGTGGCGCTTGTGCTGGCGGTCGTCGGTATCGGAATCGCTTGGAAGCTGTACGTCAAGACACCCTACGATGCTGAGGCATTCAAGCCCGAGAACCACGGTGCACTCTACAACTTCAACGCGAAGAGGCACTACTTCCCCGAGCTCTACAACTGGATCTCCTGGAAGTTCGGAGCCGGAGTCGCAAAGGGAGTCAACGCACTCGACGTCCATGTCATCGACGGAACCGTCAACGGACTGTCCAACGCAGTCGTCGGCGGAGGAGAGGGTCTCAGCGCGGTCCAGACCGGATACGTCCGCGACTACGCTGGTCTCGTCGCAGTCGGTGTCATCTCGATCCTGGCAGTGTTCTGCCTGATCTTCCTTTACGGAGGCGGATTCTGATGGATATTCCAATTCTTTCCTTACTCGTAATCATACCCTTAATCGGAGCTCTCGCAACGCTCTTCATGGGCGGACAGAGGGCTGAAAAGGCAAAGTACGTAGCCGTAGCGTTCTCCGCGATCGTCCTTGCGCTCGCGCTGTACGTCACCTTCGTGGGATACAACAACATGGCGGACCTCGCTGATCTGAAGGAGTCCTATGTCTGGTTCAAGGCAGCCGGTCTTCAGATGAACATCATCTTCGCCATCGATGGCCTCAGCATCCTGATGGTCCTCCTCACAGCCATCCTCGTCTTCCTCGTCGTCATCTTCTCTTGGCACGAGGAGGACAAGCCCAACTACTATCACGCGCTCCTGCTCGCGATGGAGGTCGGACTCATGGGTGTCTACATGGCACAGGACTTCTTCCTGTTCTACATCATGTGGGAGGTCACCCTCATCCCGATGTACTTCATGATCTCTTGGTATGGAGGACCCCGCAGACACTACTCTGCGATCAAGTTCTTCATCTACACGCACGTGGCATCCGTCATCATGCTGATCGGAATCTTCGCTGTCGTGTTCCAGACCCAGATCGGTGCAGAGTACATCAGCTTCGCATTCGAGGCTGTCAGGAACGGCGCTACCCTGGCACCCGCATTCCAGACGTTCTTCTTCGGTCTGCTCTTCTTCGGATTTGCAGTCAAGATGCCCGTCCCGCCCTTCCACACATGGCTGCCCGACGCACACGTCGAGGCACCTACCGGAGGATCCGTCCTTCTGGCAGGAGTCATGCTTAAGATGGGATCCTACGGAATCATCAGGGTCTGCCTCGACAGCGCGATCTTCCCCGACGCAATGGCATTCTGGCAGCCCATCATGATCGGACTCGGAATCTTCGCCATGGTCTACGGAGCATACGCCTGTATCGCTCAGAACGACCTCAAGAAGATGGTCGCATACTCCTCCATCAGCCACATGGGAATGGTGCTGGTCGGTATGGGATGCAACTCCGTCATCGGAATCGAGTTCGCCATCTTCCAGATGTTCGCCCACGGAATCATCTCCGGTGTCCTGTTCATGGTCTGCGGTATCGCAGGTCACAACTTCGGTACCAGGGACATGCGTCTCCTCGGCGGACTCGCAGGAAAGTTCCCTGTATATGCACTGTTCATGATGTTCGGATTCATGGCATCCCTCGGACTGCCCGGTCTCATGGGATTCATAGCGGAGTTCGGTCTCCTCTTCGGACTTTGGGAATACCTGGTCTCCCAGGGACTCGAGGTCCTCATCGTATTCGGACTGCTGGACATGATGCTCACCGCAGGTTACTACCTCTGGGCTATGCAGAAGACCCTCTTCGGAAAGCTCACCGACAAGATCGATCTGACCCACTGCCACGACATCGCAAAGAACGAGGTCGCAGTGCTCGCAGTCCTCTGCGCACTGATCGCGCTCTTCGGTATCTGGCCGACACTGGCTCTCGACTTCGTGATGCCTTTCGCAGGAGCATTCTAAGGAGTGTGAAAAAATGGCTGAAATATTCGATTCACTCGCAACAACACTGGTCGACACCTTCAAGGAGGCGACCTTTGTTCTGCCCGAGCTCATCGTGCTGATTGCAGCATTGATCGCACCCTTGGTGTTCTACCTCACGAAGAACGGCAAGATCGTTGCGGCAGTCTCGTTCGCACTGATTGCGGTCTCCGCTCTGGTCACGATGCTGCTCATGCACACCGTTACCTACGGTGTCGCAGCCTCCATGTTCGAGTTCGATGCATTCTCGTCACTGATGATGCTCCTCTTCATGGCGGTCGCGTTCCTGACCATCATGGTCTCCCCGTGCCACGTGGAGACCACCAAGCACGCCGGAGAGTACTACGCACTCATCTGTGCGATCGTTGCAGGTATGATGTTCGCGGCATCTGCGGCCAACCTCCTCGCGATCTTCATCTCCGTCGAGGTCGTCAGTATCTCCTCCTACGCACTGGTCGCTCTCAAGAAGAACGATCCCCGTGCGTCCGAGGCCGCAGTGAAGTACCTGATCATCGGAGCGTTCTCCACAGCACTCACACTGTTCGGAATGTCCATGATCTTCGGAGTCACCGGAACACTCGACATCGCAGAGATTTCCGCTATCGTACCCACCATGGCTGCCAACTGGGCATTCATCGTCGGTTGCATCGGAATGATCGCAGGTTACGGATTCAAGATCGCAGCAGTGCCGTTCCACTCCTGGGCACCCGATGTCTATGAGGGAGCATCCACCCCTGTGTCCGGATTCCTCGCCACCGCATCCAAGAAGATGGGATTCGCAGTACTGTTCAAGATCTTCTTCGCGCTGTTCATCATCGGCAGCACCGGAGTCTTCACTCTTGAGTTCCAGTACGTCTTCGCCATCATCGCGGCCATCACCATGACCGTCGGTAACGTCGTGGCGATCTCCCAGAGCAACATCAAGAGGATGCTCGCATACTCGAGTGTTGCACAGGCAGGATACATCATGATCGCTCTCGCTGTCATGAGCCAGTACGCCACCACCGGAGCACTCTTCCACATGTTCACCCACGTGGTCATGAAGGGAGGAGCGTTCATCATCGTGGCCGCTCTGATCACTGCCGGACTCGGTGAGAAGATCGAGGATTACAAGGGACTCGCAAAGAGGGCACCTCTCGTCGCAGCGGCGATGATGCTGTTCCTGTTCTCTCTTGCAGGTATCCCTCCTCTCGCAGGATTCACCTCCAAGTTCGTGCTGTTCTCCGGTGCGATCTTCGTCAACGGTGCAGTCTCCATGCAGTGGATGTGGCTCGCTCTCATCGCGGTCCTCAACTCTGCCATCTCCCTGTACTACTACGCACGTGTAGTCAAGGCGATGTACATCGAGAAGCCTGCCTGCGAGGACAAGGTCTCCGTACCCAAGCCCTTCATGGTCGCCATCCTCCTCTGTGTGATCGGTGTCATCGTTCTCGGAGTCTACCCCGAGTACCTCATCGACCTCTGCAGCAAGGCAGCGACCGCACTCTGGCTGCTCTGATAGAGCCCGGATATAAACCCTTTAAACCATTTCCTTTTTTATTCCATGACGGTCGGACATCGGTATGATGGCATATCGTACGGTTGGTATCCTAAGTACGTCTGGCTATTGTTTCGTCATGCCATGTTTTTAAATATCTCATAGATATGCCTAACCAATGGTCGACCGCTGGGCAGATGCCATAGATTCGGAATTCTCCAAGGTAGAGGAAGTCATCCTCGACGCACTCTCATCCGACAACGAGGAATTAGATGAGATGTGCAAATATGTCATCCAGTCCGGAGGTAAGAGGGTAAGGCCTGCTGTATGCATCCTCTCCTATCTCGCCTGTGGCGGGAAGGATGTGGACAGGGCCGTTAAGGTGGGCGCCGGTTTCGAGATCCTGCATTCCGCATCGCTCGTCCATGACGACATCGATGACAACGGGATGCTCAGGCGCGGGCGTCTGACCCTCCACAAGAAATACACTCTCACGAAGGCACTGGTGGCCGGAGATTTCATGCTGGTCCGCGGATACAGGTGTCTGTCCTCGCTTCCCGAAGAGCCCATGGACATCGTCATCAAGGCAGCCGGGATGATGGTCGAGTCCGAGTTCGTCCAGAAGGATTTCGAGCATGACCTCGACGTCACCATAGATGATTACATGGGCATCATCAAAGGAAAGACCGCCATGTTGATCACGGCAAGTGCCGCATCCGGTGCATACATAGCCACCGACGATCAGGACTGTATCGATTCCATCGTTGAATACTCCAGCGGCATCGGTATCGCATTCCAGATCATAGACGATATCCTGGATGTCATCGGTACCGACGGCACCGGTAAGAAAGTGGGTATAGATCTCCTCGAGGGAAAGCCCACACTCCCCATCATCTACGCGATGGAGGATCCGGTATACGGAAAGGAACTCAGGGAGATCCATTCACGTTCGGCCACGGATGCCGATGTGGCACGTGCCCTGGAATTGATCCGTATGACCGATTCGTTGGACAAGTGTTACAAGAAGGCGGAGGATGTCGCACAGGGTGCCATCGATGCTCTCGCTCCTCTTCCCGATTCCATATACAAAGAATCTCTCATCGGGCTTGCGAAGTATATCGTACGCCGCGACAGGTGATACAATGACCGAGACAGTTCTCAAGACCGATATCCTCATCGTAGGTTCTGGTCCCGCAGGTTCGGTCACGGCCAAGTATGCGGCCGAGAAGGGGGCCAAGGTCACGTTCATAGAGAGGCGCAGCAACGTCGGTGTACCCGTACGTTGTGGAGAATTCGTACCTGCCACGGATCAGGTACAGAGCATGTTCCCCAAGGCCGCCGATCTGGATTCGTTGTTCGATACGATCCCCGCACACCTCCGTATGAGGGAGCTCAACGGTATCCGCCTCGTCAATCCCAAGGGAAAGGTCACCACGCTGGATCTTCCCGGATACAGTACCGATAGGGACCGTTTCGATCAGTATCTGGCCTCCGAGGCCTGCAAGGCTGGTGCGGAACTCATCAAGAACTGCAGTTTCAGCCGTATCGAGGACGGTGTGGCCAAGACCTCACAGGGCGACATAGAGTACAAGGTGATCATCGGAGCCGACGGTCCCGGATCCCGTGTGGCACGTTCCCTGGGCCTCAGGAATAACAGGAACCCCTATCCTGCGGTCACGGCACAGGCCAAGGGAGATTTCGATCCCTATGTTGTAATGTTCTTTGGAGGCATCGCTCCCGGCGCATACAGTTGGATCATCCCCAAGGCGGGTCAGGCCAACGTCGGTGTCGGATTCTCCCCCAAGTTCGCCAACGGTTCGCTTCCGGAGTATTTCGAGAAGTTCAGGGTGAAGAACGGTTTCGACATCATCAACAAGTTGGAAGGCAAGTACGTGCCCAGCGAAGGCCCCATCGAGAACACCGTATCCGGGAACGGGATGGTGGTCGGCGATGCGGCCGGACACGTCGTGTCCGTCAACGGCGGAGGAATCCCTCTAGCACTCATCGCGGGACGTATATGTGGTACCGTGGCGGGCGACAACGTTATGAACGGACGTTCCCTGGAGGATTATCAGACCCAGTGGCGCGATATCATGCTGAAACCCCTGAAGACCGCGGCATTCAACAAGAAGCTGGCGGACATATTCGCATTCCACTACGAATGGACGACCACCATGTGCATGGGCATCCTGGGTAAGCGCCGCATGAACAATCTGATCATGTGCAAGCGCATCTTCCCGTGATTCATCTCTTGCGGAACGCCTTCATCGGGGAGCCGCAGATGGGACATTCCTGGCTGCGTTCCTTGTACCACTTCTTGCAGCCTATGCACTGGTAGTTCCACTTCTCCACTTTCTTTATACCCTTGGTACCGACCGAACGGTTCGGTATGCCCATGACAGTACATACGTTCAATATGGAAAAGTCGTCCGAGAGCACGGTACCGTCCACATCCAGCGCGAGAGCGATGACGGTCATATCCACGGGGGACAGACGTCCCAGATCTCCGGTCCTTCTGGCACATTCCTCTACCTTATGTAAGGATTCGTCGGAACAGTCCGATGTACGGAGCATATCCCCCCAAAGGTCCAGACGCGGGTCATTGTATCTTCTGAGTTCCTTCACGACTCCCGTGGGGCAGACGGAATCCTCTTCGGGAAGGTTCTCCATTGAGAACAATGCGGAACTGTCCAATACAAGGGTCATGTCCGGACATCCCTATCCATATAGATAATTGCACTGTCCACATCGCACCGGGGGATGTGCCAGAAAAATCTTTTATCGTGTTATACAATCCCGCATGCATGGCAGATATCATTGTCGATGATGACGTTAGACAGATGATCCTCGATGCCAAGCAGGATTATCGTGTCTGTACCGCTTGCAGAGGTCCCGCCCTCGTACCCATCACGGTCAAACCCGCAAAACCCAGCGATATCATCATCCCGATAGGTGACTACAAGCTCTACATCTCCATCGTCCAGTCCGAATATGTGTCCAGGGTATCCATGGACATGCTCTATTCGGAGAATGACATATACTCCTGTCCCGCACTGTCCACACTTCGCAGCATGGGATGGATCGACAAGAAGTGATGGTATCAAACGCGGACGGCACCGTCTGCCGATTCCGCGACCATCCTGTCGAAATCCAACTTCGACTGATTCGCCAACACCTTCTCGGTACTGGCTTCCGTGACCGGTTTCAGAGGGACCGCCTTGCATCCCCCGGTCTGTATGATGGAGAGGTCGAACGTACCGATCCTCTTCGCTATGTCTATGATCTCCTCTTTGTCGAGACCTATGAGCGGCCTTACGATGGGGTAATCCAACATGTTCTGCTCCGCCCTTATGTTGCGGAGGGTCTGTGATGCCACCTGTCCCAGGGAATCCCCCATGATTATGCCGTCACATCCGTGATTCTCCGCGAAACGCTTGGCGACGCTCTGCATGACCCTTTTGCACATCACGCACTGGTATCCTTGGTCGCAGTTCTTCTTGATCGCAAGCTGATTGGGGCCGTGCTTTGCGATATACAACGGAAGCTCTTTGCCTGTGACCTCGGAGAGGCGTGCGGCGATCTTCCTGACCTTGTCGATCTCCTTCGGATCGCCGAACTCCCCGTTGTCCATGTGAAGCAACATGACATCCGCTCCCACGTGTGCCATCATGTATGCGGCCACCGGTGAATCGATACCGCCGGACAGCAGGGTCACGAATCTCATGTCCTTCACTTCCCGATTCAGAAGATTACGTCCCCGTAATCGTCGGCAAGCTTCCTGGGGGAGGGTTTCTCGCACTTCTCGCAGTAGAGGCCGTTACCCTTCTTGACAAGCTCGGTCTTGCAGGTACCGCAGAGGGATCTGATGACCCCGAGGTGCGCATCCTTGGTGGAGAGCTGGAGGGACGGTGATACTCCGGTGACGATCGCTCTGATGCGATCTCCCTTCCTGAGCTCTCTGGATACATCATCCGTGTAATCGGGGGAGATCTTGGATACGTGGATGGTAGCGTAGGTCTCTCCTCCGAGTCCTCTCTCGGTCCCCTCCTTGGCGACGACATCTGCGGTCGCCATGGTCTTCCTGATGTCTGCGACCACCGCGTATACGACGTCCCCGACCTTCAGGATGTTGGGCGGGTTGGGGGATATGACCCTTGCGGTACATTCCTCGTCATTGAGTTCGAGAGTACCGATCTGTGATGCGTAGATCTTTCCGTCCTTAGCGAACGTACCTTCGGATGCGAGGTATTCCTCCTCTACTGCGACCTCGTCTCCGGGAAAAACTTCGACTTTGTTAGACATTCTATAATCACCTTATGTTGATCGCCACGATATCAACGGATTTCTTCGTCTTCGTATGGAATGAGAATGTATGAGGGATATCGTACTTATAGATTCTATGACCCACTATCGAGCGGGATGATGCTTCCGTTTCCTCTCTGAGATAGTCCAAAGTGCATGCCATGTGTATGGAATACACCGAATCCGCCATCTCCATGGCCTTTCTCAGGAACGGCCGGTCCGCATGTTTCTTCTGGGACCCGAATGGCGGGTTCATCAGGACGGTATCGCATCTTCCTTCCACTTTTGATATGTCGGATAATACGAAATCCACCTCACAACCGAGATCGGCGGCGTTCATCCTTGCGACATCTATGGCATCCGCATCGACATCATATGCTTTGACGGACGATGCCCCAAGAAGTGCCGCACCGATCGCGAAGATACCTGTCCCGCATCCGAGGTCCACCACATCCTTTCCTGCGATGTCACCGTTGGCGTAGGCCTCGAAGAGTATGTCCGTGGCTATGGACGAATTGGTGGGATATTGTTCCAATCCCACCTTGGGCTCTTTGAAGGGGGCCAGGCCCTGGAGTCTAATCTCCAGATCTTTCTTCTTCACGTTTCGAACTAGATTCTACCTGTATTTAAACAGGCGGACATACCTTCATTCGAAGAAGAAATGGGACGGGGACTCCGGTTTGGGCATGAAGCATTTCTCCCCTGTCCTGATCAGTTCCACGGGATAATTGCCGGATACCGTGTCGACGATGTTCCTCATGACCTCCTCCAGTTTTTTGGGAGGGGAGATGACCCTTGCGTTGAGTACGAGCCTTCCCGGGGATTTCATGAACCTGGATCCTTCGATGCCGTCCACCTGCATCTCCTTCTGTACTAGGGACATCTTGCATGCCGCATCCTCGGATTCCAGCATGACCTTCACGTGAACGATGGAATCCGCTCCGTACTCGGCAGCCACGGCCTTCATCATATCCGTGGAGATGGAGTACATGTCCAGGTCATCGGTGGGCTTGATGTCGTACGTACCGGAATACCAGCCGAGCTTCGCCTTCTCGAATGCGAAACCTCTGTTGTCCTCCGCAAGCGGGGCCTTCATGCTCATCTCGTCGGAGAGGATCATGTCCACGATCTCGGAGATGTTCCTGAGATCCTTGGAGGAGGTCTCGATCATCCTGCATCCCGGGAGGATGGAATCGATCTTCGCTCTCACGGCATCTATGGTGTCGCGCCCGACCAGGTCTGTCTTCGTGAGGATGATGATCTCGGCGTCGCGTATCTGATGTTCCGGGATCAGGTCAACGGTATCTACGGTGCGTTCCTTGTCCTTGGACAGGAATCCCAACGCCCTCACGCAGTCCACCACAACGCAGAAGGGTGCCACGCTGAACTCGTCGGGGTACATCGTCCTCATGGGCGATACGACACTGCTCATGAGGTTGGTGGAGGAACCTATCGGTTCGGCGATGATGATGTCGGGCTTGCCGCTAGTAACCAATGTTCTGGCACTGGAAACGAACTCGTCGAAGTTCTTGCAGAAGCATCCTCCCATGATCTCCCTGGTGTCGAATCCGGCATCCTTGGAGTATTCCGTGTCAACCAGGACATCGCCCTGATCGTTGGTGATGATGGCAACGGATTTGTCACGATCCGTTTTGAGGGTCCTTGCAAGATTGACGGCCAGTGTGGTCTTTCCCGCTCCGAGGTATCCTCCGAGCACCAGCATCCTAGTTGACGACATGAGTTTAGAATCGAATAATCGATATTTACCTTTCACCACTGAAGGATCATTCGATGGTGATGAGATTGCGTCTCTGCATGAAAGTGCATCTCTCGCAGGGAATGGTGAGCACGCAGTTGTCCCCCACAGCGATACCTTTCAGCGCCTCGATGAATCCCCTGTCCAAAGGTCTGAGTCCGCTCCTCTTGTTCATGCTGAGGGTCTCCCTTTCGGAGTGCGTGAGGTCCTTGGGGATGATGTTCTTCTCAATCAGGGATCTGACGCAGTGTTCCGCCTCATCCACGGAGCACATGTCGCATCTGGCACCTACTTCGTCCAGGGGTCCGTAGAGCTCTGCTATCGGGTCCACGATGTATATCCTCCTGTCCTTGCCCACGCACATGTGTATGGCGTTGGGGTTGGACGGTGCGATGTATTCCATCCTGGTGCCTCTGACCTTCTCCTCCCTGACTACGGTCCAGAAGTCCCTGATATGGTTCATCAGCTGATAGACCAGCTGCTGGTACTTTATACCGAGCATGTCAGCGAGTTCCTGTTTCGTGACCGAGCGTCCGTTGTAGGCCTCCCTGTACAGTGCGGACAGGATCTCCTGTCTCATCTTATGCGAGGATATGGCGGTGTACGTATCGGGGTCCATGTACACCAGTTCCATCTTGCAGCTGCCCATGTATCATCAATCCTGTTCCGTCTATTTAATATCGCTCAAATATTTGAGAGGAGTATAATCCGTTGTATCTACCCTTATATCCCGTGAGAGTATACTCGTGAACGATATGACGGACATCGTATCTGACATCAGGGTAGCCAGATCGGAGGCTAGGAGACTGGCGGCCGTACCGACCGACAGGAAGGATGCAGCATTGGAATCGATGGCATCCGCCTTGGACAGACGGAGGGCGGAGGTTCTGAAGGCCAACGCATCCGATATGGAGAGGGCCGCCTCCGAAGGTATCGGAAAGGTCATGATGAAGAGACTCGCGGTGGATGACGTGAAGATCGATTCCATGATCTCGGGCATCAGGAGCGTGATATCCCTGAAGGATCCCGTAGGGGAGACCATGTCCACGATGGAACTGGATGACGGGCTCATGCTGTACCAGATCAGGTGTCCGATAGGTCTGGTGGGTGTGATATTCGAATCGCGTCCGGATGTGGTCCCGCAGATCCTCTCCCTGTGTCTGAAGTCCGGCAACGGAGTGGTCTTCAAAGGAGGCAGGGAAGCGACGGAGACCAACAGGTGTCTTTTCGAGATCCTCACCGATGCCGTATCGGAATACGTGCCGGCATCCGCATTCGTCATGATCGAGACACGCGAGGACGTGAATGCCATACTGGGTCTCAACGAATACATCGACCTGTTGATCCCCCGCGGTTCCAACGAGTTCGTGAGATACATCCAGAGGAACACATCCATCCCTGTGCTGGGTCATGCCGCCGGCATATGCCACGTGTATGTGGATTCCGACGCGGATCTCGGCAAGGCGTGGGATATCGTCCTGGATTCCAAGGTGCAGTATCCCGCGGTATGCAACGCGATGGAGACGCTGTTGGTGAACAGACGTGTCGCGGACAGGTTCCTTCCCCGTATGGCGGAACTGTTCTCGGAGAACGGTACCGAAATCAGATGCGATCCCATGTCGTTGGCACTGATGAAGGGTGCCGTACCGGCATCGGACGAGGACTGGGACACCGAATACAATGATTACATCGTATCGGTCAGGATCGTCAGCACGGTGGAGGAGGCTGTGGATTTCATCAACACGCACGGTTCCCATCATACCGATGCTATAATCACCGAGAACACGTCAAACATGTCGTATTTCATAGACAACGTGGATTCGGCGGATGTGTTCGTGAACGCTTCCACCAGATTCGCGGACGGATACCGTTTCGGAAAGGGTGCCGAGATCGGTATATCCACCAACAAGATACATTCCAGAGGTCCCGTGGGGATGGAGGGCCTGATGATCTACAAATACGTCCTGATGGGCGGGGGACATGTCGTCAAGGATTACGTAGGCGACAGTGCCAGGAAGTTCAAGCACATATCGTCCGACAGGACGTTGGTGGTAAGATGAGCGACAGGTCCTCCATACTCTCGCACGTCGATACCGTCGTTGTCAAGGTCGGTACGTCATCCATCACCGGCGGAGGCAACTCGGTATCGGAGATCTTCATGGATTCCGTCGCGAAACAGGTGAAGGAACTCAGGGACATGGGTAAAAAGGTGCTTATCGTATCATCCGGTGCGATAGGCGTGGGTCTCGCCGCCATGAATGCCAAACCCAAGCCCAAGGAGATCCCGATAAGACAGGCGGCGGCTTCCGTGGGTCAGGGCATATTGATGCAGAAGTGGAACGAGAGTTTCGAGAAACAGGGTCTGTTGGTGTCCCAGATCCTCCTCACGTACGACTTCTACTCCGATCGCGAGAAGTACCTCAACCTCAGGAACGCCATACAGACGTTGCTGGCATATGGCGTGGTGCCGATCATCAACGAGAACGACGTCATCTGCGTCAAGGAGATCGATGCCATGTTCGGCGATAACGATACCCTGTCGGCGTACGTTTGCAGCAAGATGGATGCCGACCTTCTGATCATACTTTCGGATGTAGAGGGATTGTTCAACAAGAATCCGAAGATCCATGCCGATGCCGAGATCGTACCGGTCGTGGATGATGTGTCGTCGGTCATGGCCATGGCCGGCGATCCCACCTCCAGGGTCGGTACGGGCGGTATGAAGACGAAGCTCAGAGCGGCGGAGATCTGTCATGAGGCAGGATGTTACATGATCATCGCTGGATGCGACATACCGGATGTGATCGTACGTGCCGTCCGCGGAGAGGGGATCGGTACCATCTTCCTCCCCGGAGAGAAGGAGAGGAAGAAGAGCCGCTGGATCAAGGCGGCCTATGCCAAAGGTTCCATCATCGTGGATGCCGGTGCCGCCGACAAGCTGAGACAGGGCGACGTGAGCCTCCTGGCGGTCGGGATAAGGGACGTCATCGGAAGGTTCGAGAGGGGAGACGTAGTCAACGTAGAATGTTCGGGCAAGGTCATTGCAAAAGGCATCCCGGATTACGATTCGGAAGACATCTTCAAGATCCGCGGTATCCGCAGTGACAGGATCGAGGCGGTGCTGGGACACAAGAGCTATGACGACGTCATAAGGAGCGAGAACCTCGTATTGATGTGACAGCGGTCGGG
>JAEDGA010000014.1 GCA_016297775.1 Candidatus Methanomethylophilaceae archaeon
CGAGGGATCCGTGAAACTCATATGGGAGTGTATTCCCGAACTCGGACTGACATTCCTCTAGACGACGATGACGGCAGGATGATCTACGAGGGGAAGGAGGTTGATCCGAAATCCATCGATGATGTGGGCAGGATCATCGGAGAGTTCCTTGCACCGAACGAACCGATCGATTACGAGAATCTCAACGCAGATTGAGGTGCTGAACCGCTTCCGCTTTTCCGATCGGCCAGCATATCGGAAGGGAGGAAAACCCGATACCTTCCATGATGCATTATATATCTTTCAACCTCCAGCATTTTATCCGAGGTGGAAAAGGTCCAATTCCGTTACAATCTCTTACGGACCCGTCGGAAAGAGGAATCAGACGAGGTGAAAAGACCCAGTATTCCGCGGAAGGTTGGGGGACACGGGCAAGGCATTTTGATCGTCGTATACCGCTTCCTTGCGCCTTCTCAGTCGAGATGCGAGTGGTATGCCGTGTACTCGGGGTGTCCTCGGAGACCCTGTAACGCGGATCGTTGATCGGTCCCGTGCCGTCCGGTTTCATCAGTCTGCCCTTCTTCACGGCCGTCTCCATATACCTCGATTCACTGTCGGGAGTCCCCCGAATATGCAGTAGACCTAGGCATTGGTACTTTCGGCATCCGCCTCAGAACAGTTGTTCCCGGGATAGACGAGTCCGCGGCATATTCGATCACTGTAGAGCCGAGATCCCCAGCGGATTGTTGTAACTCTCCCTGTTGACGCAGTATATTCCTGGAACTTGAAGTCCCTCGGTGGATTAATCAGGACAATGATACCCGGGATCGCGTTGTGTGACGATGGACAAACCCCAAAGGATATGAGAAGATCGTAGAAGGGTGGGGTTGAGGGGGCGGACGATACCGCCCCCTTTGAAATGTTTTTCAATGGTTTTACATCATTCCGCCGATGCCGCCCATTCCGGGTCCGCCCATGGAGGGGTCCGCCATGGGGTTCATCGGGGGTGCCCTGCGGGATGCGATGACGTCATCGATCCTGAGGATCATGTTGGCGACCTCTGCTGCGGAGTTGATCGCCTGTACCTTGACCCTGAGGGGCTCGACGACATTCTGCTTGAGCATGTCGACTGCCTCGCCGTTCCTGAGGCAGAGTCCGTAGTACTTTCCGTCCGCGGACTTCTCGTGTGCCGCCTTCAGCTTGATGATGGCGTCGATGGAGTCGATACCTGCGTTCTCCGCGATGGTCCAGGGGATGATCTCCATGGCCTTGGAGAATGCCTCTATCGCGAGCTGCTCTCTGCCTCCGACGGTGGATGCGTACTTGGAGAGCTTGAGCTCGACCTCGATCTCGGGTGCTCCGGCACCTGCGACGACCTTTCCGTCCTCGATTGCGACACCTACGACACGGATGGCGTCGTTCATTGCCCTCTCGACCTCGTCGATGACGTGCTCGGTTCCACCGCGGATGACGATGGAGACTGCCTTGGGGTTCTTGCATCCGGTGATGAAGGTCATGGAATCGGTTCCGACGTCCTTCTCCTCGACCATTGCCGCGGTTCCGAGATCGGAAGGCTTGAGCTCCATGATCTCTCCGACGAGCTTTCCGCCGGTGGCCTTTGCGATGGCCTCGATATCGGACTGCTTCAGGCGCCTGCAGCAGAACACTCCTGCCTTTGCGAGGTAGTGCTGTACGAGATCGTCGACTCCCTTCTGGCAGAAGACGACGTTGGCTCCGGCCTCGACGACCTTGTCGACCATGGCCTTGAGGTTCTCCTGCTCCTGGTCCAGGAAGGACTGCATGGCGGAAGGTGCGGTGATGCTGATCTGTGCATCGACCTCGGTCTTCTTGTTCTCCATCTGGGTGGTGAACAGTGCGATCTTTGCGTCCTTGACGACCTTGGGCATCCTGGGGTGGACCCTCTGCTTGTCGATGACGAGACCCTCGATCATGTAGGAGTCCTTGATGACTCCTCCGACCTTCTTCTCCATGAGGATGGAGTCGGTGTCGACGGTTCCGTTCTCCTCGACCGCCTTGCAGGCCTTGACGATGAGCTCGGAGAGGAACTCGCCCTCTCCTCCGACGGACTTACCGGTCAGAGCGGTCTCGGAGACCTTCTTGAGGATGTCGTCGTTGCTCTGGACGGCGATGTCGTTGAGGACCTCGACCGCCTTCGCGGCTGCGAGTTTGAATCCGTTGGTGATGACCGTGGGGTGGACGTTAGCGTCGATGAGGGACTCGGACTGCTTGAGGAGCTCTCCAGCGAGAACGACTGCGGTGGTGGTACCGTCTCCGCACTCGTCGTCCTGGGTCTTGGCGACCTCGACGACCATCTTGGCTGCGGGGTGCTGGACGTCGATCTCCTTGAGGATGGTCACTCCATCGTTGGTGATGGTGACATCTCCGATGGAGTCGACGAGCATCTTGTCCATTCCCTTGGGTCCAAGGGTGGACCTGACGGAATCTGCGACCGCCTTCGCGGCTGCGATGTTGTTGAACTGTGCCTCCTTATCCTTGCTTCTCTCGGTGCCCTCTTTGAGCACGATGATAGGCTGATTGTTTCCAGAACCGTACATTGTAGTACCTCTTTTAGATTGATACGTGTAATTTTGTACTTCTATATTAACTTTATCTTGAACCACCTTTCCAAGGTAGTGATACAGGTCAGACAAATAAGGTATGGCCAGCATATCACAGGGTCTGGTCGTGCCAACCCGGTCCGAAAGCGTCGGATACGTCCAATCCGGCATCGGTGAACAACACCCTCAGACGGTCGTATGCGGACCTGGAACCGCGTATCCCCATCCTCTCCAATCTGGCACCGAGATCGGGACGGAGATTCAACCTGTCCATGCATACGGCACGTACGCCGGTGCCGATGACGGCATCCGCCAGTTCGGATTCCTTTCCTTCCAAGGTCGACAGTATCGGACCCACCAGACAGATCACCCTCATGCCCGCGTCCGTCATCCTGCGCATGGCATCCAACCTCTCCGCGGGCGGGGGTGCTCCGGGTTCGGTGCGTCTACATACGGATATGTCGGTGTTGGTCACGGTCATGCACACGGAATGATCCATCCCCGAGATGAGGTCCATGTCCCTGGTGACCAATCCCGATTTGGTCATCACCGACACGCGCATATCCGTGCGGGAGAGGACCTCCAGACACCTTCTGGTGAGCTCGAACCTGTATTCCGCCTCCTGGTACGGATCCGTGGATGTTCCGATACATACCGTACCGGACAGCGCACCCACCTCCCTTGCCAGACGGGATGCGATGTTCTCCCTCACCCCCGGGATCCTCCATCCCTTCCATTCGGAATGCGTGACCTCCGGTGCGTAACAGTATATGCACCCGTGGGAACAGCCCGCGTACGGGTTCAGAGCGTAATCCACACCCGGTAGCCCGGACGGATTCAGAGCACGCCTGCATTCCACGATCCTGTAAGGCCCGTCCCACCTGTCACGGTTGATGAAATCGGTCAGCGAAATAGTCCTCGATCCTCCTCTGACGTCTGTAGTCCCTGAGTATGCCGGATACCTCGAGCCATCTCTGTTTGGGTATGTCCATCACGGATGCCACATAATCCATCGCACCATCCAGGGATTCGAATCTGTGGGGTTCCGTCCTCAAAGCGGCACGTACGTTCTCCCTCACGTTCCACACCCCTACCGGCATCACATAGCCCGGATGTGCCTCCCTCATGATCACGGCCCCCGCGGTCCTGCCCTCGCGTATCAGCAGTTCGTTGACCGCCATCCTGGAAGCGTAGTAGCATCCGCCTATGGATGCGTAATCCGAACGTCCGTCGAAGAACTCGTGATCGGATATGATCTCGATACCTTTGCCCATAGGGTTCCAGGTGGTGCTGGGATACCATGCCTCGATGAGTTCGAACCTCCAGGTGCAGGGCATCATCAGGATGCACCATCTGTTGTCCAGCTCCTCCCAATGATAGATGCGGTATTCGTCTATCGTATCGTTGAACCTGGTGGTCTCCAACAGGTGTTTTCCTATTATGTCGTCGACGGCGGTTATGCTCCATCTCGTCGGTACGAAACGTCTCCTCCCCGAGGTACCCATGGTGGCGGTCGAGAATGCCTTCTGTATCTCGGATATCAGCGTACCGTTCTCGTAGGCGTTTATCACCGCGTCCGAGGCGCGCATGTCCGTGTCGTAGTAGCTGCGTTCCAGATATCTTTCGAACCTGCCTGTACCGGCCTTCATGCTCTCCATCCTTGCGGACGGACCGAACGGCTGCACCTCGTCATCCAGTATTATGCGCCCTCTGGGTCTGTGTGAGAAGTTGGCCTCCATGTCCACGGGACGTTCGGTCAATGCGATCTCCTGGATCTGTTCCACGATGCGCCCCGCCTTGGCGAAATCGGTAGCGTCTATCCTGTACTTCCCGCGGACCAGGCTGAACCTCATGTCGGTGATCTCGTCTATGGTCTTGCCGACCCATTCCTCCGGCCTGTCCATGACGGATGTGTCTCCGTGGAACGGGGGCAGGAGGGGTCCGATGTCCACCTTCGGATAACCGTAACGTCCCACGAACACCGCGGGAGGACAGGACCCGCCAAGATCCTTGAAGTCGATCATGGGCGCGGTCTTCTGTCTCGAATAGAATTTGATCATCAGCGGACAACGGTCCTTTCCGCAGAGACGTTTGGCCCCTTTGCATATGACGCACAAACCGTCCCCGTCCGCCTTCCTCGGCGATACGGATTCGATGGGGAGCGTGGTGTTGATCATCTGCGCCTTCCGGATACGGATATCAGTGCGGCCGTGGCACCCGCACCTATCCCGTTGTCGATGTTGACCACGGTGAGCCCCGGAGAACAGCTCTGGAGCATGCTCAGCAATGCCGCGACCCCGTCGCCTCCCGCACCGTATCCCGTGGATACGGGTACACCTATCACGGGCACCGGGGACAACGACGATATGACCGTCGGCAACGCACCCTCCATGCCGGCGACGGCAACGATGGCGTCCACATCCTCCTCCAGCATCCTGCGCATGGGACCGACGAGCCTGTGCATCCCCGCCACCCCTATGTCGTATGCCGTGATGCATTCCACACCCATGGCCTCGGCCATCACCTTGGCCTCCGTGGCTATGGGTATGTCGGATGTGCCTGCGGCGACTATGCCTATCCTTCCGCGGTCCGGAGATGGCATCCTACCGACGACCGCGATGCCGCAGTCCTCCAATATCGTTGCGTCGGGTACGGCGGCCCTGACGGCATCGAGATGTGCCTTCCCTGCCTTGGACACGATGGTGAGGGAATCCACCGAGGATGCTATCCTGGCGACGGTCTCGGGTGTCTTCGATGCGGCGTACACCACCTCCGGGATCCCTTTCCTCAGTTGCCTGGCACGGTCGAAGATCACGTCCCCTCCGATGGAATCGAGATAATCCAGACGGAGCATGCGCTCCGCATCGTCCGCGGTGAGTTCCCCGCGCTTGTATGATTCCAGGACGGAACGGATATCCATGCGTTCCTCTATACCACGCATATAATTAAGTGGTTGCCTACGATGCATATCCCATGGAAGATCCGTTCTCCGGACTGAAGGATTCGCTGTCCTCCATGGGTAGCGCCGTGGTATGTTTCTCCGGCGGCAGGGACAGTACCGCACTGTTGTCCCTTTGCAGGGAATGCATGGACGATGTCGTCGCATTCCATCTTTCGGTACCGATGGAGAGCGAACGCTCCGTATCGATGATGAGAATGGTATCGGAACACATCGGCGCAGATGTCACCGAGAGACGCATGGACGGACGCATATCGGACCTCATCATGTCCAACGGCAGGGACAGATGCTACCTGTGCAAGAAATGCATCTACTCCGAAGCACTGGATCTGGCATATTCCTTAGGGATAAGGCACATACTGTGCGGGGACAACGCGGACGACGATCCATCGGACAGACCCGGCATGAGGGCGGCCGAGGAGCTCGGGATCGAATCCCCCTTCAGGGATTTCGGAATAACGAGGAAGGACGTATCCGATTACGTGGATCGTATGGGTCTGCCGTTCGATATGGTCAAGGAGACGTGCCTGCTCATGCGCTTCCCCATAGGGGAATCGGTGGACGTGGACGACCTGGATACCGTGGAACGCATCGAGGAGAGGATACGTTCCGTCGCCGGGATCGGACTGGTACGTGCCAGGATGTCCGGAGGTATGGTGAGGATACAGACCACGGAGGATTCCCTGGACAGGTTGTTGGGGAAGGAGGGGGAGATCGTCCGTATCTGCGAAGAGGAAGGACTCGGTGCGGAGATCGTCCGCACCGGTTATGTAGGTTGATCAGTGGGTGTGTCCGCCCAGCATGTTCACCAGGAACACGGTGATGACGGATACGCACACACCTGCGAATATGACGATGAACGACACCAGTTCATGATCCTTCCTGTGGAACGCCTCCGGCAACATGTTGCAGAAGGTGACGAACATGAACGTACCTGCGGCGAACGCCATCGGCAATCCCGCGACATCGTAGATCTCGAATCCGTTGAAGAACAGATAGAACAGGATAGCGGACAACGGGGATATGGCGATGAATGCTCCCAGATAGGCCCACCTCCCCTTCGCGCTCTTGTCCGTCAGCAGGAGGGACGACGACAGGGAGAACAGTACGACGAACTTGTGCACCGACATGCCTATCAACGCCACGAGACCTATGTGCTCCCCTCCCAGGATGGCTGCCGCCAATGCCAATCCATCGCATGTGGCGTGTACCGAGAGACCGACGAATGCCGAAAGGGATGCTATCTCGTGCTTGTGCTCGTCCTCGTGACACTCGCAGGGACATTCCGCCATGTGGAAGTGCTTGATCAGGACGTCCACGAACGCGATCAGAAGGAATCCGAAGAGGAACATGTACGATACGGTCTCGAAGGACCTTCCCTCATGTTCCACGGAGAGTTCGTACGCTTCGGGTACGAGCATCACGAACAGAAGGCCGAGGAATATCCCTCCGCTCAACGCTATGAGGAAATGGGTCTGCCTGTCGTTCATCCTCTTGATCTGTGGGAGATATGCTCCCGCGGCGGAGACGACACACAGGATCGCCATGTATCCGAGCAATACGATCATCTTATCCATGGAGGGTCATTCCTCTCAGATATTATTAAAGGATTATCATATTCTTATTAACCATATATTCGGAAATCCGCTTCCGTTATTAACAGCCGTACAACGGGAGCATATACCGTTAATACACAGACGGACATCGCCCCCCAGATAGGATGACCGACATCAAGACCAATCCGATGAGGGCCCTGGACAGGTTGGGGATCGAATACAAGGTGCACACCTATACGGAGGACCCGCGTCTCACCGGGGTGCAGATAGCGCTCATGCTCGGTGAGGATCC
The DNA here is from genome assembly GCA_016297775.1 of Candidatus Methanomethylophilaceae archaeon. Taxonomy (GTDB): domain Archaea; phylum Thermoplasmatota; class Thermoplasmata; order Methanomassiliicoccales; family Methanomethylophilaceae; genus SIG5. The sequence continues at coordinate 7,366 of JAEDGA010000014.1, forward strand.
GGACAGGGTGTTCAAGACCCTGGTCACCGTATCCAAGGACAGGAGGTACTGCGTGTTCGTGGTACCCGTCGGCAAGGAGCTGGATCTGAAGAAGGCGGCCGCATCCGTCGGCGAGAAATCACTGTCCATGATGCCCGCATCCCAGTTGCTGACCGTGACGGGATACGTGCACGGGGGATGTTCCCCGTTCTGCATGAAGAGACAGTTCTCCACCGTCGTGGATTCCTCCGTCGCCGATGGGGATGTCACGTACGTGAGCGGTGGCAAGGTCGGTGTACAGTTGGAGTTGTCCACCAAGGATTTCCTGACCGCCGGAGGATTCAAGATCTCCGATATATCGAGGGAGGCCTCGGGCATATGACCATATCCTATCGTTACGGCAGGAACATCTATCTCAACATGACCAACAGGTGTCCCAACTCATGCACGTTCTGCGTGAGGAACTGCAGGGATTCACTCGGAGATGCGGATTCCCTGTGGTTGGATGAGGAACCCACAGTGGAGGAGACCATGGAGTCCCTGGACCGTTACGTCCCGGGATCGTATGACGAGGTGGTGTTCTGCGGATACGGCGAACCTACCGAAAGATTCGACGATATCGTGAAGGTCGCGAACCTCATACATGAGAGGTTGGGGAAGAAGGTCCGTCTCAACACCAACGGTCTGGGGAACCTGATCAACGGAAGGGACATCATACCCGAGATGAAGGGTGTGTTCGATTCCGTGTCGATATCCCTGAACGCGCCAGATGCCGGGACTTATATGTCCCTGTGCTCCCCGGAATTCGGTGACGGGAGCTACGATTCACTGATATCGTTCATCGAGGGATGCAGGGATACCGTCGGGGATGTGACCGTGTCCGTCGTGTCCGGCACCATTTCGCAGGCGCAGGAGGACGAGTGCGAGAGGATCGCATCCCGTCTCGGTGTCCGTTACCGCTGTCGCTGACCCTTGACGAAGATGGCATCGATCTCCAGGGACATCCCCTTGGGGATCCTCGATACCTCCACGCATGAGCGTGCGGGATAGGGTTCGGAGAACATCTCCGCGTATGCATCGTTGACATCGGGGAATTCCGAGATGTCCGACATGAATATGGTAACCTTGACGCAGTCGGACATGGAACATCCTGCAGCTTCCGCTATGGATCTGACATTCTCCAACGCGCGTATCGTCCTGTCGCGTACGCTGTCGGGAACGGATCCGTCCTTGGGATCCACGGGCAGCTGTCCCGATACGAATACCATGCCGTTGCATTCAACGGCCTGCGAATACGGCCCCACCGCCTTGGGTGCACCGTCCGTCGATATTGGGTTCATGTATCACCCACCGCATTACTCGGATATACGCCTGCCGAATCCATATAGAGGATATGTGATACTGGCGGCATGGATATTCGCGAGGACATCTCCGGATTGATGGACCTGTGTATCGGATGCGGCATATGCGAGACCGTGTGCCCTTCGTTCTCGAAGGGCGGGTGCGACCCCATGGCGGTCATGAAGAGGATGACCGATGACGCGGACGGGTGCATAGGATGCGGATGCTGTACCGATGCATGCCCGTACACCGAACCGGGGAAGGTGATGAAGTACCTGAACCATCTGAACAAGGGTCTGGGGATCACCCAATGCTATCGCGATACCGGATTGAATCTGCCAATATCCTCGGATGCGGGGGAACCCGTACCGGATTATTCCGATGACGGCGTATTCCTGAACCCGGGATGTGTGGTACTTGCAAAGGTGCCCTATCTGGAGTATGCCGGGGTGTCGGCCCTGAATGCCGTGGGTATGGATGCGAAACGTGCGGATGTGGGGTGCTGTACCCATCCCGTGACGTTCATGGGCCTCACCGACGGGGAGAGGGATTCGATGAAGAGGAAGGACTTCCAATCCCTGGGAGGGGGGCGCATGGTCACGCTGTGTCCCGGATGTTCCGACGAATATGCATCATCGGGTGCTGATGCGGTGCACATCCTCGATGTGCTGTACGACAACATCGATTCGATAAGGGGGTTACCGGGTGTGGACATCAGGGTGTGCATACAGCCCGGATGCGGACTGAAGGAAAAGGCCGGGATGTTCAGAGCCGTGGTGGAGGCATGCGGTGCGGAGATCGTGGAAGCGCCGATGGGATGCTGCGGCAAGGCGATACCGCGCATATCGGAGGAGCTGATGTCCGACCGTCAGAAGGATATGCGGGGAGCGGACGCGGTAGTCGTGGGATGTCCCCTCTGTCAGGACAGATACGATTCCGTCGAGGGAGGGATACCGTCCCTGCACATATCGGAACTTGTGATGATGGCATCCGGCGATACGGCAACGATGCCGCACCACCGGATACACATCCGGAAGTGAACGTATATAGAATGATCCGTGAGGGTATCACGGATCGATGTGACATCACTCGATGGTGATGGTCACGTCCCTCTTGATACCCATGTCGCTTGCGACCTCGACTGCCTTGATCATGGCACAGGGTACGGGGCACGCCGCGTGGGGGAGGGTCTTGGTGGCGAGCTGGTAGATCTCGGACTCGCAGATCGGGGATTCGATCTCGCAGTAGGGGTTGATGGGCTTGAGTCCCCAGGACATCTTCAGGATGTTGTGGCAGTCGCTCTCGATATCGAGGCGGACCATCATATCCTCCTGCTGTACAGCGTGGATCTTGGTGATCATGCGACATACTCCTGCATCGACGCATACCTTGCATTCCTTACACATGACTTGATAATCCAAGTCTTGGTATATTAGAGCGACAGTAACACCGTTATCCCCTGCGGAAATATACATAGGCGTTCAGGACTTGACTACCGATGTCAGCTTTCCCGGATCCATGCCGAAGGTCTTCATGATCTCCGCCTGTGTGTTGTTGACCTTCGTATAGAAAGGCGTATCGAACCCTGGAATAGACACCTTCTTGATGTACTTCATCTCCTGGAACAGTTCGACGGAGGTCATGTCCCTCAGGAGTGCGTTGGTCCTCATGGTGCGTTTGACCTGCATCCTCAGGATGAGCGTCAGGAAATGGATGAACAGTCTTCCGTCATATTCCACATCCGAATACAGCTTCAGAGCGGTACGATCCACCTCGTTGCGCAGATTCTCGAAGTTCTTCTGCACCTTGTCCTTCTGCATGTAGAGATCCAGAGCGGTGACCGGACTCTTGATGGAATTCGATACCAGGACGAAGAAACCGGCGACGTCGTTGTATGTCATGATGGCCTCTCCGTTCTCCTCCACGATCCTTCCGTATTTGGTATCTGTGACGTTGAAGTATTTCCTGTAGAAGCTCTCGTGCTCCCTTATGCGCATGTTGTTCTCCAGCTCCCTGCGGCAGTCGTCTATGAGGCCCAGGAAGTACGAGAACTCCTTCTCGGATTCGTCCGCGCTGAAGTAGATGTGAGTGTAACATCTCCTCCCTTTCCAATAATTCAGGAAGGACATGACGAACAGCTGTTCCCCTCCGATGATCTTCAGATTCTCCATGGCCATGATACGGTCCTTGACACGTACGATGGCGTCCTTGGCGAAATAGAACTCCGGAGGTGCCCTGATGACGAAACGGGTACCGTTGCGGAACAATCCGTCGATGTTCAGATCGTTGCAGAACTCCCTGTCCAGGATCTGCGTCACCTTGTTGAGATCCAGCCACGATTTGTCCCTGACCCTCCTGACGAGATCGATGTTGTCCACCGGGGGTTTGTTCCATACGCTGTACGTGACCGGAACACCTGTCTTGGACGAGTATACCATGCTGATACCGGTGGACGGCACTATGGTCATCACGGGAAGATCGTTGAAACTGATGGTCTCCGTCCTCGTATCGTAGGATGACACGGATGTGGTGTGGGACATGTAGAAATCATCCGTTTCCATGGTGTCCCTCCATTCGCGGAAGAACCTGAACATCGAGTTCTCATCTATCCTCGACAACAGGTCGGTGATATCCTCGGTGGTTATCTCCTTGCCGTATGGGGTGTCGTTGTCCTTCGACCAGTGGACGATCCTCGACATGACCGGCGAGTCCGAATCCAGGAGATAGAAACAACAGGTCAGCAGCAGTTTCCAATCGTTTGGGAAGGCCGCCTGTATGGATGCCGTGAGACCGCATCCGTCCGATACCCCTCTCAGAAAATAAGTGAGACCGAAGGAGTTGACGAACGCGGAGGTGACCGATTCCTTCTTCTGTCCCTTGTTGGGTACGATGTCCCCGGTGACGGGGTCCACGTGGCCGAGGCATTTCCTCTTGCACTCGCATCTCTTGAGCGTGCTGTTCCATACGGACTCGTTGAGATACGCGTAGACCTTCCCGGATGATTTGTTCTTCAGATAGACTATCGAGGACATCCTGTCCGTTCGATTGCCATCGATATATTAAATCTTAATCCATGGTTTATACATAGAATATGCTTAGAAGGATATGATATATCCGGACAACCCAGACTTAAATACGGATGTATGGATGGACCATCCATCACCATTCCGGGGAGGTACGATATCCCCTGTTTATAAATAGACATGAAGTAAGACTATAAATCGTTGGATTGTAATCGCCCGGCCTATGTTGGATTACAGTTGTGTGGATAATGAATCTATATTCAGAAGATATGATATAGAGTCCGAGAACACCAACCTGCCGGCCAACATAATCGCAAGGATGCTGCCCGAATCCATGCTTCTCAAAGAGGTGGCCGCATCCGTCGTACATCTTAGGTTCAAATCCGTCGGTCCCGCCGTGATGCGTGCCCTCCAGATGAGATTGTCCGCCGAGGACGTGATCAACGACGGTCTCGTCAAAGGAATGGAGATCGTCAGTTACCTCTACTCCCACGGTCTGTACTATCTTCCGGAGGTGATGATGGCCGCGAAGACCATGGAGATCGGCATAGCGATCGCGGAGAAACAGATGCCCGGCAAACGCTGTACCAAGGGTATCGTGGTGATGCATTCCGCAGAGGGGGATCCACACGACATAGGCAAGAACATAGCGGCGGTGATGCTGAGATCCGCCGGATACACCATAGTCGATCTAGGTAAGGATGTGCCTGTGGAGGATGTGGTGAAGACCGTCAAGAGGATCGGTCCGGTGATGGTAACCGGTACCGCACTGATGACCACCACCATGTCCGCATTCCCGAAAGCGGCCGAGAAACTGCACGAAGCAGGAGTGGATATACCATACATGGTCGCGGGGGGTGCCGTCAACAGGGAGTTCGCCGAATCCTTCGACGGAGGCATCTATTCCAGGAAGGCACTGCAGACACCTCCTCTCGTGGAGAAGGCACGTGCGGGATACGATTGGAGACGCATAAGGAAGGAATGGGACGAGATCACGAGGGAGGTATCATGAACAGATTCACGCGCATGGCGTACTCTTCGCCCGAGGACATGGTGTTCGGCAAGGCGAAGAAACCCCTGTCCTACGGACTGGGTATGAAGGTCGGTGCGGGATCCGTCGTTCCCGAGGTGAACTATGCACCGAGACCGGGTGCGGAGGACAGTCCCGAGAAGCTCCGCAAGGAGTATGTGGATTACATCACCAGGGATGTGATATCCAGGGCGATAAACATGGGATTCCCCAGCCTTCAGCTGGAGACGGAGTGGATCTCCCTCATGGGTACCAAGCTCAACATGTCCGCCGACATCGTGACATCCCAAAAGGAATGCGTGGAAGGATACCATACCATGTACGGCATCAATCTTGCCGTGAGACACACCATACCCGATCTGAGATTGTTCGAACAGCATCTCAGAAGACGCGTGAACAGGAACGACTACCCCTCGCTGCTTATGGGGTCGGCGGAGGTAGCCTGCGAGAACGGCGCTGATATACTTTCGATAGAATCCATAGGAGGGAAGGAGGTCACGGACTATGCGATCACCCACGGCGACATCACCGCATACCTGTTCGGAGCAGGTATCCTCGGAGCGTTGGATGTGGAGAATCTGTGGTCCGAACTCAGCAACATCTGCAAGAAGAACGGCACCATCCCCGGAGGGGACACCAACTGTGCCAGCTCCAACATGGCCATGTTCATGGCCGGGGGTTTCCTGGACAATGATGTGCAGAAGACGTTCTCCGCGATCGCCAGATGCATCTCCGCCGCCAGGACGCTCTGTGCGATAGAGGCGGGGGCCACCGGCCCCGGCAAGGACTGCGGTTACGAGAACATCGTCGTGAAGGCCATAACCGGGATACCGATCGCACAGGAGGGTAAGAACTGCCAATGCGCACACTGCGACCTCATGGGTAATCTGATGGCACAATGTTGCGACCTGTGGTCCAACGAATCCGTAGCGTACCATCCGGAGTTCGGAGGTACCTCTGTACAGTGTTGGACCGGACAGATCGGATACGAGTGCTCGCTGATGAACACCGCGATCGCATCCAAGAAGGACAAGCTCCTCAGGGACCTGTACATGATCTCGGACAGGGGAAGATCGCCTGAATCCTTCATATTGGCATATGACAACGCATGGGCTATCGGAAAGGCCATCGTCGAAGCCGGCGACTCCCATTACCTCCGTGCCAAGGCCGCGGCACTCACGGGTGCCAGACTGCTGATGGAAGGATACAACGACAAACGTCTGGGTCTCACGGAGAAACAGCTGTCCACGCTCAACAGGATCGTCAGGGACCTGGAATCCCTTCCCGATGAGGAGGACCTCTTCATGGAAGAGAGTATAAGAAGGTACGCCGAGGACGTACCCAGTTTCACTCCCGGCAACTACGACCTGTGATCGTCAGATGAAGAGGGATGCCTTCAAAGCGGCATCCAATCCCTCGCCGGTCTTTCCGGACACCATGAACACGGGTACGCCGGGGCAGATGTCCCTGAGCCATGCGGATACTTCGAACACGTTCTCGAAATCGACGGCATCGATCTTGTTGATCCAAAGCACATCCGCCTTCGACAACTGCATCCTGAGGAAGTCCTCCTTCTTCTCCCTGAGAACGGGGAAACGGTATGCGTCACAGATACCGATGATGGTGACCTCGTCCTCGTCCACGGTACCGCGGATGATCTCCTTGACCTTGTGGGGAAGTGCCAGTCCGGTAGGCTCTATGAGAAGCACGTCGGGATCGATGGACCTTTCGATGTCCCTCATGGTGGACTGCAACGAGCCCGACAGCGAACAGCAGATGCAGCCCTCGGCCAGTTCCACGGTGTTGAGTCCGTCACCGTTGATCGTGGCACCGTCCACACCGATCTCTCCCATCTCGTTGACGAGAACGGCCACCTTCTTGCCTTTCGCGATATAGGTCTCTGCGATCCTCATGACCAGCGTGGTCTTTCCGCTGCCGAGGAATCCTCCCATGATATGGATTATCATCGTCCACCCGTATCGGAAGGTGCGGATATAAGTATGTTCGACCGGACACCGATGAAAATGGTTTATACATATCCGCACGGATGGAGGGTGCATGAAATTCAAATGTCCGGGGACCTGCAACAACGAGACCCCGCAGCTGGAGATCAGGATCTGTCCGGAATGCGGAAACGAGATCGAGATGTTCTCCATCGATATGAAGGCGGAATGCGACAGATGCGGATTCGTCGCGTTCAACGACATACAGTCATGCTACCAATGGTGCGAGCATGCCGAGGAATGTCTCGGTCCCGAACTCTACAGGAAGCTCACCGCGGATCATGCGGAAGGCAACAGGAAGTAGGACATCAGGTAGTACGTGAGGAACATACCGGTTATGACCCAGGTCATACCCTTGATCTCCTTCGCACGACCGGTGACCGCCATACCGATCACGTACGACATGAATCCGAACGCCATGCCGTTGGTGATCGACATGGTCAACGGCATCATCACCATCGTCATGAACGACGATACGGCGATGACGTTATCGTCCCAGTCGATATCCTTCACGGAGAGTACCATCATGGCGCCCACCAGCATCAGGGCGCCTACCGTACACGATGACGATATCAGATCGCTGAACAGAGGTATCGCGAACAACGCGAGAATGAACAATGCGCTGACGGTGACGGCCACCAGTCCGGTGCGCCCTCCCGCTTCTATACCGGTCGCGGATTCCATGAATGTGGTGGTGTTGGATGCACCCATCGTCGCACCCATCATTGTGGATATGGAATCGCAGCTCAGGGCCGCGGTACCGCCTATCACGTTGCCGTCATCGTCCATCAGTCCCGCACGCCCTCCGAGGGCCAGCAGGGTACCGGCGGTATCGAACATGTCCACCACCAACAACGACAGCACGGCGATGATGAACGTCATCATCATGTCCATACCGAAGAATGTGAAATCCCTGAAGACACAGAATATCAATGATGTATCGGGATACGACAATATGTTCTCCGGTACGGACGTCTCCCCCACGATCAATGACAATACGGCGGTGGAGACGATACCGATGAATGTGGCGGACCACATCCCCCTGAGATAGAATATGAACGTCACCGCGATGGAGAACAGACCCAATACCACCGCGGGGGAGTGCATGTCCCCCAATGTGACGCCCGATGATGACAATGCTATCAATCCGGACGAACGCAGCCCTATCAACGCCACGAATAATCCTATACCCACGGTGATGGCATATCTGAAATGTCCCGGTATGGAATTGAGCAACCTCTCCCTGAATCCCGTAACAGAGAGGATGAAGAACAATACTCCGGACACGAACACCACCATCATCGCCTGGGGGTAGGTGAATCCCATCACCGTGACCACGGTACCGGACACGAACGTGGCCGTGGCCATACTTGGTGCCAACGCGACCGGGAAACGTGCGTACAGTCCCATCAGCATGCATGACAGCACGCATGACAGACACACCGAAGTGAAGAACGCCTCCTGCGGATAGCCGTATGACGGATCGTAGAGTATCACCGGCGTAACGCCCAGGACGTATACCAGGGACAGGAACGTGACCAGTCCGGAACGCAGCTCCGTCCTTATGTCCGAACCTCTCTCCGATATGCGGAAGAATGCATCCAACGACGAAGCGATGTTCACACACCCACATCCACGGACGTCCGTATTATGCTTGTTGCCGTGCGTTACGTCCGCCGTACAGTGATACGACCACCGTGACGACCAATATCGATATTATCACCGCCAGGGACAGGACCACATCCACATGTACGAAATCGGCGACGAGCATCTTCAGACCGATGAACGCCAATATCGCGGCTAGACCGTATCTCATGTACCTCAGGGATTCCAACGATCCGTGTATCACGAAGTAGAGGGAACGCAGACCCAGCACCGCGAATATGTTGGAGGTGTACACTATGAACACATCGCTGGTTATCGCCAGACATGCCGGTACCGAGTCTATCGCGAATATGATATCGGTGAGCTCTATGGCCATCACGCATGCGAATAGGGGTGTGATCATCCTGGCACCGTTGACGACGGTGGTGAACCTGTCCCCATCCAGATCCTCGGATATCTTGAGGTGTTTGGAGAGCCAATCCGCCACCGGGCTCCCTTCGGATCCCTTATCGCGGGCGGTCTTCACCGCTATGAACAACAGAAGCACTCCGAACACGTACATCATGAAATCTATGGATTCCAGGAGAGCGGATCCGGCGAACACGAAGACCGCACGGAAGACTATCGCACCGAAAACACCGTAGAACAACGCCTTGTGCTGATATTCGTCCGGTATGGAGAACATGGAGAACAGCAGTATGAAGACGAACAGGTTGTCCACGGACATCGCCTTCTCTATGATGTACGACGCGTAATACTCCATACCTGCGTGCGGCCCGTGGGAGTACAGTACGTACAGACCGAACAGCACCGCCACGGATATCCATATGGCGGTCTGTACTACAGCGGAACGTATGTCCATCCTTCCCGGATGCCTGTGTGCGAGATACAGGTCTATGATCAACAGGGAAACAACCAATGCTCCGAAGAACATCCATTCCGCTGGGGATGCGGTCATCATCACACACCCTTATCATCGGACCATATTTATTATTTTATGATATACAAACGGAAACGATGTTAACATTCATTCAACCACCATGACAGGGTGTTACCGAAAAAATGTGTTAACGGCGATTCTTTAATACCAATAGCACATATGTCTCCACAGACCCCCTAGGTCGAAGGAGTGATACACACATGAAGAAGTGGAAATGCATGGTTTGCGGAGAGATCGTCGTTGCAGAGAGGCCCCCAGAGAGATGCCCCACCTGTAAGGCTCCCGCAGAGAAGTTCGTCGAGGTCGTCGATGAAGAGATGACCTGGGCATCCGAGCACGTCCTCGGTATCGCAAACGGTGTGGACCCCGAGATCATCGAGGGACTCAGAGCAAACTTCAACGGAGAGTGCTGCGAGGTAGGAATGTATCTCGCAATGGCCAGAGTAGCGTTCCGCGAGGGTTATCCCGAGGTCGGAATGTACTACGAGAAGGCTGCATTCGAGGAGGCAGAGCACGCCGCAAAGTTCGCGGAGATGCTCGGAGAGGTCCTCACCGACAGCACCAAGAAGAACCTCGAGCTCAGGATCGCAGCCGAGAACGGTGCAACCGAGGGTAAGACCATGCTGGCCAAGAAGGCCAAGGAGCTCAACCTCGACGCTATCCACGACACCGTCCACGAGATGGCAAGGGACGAGGCAAGGCACGGAAAGGCATTCGCCTCCCTCTACAAGAGATACTTCGAGTAAAACCATAACACCGGGAGGGGGTCGTACCCCCTCCCATACAATCTTTATACATCCTTTCTTTGATGACGATACGTGAACGATACCGGCAGATTCATGGTCGGACTGATAATGTCCGTGATCCTGATCCTCATGTCGGTGATATTGATAATCGCCGAGTGTATCGAACTGTGGATGTTCATCATCATGAACCTCCTGTCGATACTGCTGATCATCGCGCCGGTGCTCACGTTCAGAGGCACCAGGATATCGATAGACGATGATTCCATAACGATACTGGCACCTTTCGTGAATGAGATCGTCGAATTCGGAAAGATGGATTCCGTCAGCACCTGTACCATCCTATCGTACGGTAGGAGGGTGTACGGCTACAACGGAAAATACTACGGAAGCGGCACGTATTCCGGAGGGGAACTGGGCGGATACACCCGTGCCTCTGATTCCAGGGTGCCGATATCCATATTGATAATCGCGGGGAACAGGAAGATACTGTTCAACATGAAGACGCTGGAAGAGACCCAGCGCATCTATATGGAGATCAAGGCCCATGACGGCGGGAAATGTATCGCACCTTCCGCCATGGGTGCGCATCCCAGAAGAGCAGGGTCAAACTCAGGTTGATATACCAGTATGACCAAATGTAGCGATCATGGATGCCGTGGAGATCAAGAGGGCGATGGTCCGCGCCTGCATATACTATCGTGATTTCATCGAGACAGAACAGAGGAGCGGGAACATAAGGTCCGGAACGGTCACCAACGTCGTGAAGAGGAAGGACATATCCGATAACGGTACGGTGACGCTCCATCTGGACCGTAGGATGGGTGAATTGGATTCCGTGTTCCTCATGATCGGTGATGTGGCGTATTTCCCGGATACGATACACGACATCCAATACGACGATACCGAAAGGAGCATCACCATCCATCCCGATGATGATGTGATCGATGCCCTGGACGAAGCGGAATGCGACGACATACACATAGTGAGCGACATCAAATGGTTGATCGACATCACCAATGAATTCTACATAAGATACGGGGACATGATCTCATATCCGCGGGAGGAGGGTCGTGGTTATGACGATTCATCCATACTGACATCGAAGGATGACAGACCCAGCGACGAACAGATGAGGGCCATACGCGGTATACTTAACAACAGACTGTCGTATGTTTGGGGTACACCCGGTGCGGGAAAGACCCAGTATGTACTTGCCACGGCCATCATGAGCTGTATCGCCAAAGGGGAGAAGGTGGCCGTGATAGCACCTACAAATACCGCATTGGAACAGGTGCTTAGAGGATTGATGTCCGCCCTGTCCAAGAACGATCCCGGAGAGGAATTGATAGATCGGAAGAACGACATCCTCCGTCTCGGGAATGCCACCAGATCGTTCGCCAAGGACTTCCCGGACATATGCGAAAGCAGGATGGTGGAAGAGGTCACCAAGGACATAAGATCGGAGCTGGCACTCATCGAGAAGGAGATGTCCGAGACCGCGGACGTCACCAGATACGATGAATTGGAACACAGGAAGGACGAGTGTCTGTCCTTATTGAACGACATCACCGGCGCAGGTATGGCTGACCGTCTGGACAAGGTCAAGATAATCGCCATGACACCCCAGAAACTGATGATGAGGTTCTCCCCATTGAAGGATGATGACAGACCAATGCTCAACGTGGACCGTATCTTCCTGGACGAAGCGGGATACACCAGCGTAGTGAACACCCTCCCATTGTTCACATTCGGCGTTCCGATATCCATGCTGGGGGATCACATGCAACTCCCGCCCGTGTGCGAGATAGACGGCGATATGATGTCATCCTTCATCGATGAAGAGAATGGATACATGCACGCCTATCCGTGGAGACTCCCGTCCATGTTCTCGGAAGCATTCCTGAAGATGGATGATATGAAGATCATGAGGATGTACCGTGACGGGGATACACATCGTTTCGATGTCACGGAACAATACAACCTGACACGTTCCTACAGATTCGGTCCGAATCTGGCATCCATATTGGATGAACACGTCTACGGCAGGATCGGATTGAAGGGTATGTCCGACCACAGACTGTCCATAGAGGTCATCAATGTGGTATCCACTGACAGGGACGAGAGATACAACATAGGGGAATGCAGGGCCATATTGTCCGACATAATGGATAGGGGTCTGTCCAAGAACGACTATGCCATCCTGACACCTTACAACAAACAGGTCCAGAGGATCAGAATGGAGATGGATGACGCCGACAGGGAATACAACGTATTCACGATACACAAGTCCCAGGGGAAGGAATGGGATACCGTGTACCTGTCCGTGGTGGACAACAGGGTGAAGCTTGAAGGCAAGGATGTACAACTGCATATGACGAGCACCGTATACAGCAAGGACAACATCAACACCCTGAACACGGCGATATCACGTGCCAAGAAGAGATTGGTCATCGTTTGCGATGCGGGATTCTGGAGACGGCAGACCGACGAACTGATCTGCAGATTGCTGGACAGTGCGGATTCGTCCACAACATACGGATACGATCCCGATACGGGATTCAGATTCGAGGACAGGAACAGAAGAGCACGTCACACCACCAAAAAGAAAGAGATCGGGATAAAACCGATATCCAAACCAGCTGACCCCCGTATAGCCAATAGGATATATGCGGCGATGAAGGCGGGAAATATCACGATTCCGAAAAGGGCGATCAACCTGATCTATGATTTCGCGGAGATCACCTCCATCAGGACCGAGAGCGAACTGAAGATAGAGAAGTGCATAGAATCAGCATACTCGGCTTTGATTAAGAACACATACGGGGATGCACAGAGATACATCGACGAGATGATCCGTGTGTACAACATATCACACCCTGACAGACCCATATGACCATATCGAAGATGCACCGACCCCGTTTTTTATAATCATATGATATTC
>JAEDGA010000074.1 GCA_016297775.1 Candidatus Methanomethylophilaceae archaeon
TCGATGCGAACGGTATCATCAACGTCACCGCAAAGGACAAGGGAACCGGAAAGGAACAGAAGATCACCATCGCATCCTCCAACAAGCTCAGCAAGGAGGAGATCGACAACATGGTCAAGCAGGCGGAGCAGTTCGCCGATGCCGACAAGAAGAAGCGCGAGGAGATCGAGCTCGTCAACCAGGCCGAGACCGCGGTCTACAGCGTGAAGAAGTCCCTCGAGGAGCTCGGGGACAAGGTCTCCAACGAGGAGAGGGCCAAGATCGAGGCGGCCATCACCGACCTCGAGAATGCACAGGCATCCAAGGATGTCGAGCAGATCAAGCAGAAGATGGAGGCTCTTTACAAGGCCATGGAACCCATCTCTCAGAAGATCTACGAGCAGGCGGCCAAGGAGCAGCAGGCCCAGGGCGGTTGCAACTGCGGATCCGGACCGGCCGGACAGCAGAGCCAGGAGTCCAAGAAATCCGATGGTGATTTCGTGGACGCCGACTATAAGATCGTGGATGACGAGTGATCATGCCTAGAGATTACTACGAAGTGCTGGGCGTCCCCAAGGACGCCGATGCGGATACGATCAAGCGTGCATACCGTAAGCTTGCCCGCGAGAACCATCCTGACGTCTCCAAGGACCCAAAAGAGGTCGCGGAAGAGAAGTTCAAGGAGATCTCCGAGGCTTACGAGGTCCTGTCGGACCAGGAGAAGCGCAGGATCTACGACCAGTACGGTCACGACGGACTCAACGGTCAGTTCGGATCTGGCGGCTTCAGCATGAACGACTTCACGCACTTCGATGACATCAGCGATATCTTCGGCGGAAGCATCTTCGACATGTTCTTCGGCGGAGGCGGAAGGTCCCAATCTCGCGGAGGTCCGTCCCAGGGAGACTCCATCATGTACAACGTGGAGATCGAACTGGCGGACGTCCTCAACGGAAAGGAGCTGGAACTGGAGATCCCGCACACCGTCTCGTGCCAGCCCTGTAAGGGTACCGGAGGCAGGGACGGGAACGTCAAACAGTGCCAGAAGTGTGGCGGACGCGGACAGGTTCAGATGGTCCGCAACTCTCCGTTCGGACAGATGGTACAGGTCGTCGAATGCCCCTCCTGTAACGGAAGGGGTAAGACGTTCGACGAGAAGTGCCCCCACTGCCGCGGACAGGGAGCGGTCCAGAAGAAGACCAAGATCAAGGTCAACATACCCAAGGGTGTGGACGACGGTTCCCGCATGAGGGTGCCCGGCGCCGGTGATGCAGGTCAGAACGGAGGACCTCCGGGAGATCTCATCCTATCCATACACGTACGCCCCAACAGCGTCTTCGAGCGTGACGGCGTCAACCTGTGGACTGGTGTGACCACCACCTATCCCAAGCTGGTTCTCGGAGGCAAAGCGACCGTCAAGACCCTTGGCGGAAAGAACGTGGAAATGAACATCCCCGCGGGTACGCAGGTCGGTTCTGTCCTGAGGATCCCGGGAGAGGGTCTCCCCCGTTCCGGTTCCTCGTCCTCCCGCGGAGACATGTTCGTCCGTGTCAGGATCGATGTGCCGAAGAAGGTCACCGACGAGGAGCGCGAACTCCTGATGAAGCTGGACGGCGAGGACCCCTCCCATACTCCCAAGAAGGGTAAGAAGAAGACCATCCTCGACAAGATCAACGATGCGGTCACCGGAAGCAAATAAACCCTTTCCAACCCACTATTTTTCTTCAATCTGGCACACCTTATTTATCGGACGTTGTGCATAATCTTCCGATGTGCGATAGCGAGCCGGACTATGCAGGTACCGAGTATGATTGTCCCGTATGTGGGGGAGCAGCGTCGATAGATTTCACCGACGGCGCCACCATTGTCTGCAATGATTGCGGGAGGACAAGGATCCAGCTGAGTTTCAAGAGCAACGGCGACATGGAGACAGTGTCCGAGAACAACGGGAAATACTACGAGATCGAGCCGTCCGTACGCAACATACTGTCGAAACTGGATGCGTTCGGACCCGACAGGACATCCCTGGAGGACAGACTCGCGGTCATAGCTCTGAAGAACGACCTCTCTACCGCATACAACAACACCGGGAGGGAGGTGCTGGCGGAGAACATAGCCACAGAATCCCTGAGGCTCGTACGCACGATGTTCGAGGACGGAGAGGACGTGTCCGAGCAGTACTGTGATCAAGCTTCACTTTGCGCCGCATTCGCATCCGCACGTTCCGATTACGATCTGGCACAGAAGATCTATGACAGTGCGCTGATCGACCTTGACGGAATCAAGAGTATAAGTGTGGCATCGCTGAAGGTGAAACGCGGTCTGCTGTGGACGAAGAAGGACAATGCCGCAGCGGAGGCGCACCTCAAGGACGCACTCGCCATAATAGGCGATGGTGACACATCCGACTACCCTGACCCGTACATCCGTGTCATAGCATACGACGCACTCCGCGGTATCTGCGGTAAGAGGTGCGATGCCGATGCGGAAGAGAGCTACATCGTCAAATCCATCGACGAGAGGAAGAGGCTCCTTGAACAGGATCCAGACACCCCCGAGTACAAGGTAGTGGAGCTGGTGGATGCCATGGGGTACTACGCGGAGAAGCTTTCCAGAGGCGGTGATGACAATCTGGCCGAGGAACTCCTTAACGATGCCGAGGATATAGCCAGGAGGTATGGCAAGTCCGAAGCGGAGGCATACGCCGTCATGAGCAACATCCGTTACCAGCAGAACATGAGGCGTCCGCTTCCGGACGATTTCAAGGGTATGATGACCAAGGTCATAGACACGCTCTCGGCATCACCCAACAAGGACAAGCGTCTCAAGGAAGCACTGGCACAGGCATATATGTTCAGATCCATGGTCATCGATCCGGAACAGTACGACGAGCTCACCTCCGACATCGGTGCCGCATACGATCTCCTTCTCGATCTGGCATATCGTGGCGATGTGAACGAGATGTTCCTGATGTCCGCCGCACGTTCGTATCTGATCCTTCTGAACATGAAGCATCCGGAGAAGGCCAAGGCTGTCCGTCAGGAATTGAACGAGATCGGAATATCACAGAAACATCTCGACGTTTCTGCCAGAAGTACTATCGGGAACAGCGGCAAGCGCACCAAGGTGGATTACAACGAGAAGGCCGAGAAGCCCCTTCCCGGAAGGAGACTGAAGAGACAACCTTCCAAGAAGAAGTGAATTCTCCTATCATCCGCGGTGATTCCCACACCCTTGTATGAAGTACATCTGCATCCGAGGGGATCAGGATGCGGTGACATCCCCCATCTTGGATCTGTGGATCATCACCATGGCCTTGCGTGCCGCAGGTTGCGCTATCAGCATCTCGACCCAGAATGCTATGCAGAAGTTCCTCGGCCAGATCTCGGGCCAGATCATCACCGTCTCTGCAATATCCACCGTTCCGCCACCGATCAGCGCACCGATGCTCTGTCCTATGATACCTCCGATAAGGGTCATGGACATGGACATCAGCAGGACGCAGACGATGGTGTTGAAACAGATGTACGCATTGGTACTGTCATTCGGTCCCGCATATTTTCTGACCACGATCTTCGATACCTTCTCAACGACGGACGCCGCCAGTATGAATGCGACCAGAAATATCGCCGGCCATACGACAAGATAGTTCTTCAGGAAATCAGGGAAGGTCTCGAGACTGTATCCCATATTCGTGTATACGTTGAATCCGCCTATCAGAAGGGACGACAATGATGCGATGATGCATCCGTAAATTACTCCTTCTCTAGCATTCCAGGGCATTCTGTATTCCGACATCTCATCACTCCGAAGGGATTACACTGTTTCCGCCGAAGCTTACGATTTACGTGGATGCCCTTGAGTGGCCGAATATGGGACTGATTAAAAGGATTTTGGTCTGACAGTTGAATCCATCGACATCTTTATGTCCGATCACCGTAAATTCATTGGATATATCCAATATTTTTCATCTATCAAATCGTTCCGTGTTACAAATCATGGTTCTCCATTTTTTTGATCTTGTGAATCGTTAAGGATCCCTTCGATAGTGTCAACTCACGCTATAATGCAGTGAAGGAAAAAGTCCGCCTAAATCAAAAATAGTGACCAGTGCCCTTTCAAATTGCTACATA
>JAEDGA010000075.1 GCA_016297775.1 Candidatus Methanomethylophilaceae archaeon
CTCTATGGGATAGCGTTCCGCAACAAGAGACCGACCGTGGTCTCGGAAAGACTGGCACTGTAAGATATGCTAGATATATTATCTCGGAATGGACCGGTGTTTCGAATCTTATTCCGCAATTGACAGTTAGGGCCTGATGCAATCACAAGGCAATCTTTTTCTTGGAATTGCTGGCAAATGATAATAAGCGGTCACAGTATGTTCGAAGCGACCAAACCCAAACGGCCCCGTGGCCGTATTCCATGCATATTTGCAAGAACATAATGGTATGGTTTCCGGACCCGGGGGTTGCGGGAAAATGACATCGTTCGACCAATTACAGGAGCGAATACGCGCAAGGACATCGGAACCGAACGATAACGTCACCATGATCATGGGGAATAAGATCGCTGTCGATGATACTGAGCATAGGCATGTTGTTGCGCTGATTGATATGGAAGCTGTTACGTGACGGTTTGAAGGGGATTGCCGACGAGTATCTTCCCGGATACGGCGTGGATGAACGTCCTTGCAGTGCAACGTCACGTATCCGTACTTCCTGCAGCAGTTCGGAAGCATGAATGTCCATCATTACGCGAGAGCGGGGGAATATATGATCTCCGGAAAGATGGCTGCGGAATGTGCAAAATTCTTCATGATGATTAGCATAGAATCATCGGAACTGTTCTCGACGGTCTGAAAAGATCCCCTGATACTCAATGGTTCTCAATGTGCATATCGATGAAATCCATTCGGATGTGATCATCAGGATGATTCGTAGAATGGCCCGATATACAGTAAAAAGAAACATCGTGGCGGGATGTACCCGCCGTATGGAATCACATCTCCTGTTCCGTCTGGCGGAAGTTCACCGCGGGACAGGGCCCCAGACAGTCCTTGCATCTGATGCACTCGTCGGGATCGATCTCGACCCTTCCATTCTCCATGCGCAGTGCCCCCTGTTCGCATCTGGCAACGCATAACGAGCATCCTACACATTGTTCCGATCTGATGATGATCTCGAACAGTTTGTCGATATTCATCCTGGCATCGTTCTCCACGTTCGCCTTGGAGATTATGGATCCCTCGCGGTACACCGTCATGTTGTCGATGGTGAGCCACGATCCTGTGGGATCGATCTCCACCCTGGAACCGAGGATGTGTCCGAATCCCTCCAGCCTGTCGATATCCACAGGTCTGGAGAGTGCAGCCTCGATGCTATATCCGATCACGCAGGGGGAGTATCCCTCCTGCACATGCATGAACAGAGGGCCCTTCTCGGGAGCCTTCGTCTGACGCGTAAGATCCTTTATGTCCTTGCCGGTCACCTTGTTCACCTCTTCTTTGATGGACTGCGGAGCGTTCTTCCATCTCCACAATGCATATCTCTTCCATTCCTCAGGAAGTCCTCTGTCCTTCATGTAGTCATCAAGGTAAGTGTCCCATTGTCCGTATCTGGAGGAGTTCCCTGCCACGATCTCCAATTCGGAGAGGTCAGATGCGGGACATAGGAAACAGCCTATCCTGTCCAACCCTCTGGTGTACCATACGTTATAGGGGGCCTTCTTGTAGAATATGTACATCCAGACATGGAGCGCGGTCCAGTTCTGGATGGGAGATGCTCCGGTCTGTCCGGGTGTCCAGGGATTGACCCAGATCCTTCCCTTGTCGTGTCTCGCCTCGGACTCGTACTTCCTCTGTCCGATGAATGACAGCACCCCGTCGGGGAAGTTCTTCATTATCGCACCGACTGTGGGGCCGAGCTTGTTGGTCTTGCAGCACCATCTGAAGTCCTTGGCAGGGGGTCCGAAATGTACCAGATTGCCGAAGAACGCATCGGTGGGTGCTGTCTCCTCTATGAGTTTCAGATTGTATCTCTCCGCGATCTCGTGAACGTGTGCTACCGTCTCGTCGAACTCCAGCCCGGTGTTGACGAACAGCACGGGAAGATCGAGTCCCGCATCCACGGTCAGTAGGAGTGTGGCAAGACTGTCCTTGCCTCCGGAGAACGATACGATGGCAGGTTTTTGGAACTTGTCCATTGTCTTGTGGATGAACTCCACGGCCTCATCACGTCTCTCGCAGATGATCCTCTCATTGGCTTTGACCACATCATCCCATGTGTATGTCTTGTCCGATACGTAGGGCGGTTCGGGTTTGTAGTGCTTGGTCTTGACGGCCAGGCCCTTGTCCGCGGATATCATCTCCGCGGCATCCATCCTGGCGACACCGGTGGCTATCGCCTGACGGTCCTCCGTCACTATGACGACCTCATCACCGGATCTCACATCCTCGCCTGCACCTATCACGCCGGGGGCCATGAGGTTCTTGGAATCCTGAACGAACTTGACGGCATCCGGATGGATCACGACGAATCCCTTCGTCATTATCGGAGCCATTCTTATCGCACTCTGAAGGCGGTTGATCAGTCTCCAGCCACTTCCGAGATCGTATCTGATGCTAGCCACCGCTCTGCCATCTATGACTACCTCGTCCATCCTGTCAAGTGAAGGTGCCTTGTTCATGAACACGGGGTGACCCTCGGGTATGAGGGCCATACCGCAACCATCTCCGTACTGCTCGTCGGCAAGACGCCTAATCAGATCGATATCGTGTTGGAAGGCAGGTCTCACATCTCCGGGCGGTGTGATATCGACCTCGCGGCTGTCCTTCCCGCAGACCGGGCAGGTCATGGTCTCGAGGACCGGCATGTTACAATCATCGCACCATCTCAGATGGTTCCTTCCCAAACGTACGGCTGGCATCGGTCTGCAATCGTACACTCAGATAATAATGTTGGCGATAGGTCCCGATTGTATTATAATGTGGATACGTCGGTATGTGCTCCGAAAGATAATATGGCCAGCACAGTCGTAGCTCATATGAAGACCTGCAGCAAGACCAACAAGGTCACCGTCTGGATGAAGGACGACGGCAACCTTGGAGTCAAGATCGCCACCGATTGTCCCCACGTCAAGGATTACGCATCCAAGCTCACGGAGATAACCATGGACGATGTGGTCAGTTTCGCCGGAAGCAAGGTTGTCGATCCCGAGATCAGAGCGTCTTTGTCCGTTCCCTGCCTCACACCGATCGCTGTATTCAATGCGGCATGGATGGAACTGGGTATGTTGTCCAAGTCCATGGCGAAGAACGTCGGAGAGAATTCCGTTTCGTTCCACCCCGATGTCGAATCGGAAGATCTCTGAACATGGATCCCAGCGGAAGCTTATGCTTCCGCGCACATCCGATCATTCTCCGGAGGCCAGACGTTTGGTCTCCGCCAGTTTGTCCGTCAATCCGGACAGACCGCATTTCCTACAATCCATCCTCATCTTCAGCGTATCGGCCACATCCTGCGCCATGGCCTTGTATTCCTCCTCGTTTCCGATACCGTCGTCTATGAACAGGCACCTCTCGTAGGAGTCGAAGAGCATATCCAGGAAGAATTGGGGTTCGTAACCTTCCACGCTGTCGAGATGGAACTCCTTGATCAATCCGTTGACACCCTCCTTGGCCCATCCGGGCGTCATGAACCACGTACCGGCACAGATCTTCTTCTCGTTGGTGTATTCCTTGGGGGTGAGCAGTACATCGATACAATCCGCACCCTTCAGCATGACAGTCGGTACCTTCAATTCATCGATGACACCGTCAAGTGACTGACAGGTGGCGTATCCCAGGAACATGGCATCCACCTGTCCCTCATATTTGTTGACCGTTTCGATAATCTTCTCCCTCATCATTTGGGGATATTCATGCAGAGCGAATTCCAGATATTCCCTGACGACGAAGTCCGGATCGTCCTTCGTGAGGAACTCGATCTCAGGCCTCAGGATGTCGCATGCGACGATTCCCAGCTTCATGGATTTCCGACCGGCTCATGAATATAAAACCATTTGTTGGACATAGCCAGATATGACATTTTTATACACCATGTATGGGGTAGTTGTATACATACCTAGTACCTGGGAATTGAACCATACATCCATGACCCAGATGATTTATATCAGCTTGTGCGGATACGATATCCACCCGCAGAGGGCCGAGGAAGGATGGATATGGAATTCGACGAATTCGTTGTT
>JAEDGA010000015.1 GCA_016297775.1 Candidatus Methanomethylophilaceae archaeon
CGAGATACCGTTATTAAAGGCGATCGAACGCGGTATAGGGCAAACTGAATCCCTTTATGAAAGTAAAGGGAGATGTGGTGTTTTGGACTCTTTTACACCTAAGTTCAACGATTCGAAGTGTGCTGGAAAGCACTGCCATAGAGGGTGATAGCCCCTTAGAAGAAAGTGAATATGGTGATTTTTGAGTATCCAGAGTAGTGTGTGTCGGATATCACGCATGAATTTGGGAGGCATTTGCTTCCAACCCTAAATACGTCTCTAGTCCGATAGCGTAGTAGTAGTGTGAACGAAAACTGAAAAGTACCCTTAACGGGAGGTTAAAAGACCTGAAACCATGCGGTCAAAGATTTATATAGCATCAAAGGGAAGAATCCATTTTATGGTGGACCAGTGTTATATTGTCCGTTTCGAAAAACGGGCCAGGGAGTTCTGGTCATTGGCGAGGTTAACCATTCAATTGGGAAGCCGAAGGGAAACCGATTGTACGCAGTTTTTACGAGGTACAAGGTGTGCTCGCCTGGAGTCAATGGTGCAGATACCCGAAGCCGGTCGATCTATGCCTGAGCAAGTTGAAGCCCCTCGAAGGGGGGGTGGAGGACTGAACAGTTTCTGATGTGCAAATCGTTCTGCTGACTTGGGTATAGGGGTGAAAGGCCAATCTAGGCCGGAAATAGCTGGTTCCCCCTGAAACTATTCGCAGATAGACCTCGATCGAGGTGGAATATGAGGTAGAGCACTGATTGGGTACTTAGGGGAAGAAATTCCTCGGTATCCTGTCAAACTCCGAACTTGTGTTCGCCGTAGACGTCGGGTGTGAGGCCATCCGGGGTAAGCTTGATGGCCATAAGGGAAACAACCCAGACTACAGTTAAGGTCCCTAAATGTCGGTTAAGTGTAATATGAAATAGCGTCGGCAGTCCAAGACAACCGGGAGGTGGGCTTAGAAGCAGCCATCCTTTAAAGATAGCGTAACAGCTCACCGGTCGAGATTGTGGGCCTAGAAAATGGACGGGGCTAAGCCGACTACCGATACTGTAGAACACAGTAATGTGATTTGGTAAGGGGGCGTGGTGCATGGGCAGAAGTGGGGCCGTGAGGTCCTGTGGACCGTGTACCAACGAGGATCCTGGTGAGAGTAGCAGCAAAGTACGGTGAGAATCCGTATCGCCGCAGGGGCAAGGGTTCCTTGGCAATGTTCGTCAGCCAAGGGTTAGTCGATCCTAAGGTAACTCTTAATCGAAGTTATCGAATGGGAAACAGGTTAATATTCCTGTACCAGTAAGATCTTTGCCTATGTAGTTGGATCGGGGTAGTTAATGTACACCCGTCAGTGTATCTAAGCGTCGAAACCGATGAAGAACCGTAATGGTGAGAAGTTGGTGAATGCGTGATGGGGCAGGCGTAAGCCTGCTTTTGATGATCCCTGGTCTCCGTGAAACCTGCATAGTTACAATCTTATTGTTCGTACCAAGAACCGACACAGGTGTCCCTAGGTGAGTAGCCTAAGGCGTGTTAGCATAATCGTGGCGAGGGAACTCGGCAAATTAGCCCTGTAACTTCGGGATAAGGGGTGCCAGTAGTGAGAGCTACTGGTCGCAGTGACAAGAGAACACCGACTGTTTAATAAAAACATAGGTCTCTGCTAGTTCGAAAGGATGTGTATAGAGGCCGAAGCCTGCCCAGTGTCGGCATCTGAAAATCTGTTTCAACGGATCGAAGGACCGATAAACGGCGGGGGTAACTATGACCCTCTTAAGGTAGCGTAATACCTTGTCGCTTAATTGGCGACTTGCATGAAGGCTCAACGAGTGTTCTACTGTCCCCGCCATGACGCTAGTGAAAACAATCAGTCTGGTGCACAATCCAGACCCCTCCATCTGAAAGCGAAGACCCCATGGAGTTTCACTGCAACCTGTTGTTGTTGTAAGAATTGGCATGTGTAGGGTAGGCGGGAGACGTTACCCAGGAAGGTGCGCTAGCATCTCTCCGAGTCACCGATGAAACACCGCCCTTGTCAATTTTTACGACTCACCTCTCCGGAGGAACAGCTATAGGCAGGCAGTTCGGGTGGGGCGCCACGCCCTCAAAAAGATAACAAGGGCGCCCAAAGGTTAGCTCAGGTAGGTCAGAAATCTACCGAAGAATGTAAGGGTATAAGCTAGCTTGACTCGGAACCAGACAATAGGGTTCGGAGATAGGAAACTATGGCCTAGCGAACCAATCAACCTCCTGAATGGGGGTGATTGATGTCAGAAAAATTACCCTGGGGATAATTGAGTTGTCACGAGCAAGAGTTCATATCGACCTCGTGGCTTGCTACTTCGCTGTCGGCTCTCCCTATCCTGGTGGTGCAGCAGCTGCCAAGGGTGGGGTTGTTCGCCCATTAAAAGGGATCGTGAGCTGGGTTTAAAACGTCGCGAGACAGTTTTGTTGCTTTTTGATGGAGGTGTTGGTACCTGATGAGAAGGACCCTTTAGTACGAGAGGAACAGGGGTTCGTCGCCTCTAGTTTATCAGTTGTCTGACAAGGCATTGCTGAGCAGCCACGCGGTAGATGATAAGAGCTGAATGCATCTAAGCTCGAAGCATTCTTAAAAAAGAGGCACCCATAGAACGCTCATAAATGATGAGTTTGATAGGAGCGGGATGTAAGCATCGAGGGTTTCCGAGATGTTCAGTCTGACGCTTACTAAAGTTCTTTTGACGTCGCTGGGGTGTGGTCTAGCAGTTAAACAGGTTGCATATGGTTGTGTGTTTCTCATCCGCACACACTCTTTGTTTTCTACAATTTTTCTCATTGTTCTTGTTGTTAGGATTGATTTATGTATGTTCTGCAAAACGGCTATATAGGTCGATTAGGTAGCAGTTGCAATGAGCATCGAGCAGATTCCCCCCGCATTGTTATTCGATTCCAATATGTTCCTTGTTATCGGTGAGGAGAAGGTCGCTCTGGTGGACACGGGGACCGGGTTCCAGGTTGCAGAGACACTGAAGAGTATCGTCTCTTTGATCGGTGACAGACCGGTCGATGTCGTTTTCATAACACATCGTCATTACGATCATGTAGGCGGACTGTCCGCCATCATCGACAGATATCATCCGACGGTCTATGCCGGAGAACTGGATGCAGAGCCGCTCAGATCCGGGGATTCCGACTCCACCTTGGGAGTCAAGTTCGGAGGATCCATCCCGAAGATGGATGTGGTATCCGTGAGGGAGGGTGACGTATTCGATCTCGGAGGTCATGTCATGGAGATCATCGAGACTCCGGGTCACACGTCCGGAAGCATCTGCATCCTCGACAGGGTGACGGGAGCACTCTTCTCCGGGGATACCGTGTTCGTGGATGGGGTCGGACGTACCGATCTGCCCACGGGTTCCATGGACGATCTCCGCTCCTCATTCGTAAAATTAGGTAACGTTAAATTTGATGGTCTTTTCTCTGGTCATGGACCTGTTGTCAAGGCCGGCGGAAAGGCCTTCCTTGAAAAAGGAGCTAAACAGATAGGGATATAATATGAAGGTACTGAAGTGCAATTCTAATTTGGACAGCGCATCTCTGGATGCCATCGAACAGGCTGCAGAGGACATCAGGGCAGGGAATCTGGTCGTATATCCCACCGACACCGTTTACGGTATCGGTGCCAATCCTTTCGACCAGGTCGCGGTTAAGAAGCTCTTCGTCGCCAAGAACCGTCCCTTCGATATGCCCCTTACGGTCGCCGTCGCAGACAAGGATATGGTCGAACAGATCGCTGTCATGACCAAGCCCGTGGAGAAGCTAATCGATGCCTTCCTTCCCGGACCTCTCACGATCATCACCAACAAGAATCCCAACGTCCCGGATATCGTCACCTCCATGTCCTTCAAGGTGGGTATCCGCATCCCTGAGGATCCCGTTGCGTTGGAGTTAATCAGGCGCACCGGCCCTATCATCGCCACATCCGCAAACCTCCACTCCCACCCTGACGCGGTCAGCGTAGAGCAGGCGGAGAAGGAGTTCGGCGACAAGGTGTCCACATATCTGGACAAGGGGGTATCCGGTACCGGACGTCCATCCACCATCGTATGGATCTGCGACAACAAGATCGAGATCATCAGACAGGGTGACATCTCCAAGAAACAGATCGAGGATGCTCTCTATGCTTAATTCTGAACAGTTGGAGAAACTGCGTAAGGCAGGAAGGGTCTCCGCGGAGGCCAGGGATCTTGGATTGTCCATGGTCGCCAAGGGAGTGAAGTACTTCGACGTGGCCGAGGAGGTCGAGGGTTACATCAGGAAGAACGGATGCAAGCTCGCGTTCCCCTGCAACATCAGCGTCAACGATATCGCGGCACATTACACCCCGGGTGTGAATGACAAATCGATATTCGAGGTCGGGGATGTCGTGAAGGTGGACTGCGGAGCACAGCTGGACGGATACGTCGGAGACACCGCCGGTACCGTCGAGGTCAGCACCAACAGATTCTCATCCCTTATCGAAGCCTCCCGCAACGCCCGTGATTCCGTCATGGAGTTCATCGGCGAGGGGTGCGAGATCAACCAGATCGGTAAGGTGGTGGACATGACCATCCAGAGCTACGGTTTCAAGCCCATCAGGAACCTGACTGGACACCAGATCAAACCGTACAACCTGCACGCAGGTCTCTCGATCCCCAACTACGACGACGGTAACACAGACATGCTCGAGGCCGGTATGATCATCGCCTGCGAACCTTTCGCCACCAACGGTGAGGGGTTGATCGATTCCGGACGTCCGGGTAACATATGTCGTATCGTAAGGGAGCGCCCTCCGGAGGAACCCGCACTCCGCGAGTTCTATGATTACATCATGGAGGAGTTCTCGACGTTCCCGTTCTGTGCGAGGAGCTGCGACTGGCCCAAGGCCAACCTGCTGCTCAACAAGCTCGTACGTCAGGGTATAGCGTCCAGTTACGCCATCCTCATGGAGATCAAAGGCGGATGCGTATCGCAGTGGGAGCACACCGTTTACATCGGCGGTCCCCGCGGCGAGATCACGACCGTCCACTGATCCCCCAATCCCCCTTCCGGGGGAACAACATTATTAATCACCCTTCCATATCACCCATTAGGCCGAAGTTGCCAAGCCTGGTCAAAGGCGACAGACTCAAGATCTGTTCCAGTAGTGGTTCACCGGTTCGAATCCGGTCTTCGGCACTTTATATCCATACGTATCGGTGTACGTTCTTCGGGACGGTGTCGCCGCCCACTAAATAGTTTTAATAAGGATGATGTGTTCCGACGATACACGTAAACTCAGGACCCGTCGAAAGACGTAAACTGAGAGTGCCAACCTGACGGTTCGGCACTTGAGTGCTTCCTCCCCATGGGAGGGGAACATTTACGGAGGAATGAACAATGGCAAAGAAGGATATCCAGCCTAAGAAGACCGAAGATGAGGATTTCAACTTCATCGTTCGTATCGCCAACAGCGATATCGACGGTCAGAAGAGGACCGTCATCGGTCTTCAGAGCATCAAGGGTGTCGGAAAGAGGGTTGCCGAGATCGTCGCTAAGAGGGCCAACATCGACCCCGCAGTCAAGATCGGTTCCCTTTCCGATGAGAAGGTCGCAGAGCTCGAGCAGCTCGTCACCAAGTATGTGGAGTACGCACCCGAGTGGGCAATCAACAGGCAGAACGACTACGAGTCCGGAAGCGACATGCACCTCCTCGGAAACGACCTCGACATCCTCCAGAAGGACGACATCAACAGAATGAAGATGATCCGCTGTTACCGCGGAATCAGGCACGAGACACACCACAAGGTCAGGGGTCAGAGGACCAGGTCCAACGGACGCCGCGGACTCACCATGGGTGTCAGCAAGAAGAAGGCATGAGGTGTTTTGAATGGGAGATCCAAAGTTTTCACGCAGGTCCTATGACACCCCGTCACACCCCTGGCAGGGCGAGAGAATCAAGGCAGAGGTCGTGCTCGTCAAGAGCTACGGTCTCAAGAACAAGACCGAGGTCTGGAAGGCCCAGTCCGTCCTGAGGAACTACAGGAAGCAGGCAAGGGAGCTTCAGGCACTCCTCAGGGGAGGAGATGCACAGGCCAAGAAGGAGGCAGACGCGCTCCTCAACAAGTGCGGACGCATCGGAGTCCTTCCTCTCGAGGGAGCGACCCTCAACGACATCCTGACCCTCACCGAGAAGAACATCCTCGGACGCAGGCTTCAGACCCTCGTATTCGAGAAGGGACTTGCCTCCACCATCGGACAGGCAAGGCAGATGATCGTCCACGGACACATCTTCATGAACGGCCACAAGGTCACCGTCCCCGGTTACATCGTCACCAGGAACGAGGAGGCCACCATCGAGTTCAACCCCGCATCCCCCTACACCGATGAGATGCACCCGATGAGGATCTCTGCAGAGCAGGCCGCCATGAACCAGGCAACCAGGGCCGCACAGGTCGCTGATGACAACGCCGACGACGGCGCTCAGGAGGAGTGAATATGGCAGCACCTAAGTGGGGAATCGCTAACATCTACGCCAGTTACAACAACATCATGATCACTCTCACCGACATCACCGGTGCAGAGACCATCACCAAAGCGACCGGAGGAATGGTCGTCAAGCAGGCAAAGGACGAGTCTTCGCCCTACGCCGCTCAGAGGGCCGCAGAGCGTGTCGCCGATGTTGCAAAGGAGAAGGAGTTCGTCGGTATCCACGTCAGGGTCCGCGCACCCGGAGGAAACAGATCCACTTCCCCCGGACCCGGAGCCCAGGCAGCCATCCGTGCCCTCACCAGGGCAGGACTCAAGATCGGTCGCATCGAGGATGTGACTCCCGTACCTCACGACGGTACCAAGAAGAAGGGCGGACGCAGGGGACGCAGGGTCTGAGGAGGTCTGACCATGGACATAGAGATACTCGAGATGGCAGAGAGGAAGTGCAAATTCATCCTCAAGAACTCCACGCCCTCCAAGGCTAACGCCCTCAGGAGGACCATGCTCTCCGATATCCCCAAGATGGCCATCGACAAGGTGGAGTTCCACCTCGGTCCCATCGACGTGGACGGAAAGGAGTTCGAGAGTGTAACCCCTCTGTTTGACGAGATCATTGCCCACAGACTTGGTATGGTCCCCATACCCACAGACCTGGACCTCTTCGGATACCAGAAGGACTGCGCATGCGGCGGCGAAGGCTGTCCCAACTGCGAGATCATGTACCTTCTGAAGAAGAGCGGTCCCTGTACGGTGTACTCCGGAGACATGGAGCCTCTCGGTTCCCCCGACTTCAGGGTGAAGGATGAGAACATCCCCATCGTGGAGCTGGCGGACCGTCAGTCCGTGCTCATCTACGCTCATGCGGTCATGGGTACCGCAAGTACCCACGTCAAGTGGCAGGTCGCCAACGGTGTCGGTTACAAGTACCGCCCCAAGGTGACCCTGGAGCGCGACATCGATGACGAGGATGTCATCAAGGATGTGCTCAAGGGATGCCCCGGACACGTGTTCGAGGTCGTGGACGGCAAGATCGACCCCGTACGTTCCGATGACTGCATCTTCTGTCACGCTTGCAAGGAGAACGGAAAGGGAGCCATCAGGGTCGAGTCCGATGACAGGAACTTCGTGTTCAAATTCGAGACCGACGGATCCCTGACCGCGCAGCAGGTGCTCGACAAGGCGACCGAGATCCTCGCCGACAACGCCAAGGCGTTCGCAGAGGAGCTTCGCGTCCAGAGCGCAGAGTTCGCCGAAAAGGCTTGAAACGATTTCGGGGGTAACCCCCTATCTTTTATTATTTCATTAGATGGGATGTATTATGTTCCCGGAGGTCACCTCGAACGGTGACGTTCCGCCAAACTCACATGATGACTCCCGCATCGTAGCGGATGGATCAGAAGAAGTCGGACAGTGTGCACTTCTTGACCTTGTCGCTGTTGAACAGGGAATCCATACTGAGTTCCAGGATCATGATGCGCTCCCTGGTATACTGTGGGAGGTCGTACTTCTCGCAGATGTTCTTGGACACTTCGAGATACTTCCTGACACTCGCCTCGTGCACCGTGAGCGTGAGTTCGTTGTTGCACGTGGTGCACCTTCCGGTGAGGGGGATGCGTCTGTATTTGGTACCGCATTTGACACAGCGTACACCCTGGGCGGAATAGCTTCTGAGGTTTCCGATCATGTCCGGCATGAAGTGCTTGTCGATGACCCTGATGGCCACATCCTTCTCGTCCACGGCACGGATCTTCTTACCAAGACTGAGCTGACCGTCCATCTTGTCCCTCATGGTCTCCAATGTCGTGTACGCGGAGTGTTTGGGACCTTCGTTGATGTCGTTGGTGTTGAGTGTGAATCCGAGTCCCTCGTACTGATATATGGTACCGATACGACCGGCGATGAGGTCCATGACCTTCTCCACGTCCTTGGCATCCTTTAGCTCCATGGCGGCCTCGTAGAACTCCTTGGGGTAGCGTCTGAGACAGTCCACGTTCTGGGCCTCCTTATCGATCTCGTTGGGATCCAGTCTGGTGGTCAGAACCAAAGGTGCATCCATGAGTCCTCCCCTCCTGTCCGGGAGGTATGCTCTGGAGAAGTTGATGAGACCATCCAGGAGTAGCATGAGACAGTCCTCGTCACCGTCGCAGTTCCTTCTCTTGGATGCGTGGAAGAACGGGTGCGCGTAGCATCCGCTCGCCTCGGTGTATCCGATTATACGGCACAGGATGCCTCCGGATGTGTGAGGTGCGAGACCGATGGTCAGATGGCCTATCAGGTCCTCCGGCTTCTCCACGTTGTAGAATCTGGGGAGGTTGTAGAACTTCTCCAGCAGATGGTCCATGAACTTTGCTATCTGTACCAGATATCTTCCGCATTCTATGTTGGGGATGACGTCCTGTACCTTCAGTTCGCACATCTGCTCTATGTCGGTGAGCGGATCGCCGTCCATATCATGTACGTATCCGAGCTGGTGTGCCTGTTCCACGCTCATACCTACCTCTCTCGGACGGAAGTGCGTGATGGGGATATCGCTCATATCGAAACGGATGGTACCGTCCTTGTACACTCCAAGATCGTACAGTTGTCTGAGTATGGCCTTCTCGATGGGTTCGGGTACCTTGGCCTTGGATGTCAGGGCTTCCAACACCTTGACCTCCGGAGGTCTGCGTACTCCCAGGAGTTTGACGGCCTCGTCCATCTCGCGGATGATATCGACGCTCATCTTGTCCCTGACGTCGCTCATCTTCTCCGGGTTGGTGTGTGAACCGCAGTTCCTGCACCAGGTACGGAACGTTACGCCTCCGCACTGAGGACAGGACCTTCTTCCCATCACCGGCGAGATCAGTTTGTCCTTGTTGTCGTTGCTGGATACACGCTTCAGATCATCGATGGTGGCGATGATGTCCTTCTTGTTGTTCACCTCGTTGGTGACTGCGAATATACCGTGCTGTACTGGTGCACCCTTTCTGTCCTTGGCCTTCTCGGGCCTGCCCATCCTCATGCCTATGCGTGAGATGGCCCTTGCGCGTACCTCTATACCCAGTGCTTTGGAGATAGCACCCAGGGAGTCTTCGCCGGAGAGTTCCGTGCTTGCTACGATCCTGTCTTCATCCGCGGACAGACCCAGACATTCGATCAACGGCAGGGTGTATCTTCCGTCGATGCGGAGCATCCCTCCGTTCACCTTGTGTATCGCACCCAGGGTCTCCAACGTCTTCTTCTGGGAACCGCAGGGTATCACCACCAATTTTCCTTTGAGGTGGAACCCTGTAGCTCTTTCGGAGAGTATATCGGAGCGCATCCTGTCTCTGATACCATCCGGCACGGATGACCACGACAGTACCGATACCTCAGGCATGGATCCGGTATCGCCCACCGTTTCCTTGTCCTCGTCGTAATACAGGCCTAGGTCCTTCAGCAATCTGTTGCTGCTGTCCGTGTCCAGGCGTATGTTGCCGCTCACGTAGGTGAAACCGACACCGAGCTTCAGCAACATGGCGGCATCCTCGTTCAGGGGCATCGTGAGACATCCGTCCTCCAGACGACCCTCGCTTGCTATGAATCCTCTCAGGGAGACGAGATCCCCGAGAGGGACATCGTTCCAGAACAGGTTGTAGTCGGGGTGCAGCGGGACGCCGTAGGTACGCGACATCTCCTTCGCCCTGTCGTATGTGGGGTGTTCCCAATCATCCGGGAGGATCTGTTTCACCCATCTCTTGTAACGGTACAGACCCAGGTTTTCCAACAGGGGATCGGCATCTTCGAATGCGATACCCAATTCGCCCTTGTCGGTCATGTACGGGACTTTCAGAGAGAAGAGTGTGCGCTCCGTGTACGAGGGGATGATCAGTCTCCCGTCGGACAGTGTCATGTCCTTTCCGGAGATGATGCGGTCGGCCCATTTGTCCTTGGCCTTGCCGGCCTTTCCCCATTTGAACACGGTGTCCGGTGGTTTGTCCTCATATCTCACCAGTCTCTCTTCCGTATCGTCGTATTTCAGTTTCAGATCGGAGAGCAATGTTACGGTGTTGTTGACGCTGAGACGCAGGGATCCCTCGATCTCCATGTATTCCATACCGATGATGTCCAGCTGTCTTCCGTACGACAGCGGGAACGATAGTGTCCCGTTGGAATAGATTATGTCCCTGCCGGTCGTTATCGATTCGGTCCATGCCTCCTTGACGGAAGGTCCTATCTTCGACCATCCCAGGAGATCGGTCGGGGGTTCGGACGATTCCGATACGTTCTCTCCGTCCATGGACAGACCCAGATCGGAAAGCAATCTCTTGGTGGTCTCTTCTTTGAGGGACACCTTGTTCTCGTTCTCGGTGAATTCCGCACCGATGAGCGACAGCGTAGGCACGTCGTTCTTCAGCGTGTGGAGCGTACCTTTCATGCAGGGTATCGAACCGATCAGTATGCGTCCGCGTATGTCCTGTTTCACAGGTTCGCCGAGTGCGTTCCAATCCAGTACGTCGGCCGGAGGCGTCCACTCCAGACGTACGAGTCCGTCCCCGTCGTGCACTATCATGAGATCCAGAAGGACGGTCTCGGTGGCATCCTTGTCCAGTATTATGTTCCCGTCATCCAACGTGTACGGTGCACCGATGCTCTCCAGTACGGTGACGTCGTCGCATACGGGTATGCGTACGAAACCGTCCCTGCATGTTCCTTCCTTCAAAAGACGCATCTTCAGAGAATACGCCGTATCCCTGTCGGCGGATGCTGTAGGATCAACGGGATGCCAATCCTCCGGCAGAGGTTTGAGCGCATCCTCAATCTCCTGCACATGCCATTCGATCGGATATCCGCTGGGGATGAGGAAGTGGTTGTTCTCGCAGAATTCTCCGAACGGTACGAGTACCTCCCCGTTGTCGGTGATCTCGAACACGTCCGACCTTACGGTTCTTGCTTCGTCGGATGTCTGGCACTGGACCAGGTCCCCGTTGTTCAGTACGGCTATCGGGCCGTCCAGTTCGTCGCAGGGTGTCACGACGCATGCCTTCCCGGGTCTTTCGATCTTCAGCTGTGTACCCAACGCGGGGAACTCGTCCATTATGTACATGCTTGCGGGACAGAACGCCAGGGATGCGAGACCCGCGGTCCTGGCACGTCCGTATCTGAGTCTGAATCCGCCCACACGGCTGGGGTGTCCGAAGATCGGTCTTCCCGCGACGATGTCCTTGAGGTACTTCTCCGAAGGGTGTACCGATCTGGGTCCGGAATCCGTAGCGACGGCGGCACCCTTCATGGAAAGATATTCGTCCATGAACTCCCAACCCTTCAGACCCAGCTTCTTGACGTGCTTCTGCAGCTTGCTGGCCTTTTGACACATACCTTCGGCGACGACCAGACACGCACCGCCCCTGACCTGGTTGGTCTTGATACGGGGCAGGTCCCTGAATCCGGAGAGTTCCATCTTCTCCGTACCCTCTCCGTCGATCATGATGGGGCATCTTCCCACGATCAGTTTGATCTCCTCGGCGGACGGGGAGTACTGGATGTGTTGGCACATCTTGTACAGAGGGATCTCTTCGATGAATCTGTCAACCTCGGCCTCGGTCGGTTTGTATTCCCCGATACCGATCTCGGTCCTGACGACGTCCGCAAGAAGGACGCTCATTGCCTGTGCGGTACCTCCAGCGGCACGGATCGGTCCCGCGAACACAAGGTCCACGAACTCGGTGCCGTCGTCGTTTATACCGATCTTGGTGTCCGCAAGACCCTCCAGGGGTGCGACGAGGATACCCTCGGTGAGGACGGCGAGACCCGCACGGATGGCGGTATCCAGGGACTTCTCCTTGCTGCCCATGTCCCTCTTGGCCATCTCCTTGGCGACATAGAGTGACACCAGCTCCCTGTTCTTGTACTTGTCAGTGAGCTTCCTGATGGTCTCGGCTATGCCTTTGACATCGTAATCCTTCAGAAGCTTCTCCACCCTGGATGCCAGATCCTCCGCCTGGGGGACCTCCACCTTGTTCTCGGGGTCCCTGCCCATGCGCCTGGCCTTGCGGGCGATGTCGTAACATCTCTCGTTGTCTTCGGCGAGCTTCCTGAAGTACTCGCCCATCTCCTCGCTGTATACCAGCTCAGGCATCTTCTTCCTCGTCTTCCTGCTGGAGCCTGATCTTCCTGAGCTCGGTCACCACTGCCGTGCGCAGCCCCTCCATGTTCTCTCCGGACTGTGCGGAGAAGCATATCCTGTCGGGGTTGCCGGTCTTCATGATGTCGCATTTGCTCTCGGCGACGATGATGGGTACGCCCTCGAATCCTTTTTGGAGGGATTCCATCAGTGCGGTCTGCTTCTCCATGCTGTATCCGCAGGTCTCGGACGGATCGATTACGATCAGCATCACGTGGGTCAGATATTTGAGTGCCAGTACCGCCTGTTTCTCGATATCGTTGCGTTCGGACAGCTCCCTGTCGAGGAGTCCGGGAGTGTCGATGATCTGGTATTTCCTCCATTCGTCCTCGATGTGCCCTACGATGATGCCCTTGGTGGTGAAAGGGTACGGGGCTATCTCGGGAGCGGCGGTGGAGAGTTCGGTGACGAGGTTGCTCTTACCGACGTTGGGGAATCCGGCCACCACCACGGTGGGGATGTCGGATTCTATGGAGGGGAGGTTCCTGAACTTGTTCTTGCAGTCCTGGAGGAACAGGAGGTCCTTGGAGATCTGCTTCATCAGCGACGATATGCGTCCGTAGAACTGTGTCCTGACGCCTTTGATGATCTCCGGATCCTTGCTGCGCCTGATGTTCCTCAGGGATTCGGTGGTGAGCTTGTCGGTACGGTTGGCCGCCCATTTGACCGCACCGAGGGATTTCTTGTAAGGGTCGAGTCCGATGACCAGGTCCACGAGCTCGGGGAGGAAGTCCTCCTCCTTCTCGATCCTGGGGAACTTGTCGACGTATCCGTTCAGCGTGTCCTTGATTATGTCCCCTGCGGCGGAGACCTTGGCCAGAGTGGTCTTCTTCACCGAATCCAGAGCATTCGCTCCAGAAATCGTTATCTTGGATGCTCTGTGGAATGCCTTGTCCAACAGTTCGTCGGACGAAAGTACCGTCGGGATTCTGTAAGTCTTCTCGGCCATGTCTCTAACATCGCGCGCATATAGATAAAACATACCACTGCCGTATCACGCCTCGGAGAATGTCATCCTGAAGAGCCAGAGGTCGGAATCGTAGCTTATGTTGGGCTCGAAACACTTCGGGACGGCATTGGTGGGGAAGTCCTCCAGGACGATACCTGCCTCCGCGCTCCACTTGCCACCGCTCTCGCCGAAGATCTCGGACAGTGCGGACAGATTCACCTTGACGGAAAGACCCGCCTCGACCTTCATGCCGTCGATGTAATCCTTCGCGAATCCGGGGGCGGATATGGCCGTGTATACGACGGTCCTGAGGTACACGTCGTCCATGACGATCCTCTCCGCACTCATTCCCTCGGGACAGGCGATGTGCTCCCCGATGACGGGGATCATGGATGCGATGTACATGAGAGTGTCCCTGACGATCTCGGAATCGAGACCCAGCATGATCCTGAATCCTTTGTGGTCGGTCTCCGCGTAATCGGTCAGTTCCACCTCGACGAACACGTATGCCTCTATCAGTGCGTCCGCGATGGTGTCGATGAACTTCTCGATCATCCTGGCTATGACTCTCTGGACGAACACCATGAGGCTGTCCACGTCGGTGATCCTTCCGCCCATGTCGTCGATTATCTCCACCACGGCGTCCTCCGCATACCTGAGCATAGCGGCCTTGGTGAACGCCCCTCCGGGGATGTTGTTCCCGTTCTTGGATCCCGGAGAACCTACGTTGAATCCCCACTCGTCGAATCCGTCGGACACGCGCTGGTTGGTCATGTCGTTGTTCTCGGTATCGGTGAGCCAGGCGGTCTTGTCCACGATGTTCCCGTAGGTGTCGTAGAGTGTGAGCATCTCCCCGCGGTTGCCTTTGCTGGCGCTGTTGTTGAGTGTCTGCTTGTCGAAGGTGATCACCGCCATACCCTTGGCGGGGATCCTGACACCGGTGATGCTGACGGATTTGCTGTCTCCTGATGCGGGAACGAGGGTGTAACCTTCTAGGTTGATCTCCTCATCGGTGTTGTTGAAGATCTCCACCCATTCCTTCCCCCTGTCGTCCCCAGCAGGATTCAGTTCCACCTCGTTGATCAGGATGCCTTCCCTGATAGGGAGCGCGTGCTTCACGTATATCCCCGCATCGAGGGCGCATTTGACACCGGGGATGGGGGTCGGGATGTTGGACAGTACGTCTCCCACGCCGGGGATCTCGGACACCGACAGCTGGGTCTTCTTGTACTGTACCAGTTCGGGAACGGTACCGTGGAAGCTGATGTCCCTGATCTTCCCCTCGATACCAACGTAGTAGGATCTGCTGGCGAGGAGGGGGTCGAAGATCGCTTTCACGTTCCAGTCCTTACCTTCCGCACCTCCTTCGACGATCGCGTAGTAATCCTTGGAGAGGTTGTGCTTGACGGTACAGGAGGCGAATGCGGTGATGTTCCCTCCCATGTCCTTGGATACGGTCACCTTGACGATGTCCTTGGTGTTCTTGGTGAGGGATCTGAGGTTGGTGTCGATTCTGACCTTGGTACCGAAGATGTCGAGGAACAGGGTCTGGGATCCAAGTTTGATGTCGAGGTCCATTATTCCGACCGCTTCCATGATCTCCCCGAAGTACTCGCGGAACGCGGACTGGAGGATTTCGAGGGGAACGCGGACGGTCTCGTAGATCTCGGTCATCATCCTGTTGATCTCGTTTCCGAACTCGATCATGACGGAGCTGCAGATCCTCTCCAACTCCCTCATGGCCTTGAGGACGTTCATGAGGTCGTCGAGGAAGGGTTCCAGCGCTTTCATGAGGTGTGTGAACGCATCCCCGATCAGGGTGTTGCTGGCATTGTATTCGGTACCTTTGAGCTTCCATCCGGATACGCAGGGGATGTCCATCTCGGTGTCTATCGTTATGCTGCCGCTGTAGGACGAATCGTATGCTCCCAGGGACTCCAGGACCTTGTTACCGGACCTGACCTCGAATCCGACGTCCCCGCTGATGCGTACTGTGTATATGGCGGAGTATGCGGCCTCGGTCCACATCTCGAATCCGACGTAGTGGGTGTTCTTGGCCCTGTTCTCTATGGGGCTGACGAGTTCGATGTCGATGTCGCAGACATCGGAGACGGTCATCCTCTCGTTCCTGACATTACCGTCGCCGTCCACCAGGGTGAACGAATCCTCGGAGGGGATGTCACAGACCCCGAAGCAGGGGTCCTTCTCCATCACCTTGATGATGTCGCCGCAGATGCCTTTCATGGTGTCCCTGATCCCGGAATCGAGACCGAAGATGCCGATGACCTTGGAGACGGTGGCGGACATGGCATTCGTCAGGATGTCGGTCCTGGTCCCGGAGACGGTCTCCATGACGGAGAGCTGTCTCACCCTGTCGTTCACCTTGCCGTAGATCGTTTTTCTGATATCATCGATCACATCGAGGTCCCTGACATATTCGGTGATGGAATCCAGGTCATATTCCCCGACATGTACCAGATTGGCGTAGTAGGTGAGGGCGATGTTTTTGATGATGTCTTCGAACATCCTGTCCGCCCCGAACACGTCGTTACCGTTGTTCCTTATGCACTGGTACACTGCGCACATGAGGGGGTCGTTGATGGTAACCGATCTGACCATTGTGTCGAAGACGCTCACGAAGCTCTTTCCGCTCTTCTCGATGGCTGCATCCATCGCCTTACTGAGGGAATCGGAGAAACCCTCTCCGTCGAAGC
Organism: Candidatus Methanomethylophilaceae archaeon; assembly: GCA_016297775.1. Classification (GTDB taxonomy): domain Archaea; phylum Thermoplasmatota; class Thermoplasmata; order Methanomassiliicoccales; family Methanomethylophilaceae; genus SIG5. The sequence continues at coordinate 16,277 of JAEDGA010000015.1, forward strand.
AGTCCACAGGGACGGACACGTCGCATTTCCCGCGGATGCCGTATGCGATGGAGTTGAGGATCTGGTACAGCGATTCTTTGAATTGGTTCCTGCTGTCGTTGTATGTCCTGTAGAATGAACCCCATCCGTCCCAGGAGAGCAGATCCAGTTTCGATCTGCTGATGTCTTCTTCGAAGGGTTCGGTGATGGAATCGAACTTTTCCATGTCCACATCGATATCGAAGCATGTTCCGGGAATGACGAAGGGTTCCACGTCCTCGAATCCGAGGATCAGGAGGTTCTCGGCACCGATGTTCCTCATGCTGGTGCGGATGTGGTTCTTCACGTTGTCCGCGTCTATGTCCCTGGATATGATGAAACCGATGACCGTGTTGAGGATGTTCCTGGCGCGGTCCTCAATGCTGTCTGCGAGGTCGAGGACCATGTTGGCGCCTATGTAATCCAGCCACTGTGTCACGTATCTGTCCATGTTGGCCATGATGGCCTGTCCGTAGAACGCACCGAGGTCGATGACTATGTTCCCGTCCCTGACGGATACGAGTTCCGCAAGGTCCACCTTATCCTTCCCGAGGATGTCATCCCCGTCCTCGCATGCACGGAAGCACATTATCTCCAGGATGTCCAACGCGTTCCTGAATGCCGTCCTGACATCATCCTCGGTGATTATGGAACGCGTACCTCCGGCGCCGCCCTCGGACATCATCCCGTATCCGGCGAGGATCCTGGACTGGGCGATGGCGGTGAGCTGGTACTCTATCATCTGTGTGAGTGCGGATGCGTCACCGTCGGTCGAGAGCTCGAACCTGCTGGCATTCTCCACGACGAGGGGGAGGCAGGATGTGGCGTCCGCGGATACCTCCACGGTCCTGGTGCTGCTTCCGGTCTCCGATGTGAACGAGAGCGAGACCGTACCGTAGGCACGGAGGAAGGTGGATGCGGAGCTTCCGGGGACGTCGAAACCGGTGCCGACCCTGAGGGATTCCAGTCTGAGGGAGATGTCGTGGGACAGTATTTCAGTCCTCACACCCCTCTCGAAGGAGGGGTATTCGGAGGAGAACATCGAAGCCACCCTCCTCTTGAAGATCTCGGATCTCTCGAAGAGGTTGCCGGTACAGGAGGTGCTTATGTCGGTGATGATGTTCCCCAATGCCGTCTCGATACCGAGTACGGCGGAATCGGAGACCTCGTCGATGGATGCGAACTCCATCTCAAGGGACTCGCTGTTGTCGGTGGAGGATTCTATGCTCTTGTTGATCACGCAGAAGAATGAACCCGTGACCAGAAGTGCCACTGCGATCATGGCCATGGGCATGTTGCCCCTCCTGTCCCTGCGGGAGTCTCTCGTTCCAATCATGAACACATATCCGCCCGGATATGGGATATAAAGGAGGAGTTAACCGTAGCATGTTAACCGTGTACGGTCCCGTTCTATCCAACCATTTATATTATTATAGGGAATTGAGCCGACATCAGGAAGGGACAAGAAGATGCCAGCAACAGCACAGAAATATGCTCTTCAGAAAGGTCTTCCTAGGAAGACAGAATCGATCTGCCCCGAGTGCGGCAAGGTCCTCGAGACCGAGATCTACGATAAGGACGGTAAGGTATTCGCGAAGAAGACCTGTCCCGAGCACGGTGAATTCGACAGTCTGATCTGGTCCGATACCGAGTTCTACCTCAGAGCCGAGAAGTACGGGATGGACGGTATCGGTGTCGTCAACGAGGATGATACCACATCCGACGATGACAACGTGCAGATCATGGTCGGTCAGAAGAACCTCAGGTTGAAGACCAGTACGATCCTGTGCAACATCGATCTCACCAACAGATGCAACATGACCTGTCCCATCTGTTTCGCGGAGGCCAACTCCGCTGGATACGTGTACGAGCCTGACTACGATACAGTGGTCAGGATGCTGGAGATGCTCAGGAACCAGAAGCCTGTGAAGTGCCCCGCGGTACAGTTCTCCGGCGGGGAGCCCACCATCCACCCCCGTTTCTTCGACATCATCAAGAAGGCCAAGGAGCTGGGATTCGCACAGATCCAGGTCGCCACCAACGGTCTGGAGTTCAGGGACATCGAGTTCTGCAAGAAGGCCGTGGAGGCAGGTATCAACACCCTGTATCTTTCGTTCGACGGTGTATCCGACGATGTGTACATCCAGGCCAGGGCCAGGAAGATGTTCCACGTGAAGAAGCAGGTCCTCGAGAACCTCAGGTCCCTGCCCAAGCACCCCTCGGTGGTGCTCGTCCCCACCGTCGTTAAGGGAATGAACGACAAGCAGATCGGTGACATCGTCAGGTTCGCATTCGAGAACGCGGATGTCGTCAGGGGAGTCAACTACCAGCCCGTCGCCTTCACCGGAAGGGTCACCAACGAGGAGCTGGAGAAGGGGAGGTTCACCGTTCCCGATCTCGTCAGGGAGTTCAACGAACAGACCGGATGGACCGACAAGGACGACTGGTGGCCCGTACCCATCGTGGCACCCATCTCCAACTTCGCGTCCCAGATCATGGGAAGCAACAAGGCCACCTTCACCGTCCACCCCCACTGCGGTATCGCAACATACCTGTACAAGGGCGACGACGGAAAGATCACACCCATCCCGAAGTTCATCGACGTGGACAAGTTCTACCACGGCATGGACGAGCTGGCCAACAAGGTCGAGAAGGCCCACTTCAAGAAGCTCTACGCCCTCAAGGCACTGAAGCTCATCGATTCATGCGTCATCGAGTCCGGACTTCCCGACGGAATGACCAAGAAGGACCTCAAGAATTTGATCAAGAGCCTCCTCAGCGACAAATCCAAGAAGACCCTCGCCGCGTTCTCTTGGAAGACCATGTTCATCGGAGGAATGCATTTCCAGGATTCGTACAACTACGACCTCCAGAGGGTCGAGCGCTGTGCGATCCACTATGCCACGCCGGATCTCCGCGTCATCCCGTTCTGTGCATACAATTCGGGACCCGAGTACCGTCAGGAGGTCGAATCCAAATATTCCGTCCCGCTCGCGGAGTGGAAGGAGAAGCACAAGAAGGAGGCCAAGGACCTGGAGAACGCCCTCATCGTTCCCGAGGATCAGAGGCCCGATCTTTGAAGGTGATTCAAATGAAGGTTGACTATCACAAGTGTCTGCACTGCGGAGGATGCGTCGGCTCCTGTCCGCAGAACGCCATCTATCTGAACGACTACATCCTCGAGTTCGACGACGGTCTGTGCAACGGATGCGGAAGATGCATCAAGCTCTGTCCCGTGGCGGCACTCTCCAAGGAGGCCTGAAAATGGTCACCAGGTACGATTGCGATGTGGTCGTGGTCGGTGCGGGACCCGGGGGCAGCATGGCCGCCAGGTACGCGGCCGAGGGCGGACTGAACGTCCTCCTGCTGGAGAAGAAGGCGGAGATCGGTGCTCCCCTGAGGTGTGCCGAGGGAGTCGCCAAGAAGTGGCTCGCCGAGGTCGGCATCGAACCCGATCCGGCATGGATCTGCTCCGACATGAAGGGTGCGATCATCAGATCCCCCAGCGGATACAAGTTCCAGCTGGACGAGAGCAAGGCCGGATCCGAGGTCGGTTACGTGCTGGAGAGGCACCTCTTCGACAAAGCACTCGCAGCCAAGGCCGCAGAGGCCGGTGCGAAGATCCTCATGCGCGCCGGTGTGACCGGAGTCATCAAGGACGGTGACAAACTGGTCGGTGTCAGGGGTAACATGATGGGCGAGGAGTTCGAGGTCTACGCCAAGTGCATCGTCGCCGCGGACGGTTACGAGTCCCAGGTCGGAAGGTGGGCCGGAATGGACACCAACTGCAAGCTCACCGACATCGATTCCTGCATACAGTACAGGATGACCAACATCGACATCGAGGCGGACTACTGCGACTTCATCATCGGAGGGGATGCCCCCGGAGGATACGTCTGGGTCTTCCCCAAGGGAGAGCACGTGGCCAACGTCGGTATCGGAATCATGGGTTCCAAGTGCACCGGAAAGGCGGATGCCAAGTACTACCTCGACAGGTACATCGCCAAGACCCCCGGACTCGCCAAGGGTTCCATCGTGGAGGTCGTGGGAGGATTCGTCTCCACCTGCCCCGGACTGGACGAGACCGTCGCGGACAACATCATCCTCGTCGGAGATGCCGCTAGGGTCATCGACCCCATCACCGGAGGAGGAATCTGCCACGCATGCAGGACCGGAATGTACGCAGGAAAGGTCCTGGTGGAATGTGCCAAGACCGGAGACTTCTCCA
>JAEDGA010000076.1 GCA_016297775.1 Candidatus Methanomethylophilaceae archaeon
GCGATCATCAGACCGCGTACACTGCCAAACACTGATTTTTCCATAATATTCCCTCTTTTTCAAACCAATACGTCCGACAGGTAGCTGCCTGCCATGGACCTGAGTCTATCCCTACGGTTGTAAGGGATCACTCTATACCCCGGTGCGCTCATGAAAAGCGATTCCGCATCGAGGATGGTCTGATCCCTTATCCTGTCGTAGAAACTCCAATCTAAATCGATCAATATCACGGAGACCCCCTTGGAATCCCCGTCGTTCCTGATGTCCGCGGCACAACCGATCTGGAACACTCCGTCCGCGCGGTCTGTACTGGACATCTTTGCCACGTACGCTCCGAAGAGCGAACGTGTCCTTATCAGAAGAGCGTAGGCCAGATTATCCTTGCTGGCTCCGGCCAATCCCATACCTTTCAAGAAAATGTTGCACCAGAGCATGGGCGATGTGTAATCGACCATGTTCCTGTCGATGATGACCATGCTGAGATCCTTGTCCACATCCGAGGATGACGGGATCTCCTCCATACCCATCACAAGGGTCTTCAGACCCTTTATGTTCTGACTGTCCGTGGATTTCCTGAGCAGGGCCTCCAATGTGGACTTTATCAGTCTGTTCTCCGGCCTGTTCTGTGTGTAGCTCTCATACTCCACATAGATCCTTTCCTTGTGGATGTAGTTCTGACGGATGTGTTCGTTGAACACGATCCTTCCTTTGAAAGCCTTCTCGTTACCCGATACCAGATGGTACTTGGACCTGAGTCCCCTGACCATCAGCATGGATATGGAATCGATGAACATACGGACGAAGAATTCGAACAGATCCCCGGCGATGGAACCGCGAGTGGTCATCCCGAACGTCGAATAGAGCATCTCCATCAACATCTTGGATGAGCCGTCATCGCTCCTGATATCCGATATGTCGGGAACGATATCCACTGTGGTACCATCTTTGAAATAGACCTGTCCGATACAATCGTTGGCTGAAAGACGTTTGCCGCCGGGCGAGGATACCAGACCAAGGAGCGGTTCACCCTCCATGAGGGCGATCATGGACTCTGCCTGCAACGCGCAAGACTCCTCCATGAGCACGGATTGTGCCTCCTTGATCTGTATCCTGTTAATCATATATCGGCACCTTTGTAGATCTGGATGTACGTCTCCGGATTCATGAAAACACGGTAATCCGTTACGATATCGTAGACATCCGGCAGGTTGAACTTGATCTGGAAACTATTCCTCTTCCTGGTGGAGATGAAATCACATTTCCTCGGATCGCTGGCCCTTCCGAGAACCCAGCAAATCTTCTCATAATCGTCGAAGAAATACTCCTGCATCAGGGGGATGACCTTGTTGATGAAACACTGCGCGAGATCGTCCAGCGTACGCACGCTGATGAAATACGCATGACCCATCATGTGCTCCCTATCATACAGGATCTCGATACGGTTGTTGATCGTGGCCAGCAATTTGGAGAGATCGATATCTGCGATCTTCCTTCCTCTGAGGACATTCGGATCGGGCATCATCTCGATGAACTCGAACCTTCTTCTCAACGCGGTATCCAATGCGGTGAGTGACCTGTCCGCGGTGTTCATCGTACCGAGCACGAACACGTTATCGGGTACCGAGAACATGACCTTCATCTGAGCAAGATATACCTCAAGACACTCGGGCTGACCCTTCCTTCTGGATGATTCCAGAAGTGTGATCAGTTCTCCGAAGATCCTGGAGATGTTACCTCTGTTGATCTCATCGATGATGAAGACACAGTTACCCTCATCCTTCTGCAGTCCCGCGTTGACCAATCCGTAAACGTACTTCTTGGTGGGTGCGATGATCCTGCATGGGAAGGGTTTGTCCGGAAGCTTGGTGACCTTCACCTGTGGCTGGGACAACGATACCCACTCCACGGATACGTCTCCATCCGTCACGGATTTGACCAATCCGACCCTGTCGGCGGTGTTCTTGGAAACCATTGATACGAGGACATCGCCCTCCTTGGTCCCCTCAGGAACGTGTATGGTGGATTCATCACCCTTGACGGCATAGATGTGGCTGTTGTCCGACAATCCGCGAAGGACATCCGGCACCGCCCCTTCCAGAATTTTGGGATGGTCCGCATTCCTGCAGAAATTGTAGAACGCACCAGGCGTAGGTACGTAGATGAGCGAACCGTCCTCGGTTACCTCAGGCCTGATACCCTCGATGAAATCATCGTAGCTCAGGGACTGATGGAATGTCATGAAGGCGATCCTACCCATCTTGGTGTACTTATCGTACTTCTCCAACGCGAGAGAGTATCCCTCTGCCACCACGTCCTCCAACGGGCGGTTCTCAACGATAGAGACTGCATAGTTCACCGTGTTGTATGTCTTACCAGTACCTGGCGGACCGTACAGCAGCAGATTGTTGGAGATGTTCATCTTCACACGCCTCAGTTGTCGTCAGAAGGGTTGAACAGGATGTCGTCGAACTCGGTGCTGTTGAAGATCTTCTCGTCGAACTCCAGTTTCGCATCCACCTTTCCTTCGATGACCTTGATCTCCTTGGACTCCTCGTAGACCTCCATGATGAAGGTGGAGTACACGGTAACGGTCTTTCCGGAGTAGCAGTAGGTAGTCTTGACAACGAAACTGCCCGGGACGGGTGTGTCCTCCTTGAAACGTACCTTGTAGAGGCTGTATCCGGGGACACTCTTGGTACACTTGACGAGTGCCTTGAAGGTCTCGTATCCATCGAGGGAGATCTCCACATCCACTGCGGAGGGACTTGCTCCGAATAGGGTGTTGATATAAAGATCTCCTGAAACGACGTAACCGTCGGAAGTGAGCCTGGAAAGACCGGTAAGCCTGTTCTGGGAGTAGGGTCCACCGACGGTCACAAGCTCCTGAGAATCGAATGCGGGATCGACGGACTGAGAAATGTATATCGAGGCGACTGCACCTGCAATCGCGAGTATGGATGCGATCAGACCGACTGCGAACCATGCAACAGAGATGGAACCGAAGTTCAATGCGATCACAAACAGGGACAGTACGGACATAACCGCTGTGGCGAGGAGGATCGTCCTGAGCCTATCGAATGCTCCCCTGAGGTGATTCCTCATGGGGGTATCGGTCTCGTTGCTAATCTGGGCACCCTCCGCCCTGTAGATGCAAACATTACTGTCGTTCTGCTTCTTGTAAAAGAGGACGCTGTCTCCGGGCTTTGCGTTTATGGCCCTGAGGACGGAGTCCTCCAACACGGTCTTCTTGTAATCATCGATCTTACTTGAACCGATTATCTTCATTTTCATACCTCTATCGTCTAGAACCTTTGGTAAAGGGTTTCAGTACCTCCTGACCTGCAGGATTACATAGATCAATGAAAGTATCGCTATCGTAACGGAGACCATACCGATGGATACTGTCGTACCGATGTTCTCCTTCGGAGGCTCGGGCGTCTGCGCGGAATAGGATGCTGTCAACACCGCACCTTCAAGAGATTCGGTCACGACGATGCTGCAAAGGTTAGGGTTACGCGTACCGGACATCGCCTCACCGTTGAGGAACCATCCAGAGAACAAGAATCCGCTGAGCACAGGTGCGCTGAGGTCCTGCGTGGAGCCCACATCCCACACCATCATCATGGGGCTGTTGAGGATGTCCACATTGGTCGGGAGATCCGTGTTCTGTATGCTCGATGTGGCAATGTAGCGTATGGTAACGGTGACTCTCTTCTGTCCAATCGGTTCGATGACGTCCTTCAGATTGATGGATTCGTAACCTGTGTAGGGTCCGGTCGATACCTCGATGGGAACTACCGAAAGATCGCCGAAGCGATAGGACACGTCGGGGGAATCGGGTACTGTGAGAACGAAGATTCCGTTGTCATCCGATGTAGCGGATCCGATGATCGAGCCATTGAAGTATGCGGTAATCTCCCTTCCGTCGGTGACATTGTCGATAGTTGGGATGTCCGACGAAGGATTG
>JAEDGA010000004.1 GCA_016297775.1 Candidatus Methanomethylophilaceae archaeon
ATCGCCAATCTGATCATCATGCATCTGGTGTCGGATCATTGATATAGAATCTGAAAAAGATGTTTTTCCGGAGGGGCCGTGCCCCTCCTTCAACATGCGAAGTAGCCGTGCGTCCTCAGCATCCTCCTCTTGATCATGTGTGATCCGAAGAAGTAGACCGCACCGATGAACGGCATCCACAGCAGCGCCCACAGAGGTACAGCTATGAGGTCGGTGCATGAGGATATCGCTTCCCAGAGGGGTCCGGTGAACGGCAGGCATGTACCGACGGTCAATGCTATGATCGTGGTCGCCACCAGGATCTTGGAGGACCATGCCTGGAAGAACGGCAGCTTGTTGGTACGTACGATGTGGATGGACCACACCTGCATCCAATACTGCTCTATGCACCAGAGGGACTGGAACAGGACCGCGATCGGAAGGAGCTCGTCCACATCGCTGAGAGGTGCACCACTGAGCACCGCCTGCGAAGCATTGGTCACTCCAGCCAGTGCGGGGAACTCCGCGACGACGGATCCGGGTATGGTCACTGCTATCGTGGGTAGGACGACCCAGATGAAGAACGCCCATGACATGAGGTCCGTCACGACGCACATGGGGCCGTACCTGAACATGACCGACTTGAGATTCGGGGCGTCCCATTTACGCGGTTCCTTGACGAACTCGTCATCCACCTTGTCCCAGCAGATGAAGATGCATGCGAAGTCGTTGATGAGGTTGAAGATGAGGATCATCACTCCGCCCATGGGTTCGAAGTTGAAGAACAGGGTTCCCAGGATGAGCGAGAACATGTATCCGAAGTTGATCGAACCGATCATCTTCACGTACTTGATGGAGTTGACATAGACCTTCCTTCCCTCGATGGCACCGGTCTTCAGGATACCGAGATCCTTCTCGAGGAGGATCATGCTCGCGGTCTCCTTCGCGATATCGGTACCCGTGTCCACGGATATGCTGACATCCGCGTTCTTCATGGCTATGACGTCGTTGATCCCGTCACCCATGAGTCCCACGGTGTGCCCGTTGGATTTGAGCGCCTGTACGATTCTGGATTTGTTGTCGGGGCTGAGTCTGGCGAAGATGTTCGTGTTCTCCACGACATTCCTGAGCTCGCTGTCACTCATGGCATCGATCTGTGTTCCGACAACGAAGTTGTCCGCGTCGATACCTATCTGTTCGCAGACGTTCTTGGAAACGTATTCGTTGTCCCCGGTGAGGACCTTCACGGCGATGCCGTATTCCTTCATGTCCTCTATCGCGTTCTTGGCGGAGGGTTTGACGGGGTCGCTGAACACGACGAATCCGGCGACGATCAGATCGGATTCGTCCTCGCTGGAGAATTCGGTCTTACCGTGGGGGATGTACTTGTGGGACACTCCCAGGACACGCATTCCCTTTCCGCTGTACCATTCGACCAGTCCGAGCATCTCGTTGACGATCTTGCTGTCGAGAGGTGTGATGTTACCTTCCGCATCCAGGTATCCGGATGAGATGGAGAGGATCTCGGGCATGGCACCCTTGGAGATCATGATGTCGATGTCGTCGTCCTGTTTGACGATGACCGTAGCCCTTCTCCTGTTGAAGTCGAACGGGATGTCCCCGACGTACTCGTACGCATCCAGCTTCTCCCCCAGTTCGTACTCTTCGGCATACTCGTCGAGTGCCCAGTCGATCTGATTGGTGGCGGATTTGAGATAGCGGGCGTTGAGGCAGGCCATGAGTTCCACGGAACCTCTCGGGTTGCCGTAGATGTCGTTGCAGTCGTGCACGGAGATACGGTTCTGCGTGAGTGTACCGGTCTTGTCGGAACAGAGGACATCCATCGCACCGAAGTTCTGGATGGATGTGACATCCTTCACGATGACCTTGTTCTTCGACATATCGATGGCACCCTTCGCCAGGTTGGCGGACACTATCGTTGCCAGCATCTCGGGCATGAGTCCGATCGCGAGGGTCAGTGCGAACGTTACCGCACTGAGGGTCCCTTCGATGGAGAGTGTGCCGTAGGTCATGTAGTCCCTGATCAGCATGATCAGGAAGACCGGAGGCACCATCAGGTACATGATCCTCAGAAGTACGCTGACGATGGATTTGCTTCCCTTGTCGTAGGTGGTGGGGGCCTTCTTGCGGGTGAGTTTCTCTGCCATTGATCCGAAGATGGTGTCGTCTCCGACCGCTATGACTATCGCCTCGGCGGAACCGCCGATGACGCTGGATCCCATGAAGGCCAGGTTGTTGTGTCCGAGGACATTATTCTCGGTCTCGTCCTTGTCCGCGATCTTCCTCACGCCTCCGGATTCTCCGGTGAGCGCGGACTGGTCGACCTGGAGGTGGTTGGAACTGATGATCCTCACATCCGCGGGGACCATGTCTCCGGTATCGAGTATGATGATATCTCCGACCACAAGCTCCTTGGAGTCGATCTCGATCTCGGCATCCTCACGGCGTACCGTGATGATGGTGGTCACCATGCTCATCAGTTTGGCGGCCGCCTTGCTGCTGCGGGTCTCCTGGATGAAGGTGACGGAACCGCTGACGAGGATCAGGGTGGTCAGGATCACGAAGTAGATGATGTCTGGATCCAGGACCATCCACAAGATATCGATGATTCCGAGTGTTATGATAAATATGTTCATGAAAGAGCGGTAAAGTCTCTTGAGGGTGGCGTACTTGTTGTTGTTGGAGATTTCGTTCCTTCCGTATTTGATACGGGAGGTGGTGATCTCCTCGTTGAAATGGCCCTCTGGACGGCTCTCATACTGTTCCATGATCGCGGCCACATCCATAGCGGCGGCCACGCTCATCCTATCTTCCGGACACGACGAGTTGATTGCCACGATAAGCGAACGGCCCTTTCACGACTTAAAACAATCCCTCGCATTGTCCCCAGAGGGACAGAATGTCCGTACGTTAGACCCCTGGGGGTCAATAATGTAGGGGAGGGGAGACCCCTCCCGAAATATGGTTTGACTCAGAGCGGGGTGACCCTGATGGTCACATCCTTTCCGGTGATGTCCCAGACCTTGGCGCCGTCCCCTTCCAGGGAATCGGACAGGACGATGCTCTTGGCCCTGACCTCTCCGGAGATGAAGTCCTTCCAGGTGGAGAAGAGTCTGTTGAGGTACTCTTCCGCACCCACCTCTATGTCGATGTACTGTTCGACGTTGAGTTTCATGTCCTTACGCATCTGCTGGATCCTGCGGATGAGCTCCCTTGCGTAACCCTCCGCCTCGATCTCGGGCGTCACATCGAAGTCGATGACGATCTGTCCGTCGCTGTAGTCGCAGGGCTCCTTGTCCCTGGGCATCCTGTCGGACTGGATGTACACAATCTCTTTGATGTTACCCTGCTGCTTCAGAACGTCCTCGAACATGCGTACCGCATCGTTGGCGACGGCATCCTTTCCGCAGACGTACACCTGCTTCAGAGGCCACCTGAGCTTGGATCCCATCTTCGCCCTCTCGGTGGCGATGGTCTCGACAAGTTCCTGGATGACGGACATGTTATGCTCGATGTCCTCCCTGATGAGGGATTCGTCGCACTTTGGCCAGTCCTCCATGTGGATGGTGAGCAGGGTTCCGCCCATGTGCCTGTAAACCTCTTCCGCGATGTGGGGGGTGTAGGGCGCCATGGCGATCGCGGTCTGCATGATCGCGTAATGCAGGGTGCAGTAGGATGCGGTCTTGTCATTCTTGGACGCCTCGTCCTCGGTCCAGCTACGGTCCCTGATGAGCTTGACGTACCATTTGGAGAGGTCCTCCATGATGTAGTTCTCCAAGGCACGGGCTCCCTTGTGGAGCTCCCTGGATTCCAGCGCGGCGGTCACCGCGGCCTTCATCTTCTCGGTCCTGGAGAACATCCAGCGGTCCTCGTCCCTGAGGTATCCGTCGATGTCCTTCAGCGTATACATGGTGGGGTCGAAACCGTCGATCTCCATGTACATGGATGCGAATTTGACGACGTTCCAGTAGGTGTTGAGCACCTTCCACGCGTTCTTGGGCCCTTCTTTGAGCGGCGGGTTCTTCTTGGTGTCCCACTGGAAGCATGTATCCTCCCAGGGTGCGTTCGCACGTACGGAGTACAGTCTCATCGCATCGGCACCGAACTCTTTGATGACCTCTTTGGGTTCGACGACGTTTCCGAGCGACTTGGACATCTTCTGACCCTTGGGATCCAGCATCCATGCGTGCATCATGACCTCGTCGTACGGTGCCTTGTCGAAGGAGATGACTCCTGCTCCCAGCTGGGAGTAGAACCATCCTCTGGTCTGGTCGTGCGCCTCCACGATGAACTTCGGAGGCCACCAGGTGTCGTACTCGTCCTTCTTCGCGGGATATCCCAGGGATGCCCATGCGGCCACTCCGGAATCGAACCATACGTCGAGGATGTCGGGCACCCTGTGCATGGTCCTGCCGCACTTGGGACATTTGAACGTCACTTTGTCGATCCATGGTCTGTGGATGTCCATGCCCTCGGTATATCCGTCCGCACCCTCGAGTTCGGAGATCTGACCAACGGCCTTCCTCTCTCCGCATTCGCACTCCCATACGGGGATCGGGATTCCCCAGTATCTCTGCCTGGACACACACCAGTCCCTGGCACCCTCCACCCAGTTCTTCTCCCTGGTGGAACCGGCCCAGTCGGGGACCCATTTGACCCTGTCGATCTCGGCGAGCATCTCGTCCTTGACCTTGGGGACGGTGATGAACCACTGCCTGGTGTTCCTGTAGATGATGGGGGTCTTGCATCTCCAGCAGTGTCCGTACCTGTGTTTGATCTTCTCAGTGTTGAATAGGACGCCTTTCTCCTTCAGGAGCTTGATTATATCCTCGTTGACGGTCTTGACCTTCCTGCCTGCCATGAGGGGGAACGCGTCGGTGTACCTTCCGGATTCTCCGACGGGGCAGAAGGGCTCCATGCCGTACCTCTTTCCGGTGTCGTAATCGTCAGGACCGAAACCGGGTGCGGTGTGTACGAGACCGGTGTTGTCGTTCTCGACATAGTCTGCGTTGACCACCTTATAGACGTATTCGGACCTCTTCAGGAATGCGGGGTCGATGTCGAAGGGCGGGATGTATGCCATTCCGACCATGTCCTTCCCTTTGTATCTCTCGAGGATCTCGAACCTGTCGAATCCACCCTTCTTGGTGACGTACTCCGCCTGGGATTCGAGACAGATGACCTTGTCCTCGCATCCCTCTCCAATCAGTCTGATCTTCGCATAATCGAAGTCGGGGTGTGCCGCGATGGCCATGTTGGACGGAAGGGTCCAAGGGGTGGTGGTCCAGATGAGGAGGGATGTCTCGGGGTCGTCCACGAGGGGCATCCTGATCATTACGGAGGGGTCGGTCTCGTCCCAGTACTCGATCTCCGCCTCTGCAAGAGCGGTCTCGCATCTGGGACACCAGGTGACGACCCTGCTGCTGGAATCCAGCAGGTTCCTGTCGTATGCACGTTGGATGGTCCACCATGCGGATTCGATGTACTCCTTTCTGAGCGTCTGGTAGGGGTGCTCCCAATCCATCCATACTCCGAGCTCCTTGAATTCGTCGGTCATGCTCTTGTGGAGCGAGAGTGCGTGGTCCCTGCAGGTGTTGACGAAGTTGTCGATACCGACGACCTCCTCGATCTCCTTCTTGGACCTGATGCCGACCTCGTCTGGTTTTCCGTCCCTGTTGACCCTGCCGGGTACGTGGATCATCTTCTCCACCTGTACCTCGATCGGCAGTCCGTGCATATCGTAACCGGGCTGGTCGCGGACGTTGAGTCCCTTCATCCTCCAGTATCTGAGGAAGATGTCCTTGATGGTCTTGTTGAGTGCCGTTCCCATGTGGATGTGTCCGGTGGTGTACGGCGGCCCGTCGACGAAGTAGAATCTCTCTCCGTTCTCCCTGAGGGCCTTTGTCTTCAGATAAGCGTTGTCGGATTCCCAGGATTCCTGGATCTCCTTCTCGATTGTGGGTGCATCATAATTCGCGCGGACCTGCTTTATCATCGCCTGTCACTTTCCTCTCCGGAACTATCTTGTCCGGTGTGGACGGTTAGGTCCGCTTTCTATATATTAGATATCGTGAAGGGACATTCGGTGCGGGGGACGTCAGAACGCATCGAGGGAGCACTGTGCCCTCTTGGCCCTGTTGACCTTGCGGGATCCCTCGATCCTGTCCAACACCGCCGTCACCCTGTTCTCGGAGAAGTCGTATCCTCTCATGAACTCGATGACCGCGTCGCGGTCCACCGGTCCGGATTTGGTGACGTAGTCGTCGGAATAGTGTCCGTTCAGGAAGATGTCTCTGATCTCCTGGTATTCGGGGATCTCCACACCCAGATGTGCCAGTGCGTGTTCGATGTCCCCGTGGTCCTTGATAAGTTTCAATCCTTTCTTGGGTCCGATCCCGGAGATGCCTCCGTTGAAGTCCGTACCCATGAGTATGCACATGTCCACCAGTTGTGCCCTGTCTATACCCAGGGCGTCAAAGAACTCGGATGCCTCGATGACCTCGGTCTTCACGTCGCGGTACAGGTCCTTGCCGGGCACCTTCCTCCTGCCGGTGATGGTCACGTTCCTGAGGAGTCTGGGTGCTCCGAACAGAAGGGAATCGAAATCCTGCGACGCGGATGCCCATACATCGCCCTTGGCGCACATGTACGCACCCTGCGCCTCTCCGTCGCTGGGCGCTTGGACGATCGGAACTCCCATGAGTCTCAGCAGTTCCACCGACGACTCCTTGATCTCGGGGGTCATCCTGGAGGTTTGCTGTGCTTTGGAGAATGCTTTCTTCTCGTCCCCTTCGCGGATGGCCTTCTGCCATTCCTGCTCGGCCTTCTCCCTCCTCTCCTTCCTTTCGGATATCGTACCAGATTTCAGTTCGTGGGGTTTGCCGTCGAACACGAAGATGGGTTCTATCCCTGCTTCGATGAGGTTCGCGGTACGGTAGAGGAGTCCGGACAGGTGGGACGTCACGCGTCCCTTGTCGTCCGTCAGGGGGTAGCCGTCCGGCTGACGTATGATGGACAGGAACTGGTAGATGGTGTTGTACGCATCCACCGCGATGGATCTGCCCCTGAGTTCGGACAGCTCCACGGTCCTGGGTTCGGTCAGTCCGGAGAGGTTCACTCCCATCGGTACACCTCAGTCGGAGTCCTTTCCGTCGATGCCGTAGACGAATACGCCGAACACCATGAATATGAGTGCCAGGGTGAGCATCAGAGTGGACGCGAATGCGTTCACGAAGGACAGTCCTGCGAACAATGCAATGAATATGAATGCGAGGACGTAGACGAGATTCTTCGCATCCGTTATTTTTCCATCCATGTTCCAGTATCGTAAGGATGCATAGATAACGTTTTGCAGACGTGGATCGCGGTATGCGGGAGGTTCAGAATCCCTTCCAGAGTGCGATCTCGGTCGCCATATCCTCTTGTTTGAAGAGATAGCTGCCTGCGGCAAGTACGTCGACACCCGCTTCCACGCATCTGCGTCCTGTATCGCGGTTGATGCCTCCGTCTACGGATACGAGGATCCTCCTTCCGGTGGCATCCGCCATCTTCCTGATCCGGGAGATCTTCTCCGGACCGTTCTCCCTGAACTTCTGTCCCCCGAATCCCGGCTGTACTGTCATCACGAGGATCAGATCGACATGTTCCAGGTATCTCTCGATCTCCGATACGGGCGTGTCGGGGTTGAGGGATATCCCGGGGTGCTTCCCGAGTTCACGGATCCTCTCGATGGCGCCCATGATGTCCCCTTCCGCCTCGGTATGTACCGTGATGTAATCCGCGCCTGCTTTGGCGAACTGGTCCACGTACCTTATCGGATCCTGGATCATCAGATGCACGTCGAAGGTGATGTCCGATATCGGCCTTATCGCCTCCACGACCAGAGGTCCGATGGTGATGTTGGGCACGAACATGCCGTCCATAACATCCAGATGTGCCCAGTCGGCACCCGCTTCGGTTATGCGGGAGAGTTCCTCACCAAGTCTCGAGAAGTCGGCGGAAAGCATTGACGGGGCTACGATTACCATGCATCGCCCATACACTTCCATCGGTTTAATTTATCGTACGCCACAGTGGTCAGATATATAAGAGAGCTAGAGGATTGGAGAGGCATGGCAGACGAAATATGCGAGGTCGTCGGATGCGATTCGCCGTCCGAGAGATCCCTCAGCAACAAGAAGGTCTCGTGCACATCGCTCGAGCTCAAGAACCCCGACTGCAGGAACGTCCATCTGTGCAAGGCCCACTACAAGGAGTGGAAGAAGCTCTCGAAGGACGCCATCCCGGATTATCTCGGTTCAGAGTGATGGTTTTGGACATCACATTCCTGGGGACCGGTGCCGGAGTGCCCTCCAAGAACAGGGGGATGTCGGCCGTGGCCGTTCGCAGCGGTTCCCGCATCACACTTTTCGATTGCGCGGAGGGTACGCAGCGTCAGTTCATGCTCTCCAGACTGTCGTTCATGAAGGTGGAGGACATCTTCATCACCCATCTGCACGGGGATCACATGCTGGGTCTCCCCGGTCTGCTACAGACCATGGGTATGTCCGGCAGGAGCGCTCCGTTGACCGTCTACGGCCCCGAAGGCATATGCGACGCGGTCTCCGCACTCCTGTCGTCATGCGACGGGATACTCGAGTACGATCTCACCGTGACCGAACTGCATGCCGGCGATACCGTCCCCGTGGGTACGGGCAGTGTGACCGCGTTCTCCACCGTGCACGGCGTCACGTCGCTGGGATACAGGTATTCCGAGGCGGACGTACCCGGTGCTTTCGACAAGGCCAAGGCAATATCGCTGGGTATATCGCCCGGACCGGATTTCGGCAGGCTCCAGAGGGGCGAGACCGTGAACGGCGTCACGCCGGAGATGGTCATGGAACCGGTACGCAAGGGCATATCCGTGGTGTACACCGGGGATACAAAGAAATGTGCCAGTGTGATATCAGCATCGATGGGTGCGGACGTCATGATCCATGATTCCACCTATGATGAGGGCATGGAGGCCCGTGCCGACGAACATATGCACTCCACATGCGTACAGGCGGCCGAATCGGCCAGGGACGCGTCCGTGGGTCATCTGATCCTGACGCACTTCAGTCACAGGTACGAGGACTGCACGGTGCTTCGCGACCATGCACGCAGGGTCTTCCCCGAAACGTACGTTGCCAACGATTTCGACTGCTTCGAGGTGACCCGTTCCGGTCTCAGACTAGTTTGAGCATATCCGCACTGGTGACCATACCGACTATCTTCCCCTTCCTGGTGATCAGCACGGCGTTGGATGCGTTCAGCATGGACGACAGTCCGTCCATCGTGGTGTTCTCCGATACCGTGGGGAAGGAATCGTCCATGACATCCGATACGCGCATCCTGGACAGCTGGTCCATGCTCTTGCCGGAGTTCAGGAGTTTGAAGATCACCTTCTCAGATATGCTTCCGACCGACGAATCCCCTCTCAGCACGGGCATCTGCGAGAATCCCGTCTCCCTGAGGATCTCCAACGCCTCATGCACACCCGAGTCCTCCTGCACCGACACGATATCCTTGGTAGCGATGTCCATGATGGGGACCTCCTTCTTGCTCTCGCCCATCTTGTCCAGCGTCTCGAACAGTCTGACGACGGTGTTGTAGCTGGCGGATATCTTTCCCTGTTCCACCTTGGTGATCGTGCTCTGGCTGACGCCGGATGCCTCGGCCAGTTCGGCCTGTGTGATATCGAGCATCTTGCGGCGTTTGCGTATGTCGGAGGCGGGCGGGAATTTCATGCATGGCCCATAAAATATTCATATATGAATATTTGGAACCGTATACCTTATTAAGCGGTATGAACTCCTTTTTCTATTACTGCAAAAAGTCAGGAGCGGAAAAAATGGCAATGGACAAGAACATCTACGTTGAGAACATTCACGACATCCCCACGCCCCGCGGAAAGGTCGAACTTGTCGAGAGGAAAGGTATCGGACACCCTGATTCCGTTTCCGACGCACTCGCGGAGACTGTGTCGAGAGCGCTCTGCAAGATGTACATGAAGGAGTACGGACACGTCCTCCACCACAACACCGACGAGACTCAGATCGCAGCAGGTATGGCCGCACCCAGGTTCGGCGGCGGTTCTATCATCGACCCCACCTACATCCTCCTCGTCGGACGTGCGACCACCAACGTCACCGTCAACGACCAGCTCAAGGAGCTCCCGTGCAAGCCCACTGCACTCAAGGCCGCACGCGAGTACATGAGGAAGACCTTCCCCAACGTGGATGTCGATTCCGACATCATCCTCGACGCAAAGCTCGGAATGGGTTCCGACGACCTTACCGGTGTCTACAAGAGCTCCGGTGTCCTCGCCAACGACACCTCCTTCGGTGTCGGTTACGCACCCTACTCCATAACCGACACCCTCGTCCTCAAGACCGAGGAGATGATCAACTCCCCCAAGTTCAAGAAGATCCTTCCCGAGACCGGACAGGATGTCAAGGTCATGGGATCCAGGGTCGACAACAAGCTGACCATGACGATCGCATGTGCGATGGTCGACAGGTACATCCCCGACAAGACCCACTACGCATCCGCCATCGAGCAGCTGTACGAGAAGGTGGAGCAGAACGCCCTCGACATCATCGACAAGTCCGGAGAGGACATCGAGTTCAAGCTCGACATCAACACCGGTGACAACTATGACAACAACGTCTACTATCTGACCGTCACGGGACTCTCTCAGGAGATGGGGGACGACGGTTCCGTCGGACGCGGTAACAGGTGCAACGGACTCATCACTCCCTACAGGCCCATGTCCATGGAGGCCACATCCGGAAAGAACCCCATCACCCACATAGGAAAGCTCTACAACGTCATGTCCAAGCTCATCGCGGACGACATCGCCAAGAAGGTCTCCAGAGATGTGGAGGTCAAGGTACGTATCCTCTCCCAGATCGGAAAGCCCGTATCCCAGCCCCTCAACTGCAGCGTGCAGCTGGTCTCCCTGGAGGAGAAGGCTGCCAAGCTCAACAAGTGGAAGGCCGAGGCGGAGTCCATCGCATACGGATGGCTCGACAACGTGGACAAGGTCACCGAACTCATCGTGAACGGAAAGGTAAGGACATTCTGATCATGAGGATAATCGACGCACCCCAATACGGACCAATGTTCCGCTTCTCGGATGCCAGTGTCTACTGGGCACTGTACGTTCTGTCCGACGGCAGAAGGATGGGTCGCAAGAGGCTCGCCGAGGAATCCGGTGTCGGTGAGGGCAGTATGAGGCGCATCCTCAACACCTTGAAGGAAGAGAACCTCATCGACATAAAACAGACCGGTATCACTATAACCAAGGCCGGCTTGGCATACCTTTCGGAACTTCCCGTAAGGGTCATCGATGTCGATGCTTCCAAGATCGTCCTGGGCGATTATTCCCAGGCCGTTCTTGTCAAGGGGCTGTCCTTCAAGATCAACAACGGTCTCCAGCAGAGGGATGCAGGCATACGTGCCGGTGCCCTCGGATGCACCACGTTGATCATGAGGGATGGGGAGCTCATACTCCCGCCCAGCTGGAGCATCGATCAGAACGAACCCGAGGTGGCCGCCAAGATAAAGGAGGCCAGCGGGATGACGGAGGATGACATAATCATCATAGGTAGTGCGGACGACAGGGTTTCAGCGATCAACGCCGCCCTCACCGCCGCATTCGAGTTGTTCTGAGGCGACGATGAAACATCTTTTCAACATCTCCGTGTACAATTCGAAGGAGGATATGGCGCAGGCCCGCTCGCTCATCGGCAAAGAGGGTTCCGGAGTCGACGGACTCGAACTCCTGACGGGGTACGACTCCGTGGACACGTCCCTCAAGAGCGATACCACATCCGTGCATCTCCCGTATGCCACCGATTGGTACGGTCCCGCTGCCGGGGTCGTCTCCGTATCTCCGGACATCGACCCCATGTATCTCAGATTCCACCATTACGGTTCCGACAGGGCCGGTATCGTGGAATCCATACGGAAGGCGATCGTGTGCGCGGAACCGTTGGATCCCATGTACGGTGTGATCCACGCCTCCAGCGCCGATATGTCGTCCCTTCTGTCAAAGAGGACGACGTACACGGACGAGAAGGTCCTGACCACATTCGCGGACATCATGAACGAGGTGGTATCGACCTTCCCTGACGGCGAACCACCGTTCACATTGGCGTTCGAGAACACCTGGTGGCCCGGATTGAGATTGGTGGACGATGTGGGATTCGGGATCCTGGAGGACAGCATAGAGTTCGACGACTGGGGTATCTGTCTGGATACCGGTCACATACTGGTCAGTTCCGGCGGTTCCGACGACGAGAAGGGTGCATTGGACATACTCAACTCCTGTGCGGACGGATACGGCGACGACCTGTTCGACAGATTGATCGCCATGCATCTCCATGTGAACACCTCCGCACGCATAATAGCCAACATGGAGGAGATCGACAGCACGGGAATGTCCTTCAACGATATCATAATCAAAGCATCGGAGAGGATAGCATCCGTCGACCAGCACCGTCCTTTCACGGATCCAGCGGTCGTCGAATACGTCGAGCGTCTCGAACCGGAGTTCGTCGTACACGAGATCATCACCAGGGATATGGTGGATCATATCCGTTCCCACGTGTGCCAGGCATCCTTTTTCCGCTGAGACCCGGCCGTTGGATTACCTATTAATACAATCCATGCGATTGTTATAACATGGCAATAGAGAATAAAAGAGTCGAGGACGCACTGGTCCTCGTCGCTTCGATCCTTATGATGATCGTCGCATTGGCGGTATCCGTCCTGGTACTCACCTGGATATTCTCCTGGGTCGCGGATGTCGTGAACAACGGTTATGCCGTTATCGGATCCGTGGCACTCGTGATGTCGTCCGCGATGATATCTGCAGCTCTGATATTCAGGAAGAAATCCTCCTGAATATCAGATCAAACCCTTAACGATCTTTATTATCCCGAGGAAGAGGTCGGGACATC
This sequence comes from Candidatus Methanomethylophilaceae archaeon, assembly GCA_016297775.1. Taxonomy (GTDB): domain Archaea; phylum Thermoplasmatota; class Thermoplasmata; order Methanomassiliicoccales; family Methanomethylophilaceae; genus SIG5. The sequence goes on from JAEDGA010000004.1 coordinate 12,987, forward strand.
TTCTCATGAACAGGTTCTCCTTCAACGCGCGGATGTTGTCCTCGTTGTTCCTCACATCCAATCCCAGGATCTCAGGACAGGTGATCCCGGACGTCATTCTGCGGTATTCGGAGAAGAACATCTCCCTCTTGATCATGCACATCCCTTTGGACGACGGATCCGGTCCTTCGCTGCCGCACATGAATCCTATCACGGTCAGTGCGCCTATCACCGCTCCGCACAGCGTTCCTTGCAGAAGACCCATGCTCATGCATGATACCGACTTCATGGCCGCACCGTACGAATCGCCCAGTTCCTCTTCGAACGCCTTCACCACTATCTGTGCGCAGTCGTACCCTTCGTCCGTGAGCCTGATCAGGAGTTCCCTGTCCATGTGTGGGTGAGCCACGTGACAGCGTATAATGGTGTCCCACTGCAGTCATGTATCCTTGGGTGTGTTTCACCGTCCATCATACCTGCATGACGCAGACGGATATCCGTCATCGTTCAAGGTGCCTTTGATGGGCAAGATTATATAGGGTTTTATTATAGGGTGGCTCAGAGGAATGAACTATGGCACGTTTTAAAGAGGCAGAGAGCAGACTCCTTGACAAGACCGTCTGCATGAACTGCTACGCCACCAACCCTAAGGGAGCGTCCAAGTGCCGCAAGTGCGGATACAGCAACCTTAGGCCCAAGGCCAAAGAGAGCAGGAAGCAGTAAGCGTACCTGCACATCCGCATCCTTGCGGATGTGTTCTGAAACCATAACCGACGCGACCGTATGGTCGCGTTCAACCTATGCATACAGCTGGGGCTATCTTCTTCGAAATAACTTCACGGTCCCGCGAACCTTACTTATACGTGCATATTATCGTCGTATCAGGAGACATCCGGGTGATAGAGGATGAAGGCTCTGATAGTTGACGACAACCCGTCCGTCATTGCGATTTTGACGGAGATCCTGAAGATAGACGGACACGAAGTGTTCCAGGCCACCAATTGGGAGGATGCCAAACGTGCGCTAGAGACCGATCGTCCCGACATCATGTTCCTGGATTCCATCGTCAATCAGACAAGTACCATCCCGTTCATCGACGAGTTGGACGAGTCCATCAACACCAGGATCGTATTGATCCTCAACGGAAGGGAGCAGGTCCCAAAGGACACCTCCCTCATCGTACGCAGTATCAAGAAGCCCTTCAACAGCGCCGAGGTACTGGAGGCCGTGAAGTACGTCGGAGGAGGATGCACCGTGCAGGGTCAGGCTCCGGCGGAGGCGAAGAGGTCCAGAAAGTTCAAGTTCTGGATCTTCGGCAAGGATGGGTCCGCATCGGAGGAGAGGACCGTTTCGGACGACGCCGTCCAACAGGGGAAGTCCTACGTTGTTTTCGAGGACGTTCCTGAAAAGATCTACGAACTGGCAAGGAAGTTCCCCCAGCAGGCCGGGGATCTCATGATCATCACCGGTGAGAGGAAGAAGGTCATCGAGACCAAGATCGATGACGAGCACTGCAGGATATTGCAGGTATCCCGCGGTACCAGATCCAGTTATGCCGATGTGAGGGCCCTGGGTACCATAATGGCGGAGGTCATGGAATTCATCAACTTCCAGCCGAAACCCGTCATCATAATCGACGATCTGGGTATGCTTATCAGCAACAACGACCTGAATTCGGTCATCACTTTCATCTATCAGATATACAAAGGTGCCAGCAACAAGTTCACGCTGGCCGTTTCAGTCAAGGAATCCTTGCTGACGGAGAAGGACAAACTGCTTCTCCACAGGTACATGGAGACCTACAAACCCGATGAAGAAGAGTCAAAGGAGACAACGTAAATGACAGGGAAGATTGAGAAGGTATGGGCAAGAGAGGTACTCGACTCCAGGGGCAACCCCACCGTCGAGGCGGAGGTCACCGTATTCGGTCATCGCATCACCGCCATCGCACCTTCCGGTGCATCCACCGGTTCGTGGGAGGCCCACGAGCTCAGGGACGGAGGTTCCAGGTTCGGAGGAAAGGGTGTCGCGACCGCGGTCGAGAACGTCAGGACCGAGATCGCCAAGGCGATCGTCGGGATGGATCCCACCGATCAGGAGTCCGTGGACCTCGCAATGATCGAGCTCGACGGTACGCCCAACAAGAAGAGGCTCGGTGCCAACGCCATCATCGCCACATCCCTCGCCGTGGCTCAGGCGGGTGCGGCCGTCAAGGGCGTTCCGTTGTACCAGCACATCGGTTCCAACGGTGTCACCCTGCCCGTTCCCATGCTCAACATCATCAACGGCGGAAAGCACGCCGGAGGCAATCTGAAGATCCAGGAGTTCATGATCATCCCCGCCGGTGCCAAGAGTTTCTCCGAGTGTCTCAGGATGTCCTCGGAGGTCTACATGTCCCTCAAATCCATGCTCAAGAAGAAATACGGTGTGGGCGCCATCAACCTCGGTGACGAGGGAGGATTCGCACCTCCACTCGATACCGCCGCCGAGGCCATGGAGACCATCGTCTCCGCAGTCTCCGATGCGGGTTACGTTCCCGGAAAGGACGTCTTCCTGGCACTCGATGCCGCATCCAGCGAGTTCTACGACAACGGTGTGTACGAGGTCGACGGGCTCAGACTGTCCGCACCCGAGTTGGCGGATCACTACGGTTCCCTCGCATCCCAGTTCCCCCTCATCAGTATCGAGGACCCCTTCTTCGAGGATGATTTCGAGACCACCCGTATGCTGACCCAGAAGATCGGTTCCAAGGTGCAGATCGTGGGCGACGACCTGTTCGTCACCAACACCGAGCGCCTCGGAAAAGGTATCGAGATGGGTGCCGCCAACGCACTGCTCCTCAAGGTCAACCAGATAGGTACCGTCACCGAGGCGGGAAGGGCGGCCGAGATGAGCTTCAAGAACGGATATAACGTGGTCGTATCCCACAGGTCCGGAGAGTCCGAGGACGTCTCCATCGCCGATCTCTCCGTCGGATGGGGATCCGGTCAGATCAAGACCGGTGCACCCGCACGCGGAGAGCGTACCGCCAAGTACAACCGTCTCCTCAGGATCGAGGAGGAGCTAGGTTCCAAGGCGGTCTTCCCCGGAACGAAGGCATTCAGGCACTGAAACGCATACATCAGATCCTCCCCCGGATGTCCGGGGGAGGGTCGGAAACCCCTTGTTCCAAGACCCCTTCATTTCCTGTGGAAACTATCCCTATGGATGCTTCATCGAACCTATATTTATAGTGCGAAATGCATGATAAATAAAAATATCCAATATTATACTCCAACGTATAATTTTATACATTTTTCTTGTCATTTCCACTGTAATATTATCAAAAAATCGATGAAAATTGACATTTTATGGGTATGATATCAGTGTTAAGAGTAGATTTATATTGCTTATCCGACATAGAGTCTGACGCAGAAAACGGGTGTCGACCAACCCTTGATAGGAGGTGGTCTCTGCCTGAGATTTGCACGAAGTGGTATGATGCAGTCAGGGGATGTATACGAGGGAGGATATGCATGTTACAGGCATCTGGACATGGATTCCGTGAGCATGAAGAAGGTCTACTGTCCCTGCGGTTGCATCGTGGACCTCGATAAATCCTATTTCGAGAGGAGGCTCATCCTCGGCAAGGATCTCGAATGCGTCCACTGTCGCAACATCCGTATCTCCCGTGAGATCGACGAGCTCAATGCCCACTTCGATGGTACAGAGGCCGATGAGGACGGTCTCTTCCCCGAATCCTTTTGATATCCATTCGTTTCTCACCATGGCGCATCGGTCAATGCCAAATACGGCCATGTGCATTCCCTATACATGAAGATCGTAATCGTATCGGGACTTCTGGGCGTGGGTAAGACCTCGGTGATCCTGAAGATGTTGGATCCGCTCATGGGCACCGGTTCCAAGGTCGCCGTGATCGAGAATGATTTCGGCGCCATGGGTGTGGACAGCGAGGTCCTGGAGAGGAACGGTATGAAGGTCCGCGATCTCAAGGGCGGATGCATCTGTTGCACCATGCAGGGAAGCCTCATGGACAGTCTGGTATCCCTGAAGAAGGAGTTCGCCACCGAGATCGTCGTCATAGAGCCTACGGGCATAGCCGATCCCGAGTTCATCGTGGAATCCGTACGTGCGTTCCCAGGTATCGATCTGGAGGGTGTGCATGTATCCGTCGTGGTGGACTGCGAGAGGTTCCTCAAGATCCGCAGGATGTTCGAGCGTCCCCTCAAGAATCAGATGAAGCTTGCAGAGGTGGTCATGCTCAACAAGATAGATACGGTGTCGGATAGCGATCTTTCGGAGATCGAGGAGGCCGTACGTGGTCTCGGTTACTCCGGACCGTTGTTCCGTATCCGCGGAGATACCGGCGAAGGGATCCCGGAGGCCGTGGAGGCGATGCATATATGACCCGCGATGCGGAGATGATACCTGCCATCGCGGTTGCGGAGATACACGGGGATCTCGGCGGAGTGGAGGCCGATACCGCGAACGAGAGGATGATAGGATTCCTGTCCGAGGTATCGAAGGGTTGTGGCAGGATCGAGGGCGCCGTCATCGGTCACAACAAGGCCAATTTCAGATCCGGAGACGATCTTCTCTCAATCAGCTGTACCACGGAGAACGGCAATGTACGCACCAAATGCACCTTCTCGTCCCCGGTCGGAGCATATGACGGCGTCGTCAACGTGATCGTTTACGGGACATCCTACGATGTCCTGAGGGAACTGATAGTGTCGTGTGCATCGCGTGCCTTACCCGGATGCTCGGTGAACGTCATGTCCGACGGTGGATGTGACGATCCGGAATGTACCGATCCAGATTGCAGGGATCCCGACCACAGGCACGGTATGATCAAGATAGATGGATTGTGATGATATGGATTTCGCAGATGTGATCAGGAAGAGATACTCGGTCAGGAAGTACAAGGATACGCCCCTGACCCCTTCGCAGATAGACAGCATACTGATGGCAGGCAATATAGCGCCCACGGCCAAGGACATACAGCCTCAGAGGATATACGTCATAGAGAGCAAGGGCGCCATGGAGAAGTTGGCGGAGGCGATAGGCCGTATGGCATATGATGCTCCGAACGCGTTCATAATCTGTGCGGACGAGAGCGAGGCGTTCGTCTCGCCCTTCGACGGAAGGAACTTCGCGGAGACCGATGCGACCATCGTTGCGGATCACATGATGTTGGCGGCCCAAGATATCGGCGTAGGCACTTGCTGGATCGGGTATTTCGATCCGGATAAGGTGCGCGAGGCGTTCGATATCCCGAATAATGAGCGGATATTCCACATACTCATCGCAGGCATACCTGCGGATGATGCTGTCCCCGGACCTATGCATCCGAAGAGGAAACAGCTCACCGCCACCGTACGCATCCTTTGACGCTCCCAGCGTCAAGGATACATCGGATGACGGGGCGGATGTCCCTATGCTTCCTGAATGTATTTACGGGGCCATGGGCCCCGGTCACTCCTTGGAGGCCTCCGTCTTTTCGGTGGACTTCTTCTTCCTGCTGTCGCAGTTCATGTTGATACATTCGGAGTAGGATCCCAATCCGATGATCGGTGCTCCGCAGACGGGACATACCTCTCCGGTGGGTGTTATGGTTCCCTTGGGTCTGAGGGGGTATGTCTGGTTGCATGTGGGCCAGTTGGAACATCCGGCGAAGCGCTTGCCTGCCTTGGAGAACAGTATGCGTATCTCCCCCTCTCCGCAGGTGGGACACTTTCCGAGGGTGGATTTCGACGTGTTGCTGCTGCACTTGGGGTCGATACACTGGATCTGCGGGGGATTGCCCTTCCTGATGACCTTCAGCTGGGGGAGTCCGCAGACCGGACAGGTGGTCTCCTGTGTCTGTATCATGGCCCCTCTGGGGAGGGGGTATGCGCATGTACATTCGGGGTATCCGTCGCAGCCGATGAAGTTGCCGTTCTTGGAACGTTTGATGGTCATGTTGTTGCCGCATTTGGGACATATACCTATGTGCTGCTGGGAACGCAGTGCGGTCCTTATCTCCTCTCCGATGACCTTGCTGTTGTCCGATATCTCGGATGCGGCCTTGTGGAGCATCTCCTGCGATTCGGACACGACACTGTCCAGAGTCCTCTCGCCGCTGGTGATCTTGAGCATATCCTGTTCGAGCTTCGCGGTCATGCCCGGCTCGGCGATCCCTCCTCCGTGGAGTTCGAGGGACTTCGTGAGCGCTATACCGCTGGCGGTGGGGATCATGTGGTTGCCCTGCACATAGTTCCTGGAGAACAGCTTGCTGATGATGTCGTGCCTGGTGGATTTCGTACCGAGACTGAGACGGTCCATCTCCTGAATCAGGGAACCCTGGTTGTATCTGTAAGGTGGTCTGGTCTCCTCGTCTATGAGGCTCATGGAACGGATGTCTATCGGTTTTCCGACCTCCAGCTTGGGGATGCGGACATCCTTGTTGGTCATGTACTTCTCGTAGTACTTCTTCCAACCTTTCTCCTTGGTGATGTGTCCCGTGGCCTTGAATTTCTCGCCCGCGACATCGATCTCCACATCGGAGATCTCGGCCTTGGCATTCGTGGACACGGTCGCCAGGAAACGTCTGACGATCAGTTCGTAGAGTTTCCACTTGTCTCCTTTGAGCTTGTCGGATGTCGCACCGGACGTGGGGTAGATAGGGGGATGGTCCGTGGTCCTCCTCTTTCCTCTCGAGGGGATGATGCTCTCCTGTGCGAGGATCTCCTCCGCTTCCTTCTTGAAATCGGATTCCTTGAGTTTCTCGAGGACTGTCCTTAGACTCAGACTCTTGGGATATTCCGTGTTCTCGGTACGGGGGTATGAAATGTATCCTCCGGTGTACAGGTCCTCCGCCAGCTTCATCGCTGCGGCTGGAGGTATCCCGATCTTGTTGGCCTCCACCTGGAGTTGGGTGGTGTCGAAGGGAGCAGGTTTGTACTCCTCTTTCATGGACGTCTCGTAGGATGTGACGGTACCTTTCTTCACTTCGTTGCATTTTTCGTAGATCCCATCGGCCACATCCTTCTCCCAGAACGGATTGGACACATGGTTACCCTCGAATGCCAACATTCCGAACCTTCCGGAGACCTTCCAGTACGGTACGGGGACAAACTTCTCGATCTCCTCGTGTCTGTCCACCAGGAGTTTGAGCGTGGGGCTCTGTACCCTTCCCACGGACATGAAGTTCTTGCCCACCTGTCCGGATGACAACGATATCAGTCTTGTCAGTACCGCACCCCAGGAGAGGTCCACGATCTGTCTTGCCTCCGCGGCCTGTGCCAATCTCTCGTCGGGAAGTGTGAGCGTCTCGAACGCGGCCTCTACCTCGCCCTTGGTGAGTGCGCTGAAACGTGCCCTCTTGACCTTGGACATGTCCGCATCGGCACATTTCACGGTCTCCATGCCGATGAGCTCTCCTTCCCTGTCGAAGTCGGTCGCGATGATGATCTCGTCGGCATCCTGCATGAGATTCTTGATGGTGTTGAGGATGCTCTTCACGCGCACGGTCTTTACCTGCGGCGCGTAAACGAGGTCGACGGGGGAACTGGCACTCCAGTCGTTGAACTCCTCCGGATAATCGAGTTCTATGATGTGTCCCCTGAGGCTGACCACATCGTAATCGTCCCCGTCGTGAACGAATGAGATGACGGTGACGCCGCTGGTGGTCTTGGATGATGACTTCCCGTTCGAGAGGATGGTGGATATCCTCCTTGCGGCGTTCGCCTTCTCGGTGATTACTAATTTTCTCATTGCGCGTGTATTTCTTTAGATTTTAATATATTATCGCATCATCGTATCCGCGAAATATGCCGTCGGAGGGAAATGTTTTTCAATGGCACAACATCCGCCATATCATGTGGGACGGTCTGACCACCGCATTGGATGCCGCAGTAGAGTCCATGGTATCCGGGAAGGATGTGGCAGTGGCATTCTCCGGAGGGTTGGACAGCGGCATAATCGCTGTGCTTACCAAACGTTATGCAAGATCGGTGAAGTTGTACACGGTCGGAGCCAAAGGTTCCTACGATGTGGAGGCTGCGAAGGAGATGGCCTCACTTCTCGACATGGATTGGGAACACATCGTCATGGATGAGGAGAACCTGGAGGCCGGACTGAGGGATGCCATATCCGTCACCGGTACGGTGGATCCCGTGGTGCTGTCATTCGAGGTACCTCTGATGTACATCCTGCCGTACATAGGGGAACAGACCGTCATCGGCGGACAGGGTGCGGACGAGGTGTTCTTCGGTTACTCCAAATATCTGGGACTGTCGGAGGATGACCTCAGGAGGATGTCGGCCGAGGACATGGATAAGCTGAACAATGTCACCCGCGTGCACGAGTCCCGTATGGCCGAACGTTATGGGAAGACCATCCTCTATCCATATCTGGATGAGAGGGTGCTCGGAGAGGCATCCAAAATCCCCTTCGGGGAGGTACGTCCCACGGATAACGGTCGCAAGATGCCTTTGCGTGAGAGTGCCAGACAGTTGGGATATCCGGAGATAGCGGACAAGCCCAAGAAGGCTGCGCAGTATGGTACCGGTGCAATGAACATGATGAAACACATCGCAAAGTCCCGTTCGATGACCGTCGGGGATTACATATTGTCCCTGAAGGACGGTGGATCCGGTGAGTGATTTCGATAAGGATGCGGTCATCTCCTGGCTGAACAACCTCTCCAGGCTGGGTATCAGACTGGGTCTCAAGAACATCACCGAACTCCTGGACCGTATAGGCAATCCGCAGAACAGTTTCAAGGCGATACACGTCGCAGGTTCGGACGGAAAAGGGTCCACCTGTGCTTACATATACTCGATCCTGAGGGCGGCAGGTATCAGCGTAGGTATGTATTCGTCACCGCAGATCCTGAATTTCAACGAACGCATCTCAGTGGACGGAAACGATATCACGGACGAGGAGTTCCTTCTGCTGGCACATGAGGTCATGGTGGTAGTGGAGTTCATGAAGGAGGATGGTTATGATTGTACATTCTTCGAATCCACTACCGCGTTGGCGTTCCTCTATTTCCAGAGGAAGAATGTCGAATACGCCGTCATCGAGGTCGGTATGGGCGGCAGGTACGATGCGACCAACGTCATACGTCCTGAGGTCAGCGTCATAACCAACATCAGCAGGGAGCACACGGAATACCTCGGGGACACCATCGAGAAGATAGCCAACGAGAAGTCCGGTATCGTGAAGTGCGGCATACCTGTCGTCACATGCAACGACGGTGCCGCGTTGGACATCATATCCTCCTCCGCAGATCTGGCAGGTTCCGAACTGACGCACATATCCGATGTCGGGATAATCTCCATGACAGGTACGGGATCCACGATCTCCTACCGCGGGAACACATACGAACTGGGGATACCCGGTTCCTATCAGACGGTCAACGCCGCCATGGCCATCGAAGCCGTACACCTGATCTCCCGTGCGGAGGACGTCATACCCTTCATAGGTCAGGGCCTCAGGGATGCCGTATGGCACGGCCGTATGGAGAAGGTCCCGGATATGCCCATAGTGGTGGATGTGACGCACACAAAGGTCGGTATGTCCGCGTTATGCGAGGACATATTGCGCATATACGGGAAGGTGACCACGGTGTTCGGCATATTGAGCGACAAGGACCTGGCAGGCATGTCGGAATATGTCGCCAGGATGTCCGAGAACGTCATAGTCACCCAACCGGATTCCCAACGTGCCATGCCGGTGGACGAGGTGAGGCGTGTGATGGGTCTACTCAAAGAGGATGTCGTCGCGAAGGATGACGTGGACGGTGCGATGGAATATGCCATGTCCAACATGAAAGGCAGTATCGTGTTGGTCACGGGATCGTTCAGGATGGCGGAAGGTGCATACAAATGGATGGACAGCAAGTCTGTGAGATATTGGATCTGATGGCCGAGGAGTACGATCAGGGTTGTTATCCCGGAAGGAACTCCGAGGGTCTGAACCCGGAGTGGCCCGCGGATCCTTTCCATGTTCTGATAGCGACCATATTGTCCCAGCGTACGAAGGATGACAACACCAGGAAGGCATCCGACAATCTGTTCACGCATTACGATTCGGTAGAGGCAATAGCGGATGCGGATGTGGGACACGTGGCCGAACTGGTAAGGCCCGCGGGATTCCCAAAGCAGAAGGCGAAGGCCATAGTGGAATGCTGCATAAAGCTCAGGGACGAATATGGTTCCAAGGTCCCGGAGGATACCGACGAGCTTCTAAAACTGCCGATGGTAGGGAGGAAGACGGCGGCATGCGTACGTTCGTACGCGATGGGTATACAGTCGGTGTGCGTTGATACGCACGTCCACAGAATAGTGAATCTGATGGGGATCGCGAAGACCCGTGACCCGGAGGAGACCGAGTTCAGGTTGATGGAGATCGTCCCTGAAGAGAGGTGGACCGACATCAACCGTTACATCGTGAGACACGGCCAGGTCACATGCATCCCGAACCATATGAGGTGCGGGAAATGCATGGTCTCCGCGTATTGCGAACATTATCGCAACAGCATCAATCGAGTTTCAACGACGAGATGATGTGCTCGCCGAAGAGCCTGATGGGATCGATGTCGGTGTTCTCGTAGAGCATCTTGGATCCCACGGGGTCCTCGACCTCGTTGAACACGTATTTTCCGTCGTCGATGAGGAAGTCCACTCCGATGAAATCGGGGTGCAGGTCGTATATGACGACCTTGAGGTATCTCTCGACATCTTCGGGAAGTTCGACCAGTTCCGCCTTGGCTCCGAGGGAGTAGTTGGCCCTGAAGTCGTTCTCGTTGGTCCTGAGCATGCATGCGACGATCTCGTCTCCGATGATGTACACTCTGAGATCCTTTCCGCGCTCGGATGCGATCTTCTGCATGATGTAATCCTCGTCGTTACCGTGGAGACGGAGCTTGTGTGCCTCTTCGGGGGTGGAGACGATCTGCACATCCATCCCTCCGTGTCCCATCCTGCTCTTGACGACTGCGGGGAGGGTGATGTTGGAGGGGTTGTAGAGTGCGCCGTCGAGGACGGGCATACCGAGGTATCTGGCCCAGAAGTGTGCGGCCCATTTGTCGTTGGAGAGTGCGTTGATACGGCTGCCGTTGAACACCTTGATGTTGTGGGACTCGATGTCCTTGATGAACTTGGTGTCCCTGCTCCTGTTGATGACGAAGGAGGGCAGGTCACGTCTGCTGATCGCATGTTCGGTGACAAGTCTCAGGTTCACTCCGTGCTCTTTCATAATCTCGGTCATCTTGTCGATGAAGAACTGGTTCTTCTCGACGTCGTGCTTATCATATACGATCCATGCGTCATTCATTGTCAATCACCGATACTACGTATCTGATTATGTGGTCTGCGACGTTTATCCCCGTGCACATCAGTATGTTCTTCATGTGTGCGTTCGAGTTGACCTCGCACACTATCGGACCATCCTCTCCGAAGAGGATGTCGATCCCGGCGAAGTCCAATCCTAGGGCGTCCATGCAACTAACGGCTATATCAACCTCTCTATCGTTAGGGTGATGATATTCCATCAATCCGCCGTTGGTGACGTTCGCCCGGAAGTCTCCGTTGGCGGAATGGCGGTACATGGAGGCCACTGCGGTATGTCCGACCATGTTGATCCTTATGTCCCTGCCGGAGCTGCTTCTTATGAATTCCTGAAGAAGGAAAGGTGTATCTCCGCATCTGTCGGCGAATGCACATATCTCGTCCTCGGTATCGAACAGGTGTACCTGGAAACCGAAGGATCCGCGGCATTCCTTCACCACCACAGGCAGTCCCAGTATGGATACGGCCTCGTGTATGAAAGTCTTGTCGCAGAAACCGCACGATGCATAGGTCTTGGGTGCGATGATGGTCTTCGGTGTCCTTATGCCATGTTTGGCGAGTATGATCCCGGTGAGGGATTTGTCGTCGCATGCCTCGATGGCATCCGATGAATTGAACACGCGGATACCTGCGGATTCCAATGCCTTCGCGAGACGGATGTCCTTGTCCCAGAATATTACATAATCAGGTCTGTCCCCGATCAGCGTGACGCCGTTCCCATCCAATGTGTAACGTACGTCGCAGTTCCTCACGGCCGTGAGATCCTCTCCTAGCCTCGATGCCGATTCGCATAGCTGAAGTGCGGGTTCGCGGTTCTTCTCCCAGGAGAGGAAGCCGTTGTAGATCACCCATCCTTTTCTGCGTTTGCGGATATCGGCCCCTTGATCGGATCCCATGATTCTTTTGTTAATAGAGTATATAAGAAAAACTTTGCGAGATGAAAATAAAGGTTAAAGGGGCATGTGCCCCTGTTTTCAGACCTCGGTTCACTGTCTTCTCATGAAGAGGAATGCACCGACACCGATCACTGCGACCGCCGCGATACCTCCGCCCACGAGGAGCATGTTGATTCCGCCGTCGCTTCCACCGTCATCACCGACATTGACAATGGAGGAGAATGCATCGTTGGCCTCGAAGCTGTACGAGGAACAGGATGCGATCGGGATGGTGACCTTTCCGTCCGTACCGACGGTAGCGGTTCCGGTCACGAGTGTCTTATTTTCATCATCGTCGATGTGGTACACCTTCAGGACGGTTCCTGCGTCGAAGGACGAACTCATGTCGATGGTGACGCTGGTCCCGGAGGGCAGAGCTCCGCTGTGCTTGAAGGCGACGGTCACGACGGAACCCTCCTTGGTCGCAGTGTATCCGAGTTTAACGTCTCCGGTAGCACCGATGTTGTTGCCTTTGAAGTTCCACATCACGGATCCGACGGTACTGTCGTTGGAGATTTCGATGTGCACGTTGTCCTTTCCTTCGAGCTTCGTGGCGTCGAATTTGTCATCGTTGCCGAGTGAGGCGAATATCTCTTCCTCATCCTGGTCATCCAATGCATCGTAGATGGCCTCGATGGACATCTTCTTGTCCGCGAAGACGGGCACGAGTTTCATGTCACATGTGACCATTCCGATGGCGTTGGGGCCCTCGAATTCGATCGTAAACTCACCGTCCTCGAACACGCATGCATACCATCCGATGAAGACCTTGCCTTCGGGTGCGTTCATGAAACCCTTGACGTCATCGGTCATCTCGACAGGGTTTCCGAATTTCACAGTCTTCTTCACCACTTTGGTGGGATCATCCACGGAAAGGAGATCCGGATAGAATTCGACGGTGAACTCTTTGGATGAGATCTTGGACATTCCTATGTTCAGAACATCCGATGCGGACTGTCTGATATCGCTGACCTCTTTGTCCGTGAGGGCGAGACCGTCATCACCGAAGATGAATCCGAAGACCTTGTTGATCGCGGGCAGGTATGTCTTAATCAGATCGGTATTTAGCTTTCCTTCTTTGTTCTTGATCTCGTCGGGAAGTTTGGCAAGGATGTCCTTTTTTTCGTTGATTATACCTGCCACGATTTCTAGCATATCTCCATTGATCTCAGTGATTGACTTAATGCTGGAAAGAGTTCCCTCAACTGCTTCTGCACTAAAGGGGGTTTCGATTTCCTCCATTTCGTCGACATCGAAGAACATATCGTCCATGTCTCCGAATCCGGAATTGATTCCGTTGCCCTGGATCATCGTAACGCCATCTTTTTCGAAGGATTTGGCCTCGATGTACATATTTCCGTACATCTCATCCTTGTCGTCAACCTTGTAGTAAACATCCTCGTATGAGTCGTATCTGCTACTCTCCGACTTCATTTCGACGTATACTCCAATCTTCCCATCGATGGATTTCAACATACCGGTTTCGTTGTCAACGGATATGCTGGCGTCGATGGCGATCCCCAGGTTGATGCTGGCGTTACCCCTAACATTCAGAGTCTTGTTCTCTTCGATCGAGTCCTTATGGTCCTCGATGTAGTCGGATATCTCCTCATCATCGGTTCCCGGAGGGACATCGATGTATTTCTCTGCCACAGTTTCATAACTGCCGTTGAGTATCAGGGTGGCATCCACGATGCCTGTAGCTCTGTATGTGTTGACCTCATCGGTCACGGTTATGATGGATGCCGCGATACCGGCCTTGGCATTGAAATCGAATGTGATGGAGATGTTCTTCGCATTTTCATCTGTTTTCTTTATCTCACTCTCGATGAGTCCTTTTATGTAATTATCATCAATCTTGATCAGATCAGTACCAATGGCTTCGTTCGCAATTCTGTATATGTCCGCTTTGCTGATATTGATCCACAATCCGTAGGAATCCCCTTCCTTGAGGACGGATTCATCCTCTGCGGCAGGTTCCTCCGCGGCGGCGAATGGTACCGCGCATACGGATGCGACCATGACAGCAATTATCATTGCGGATAGCAACTTATTCGCGTTCATGTTATCCCCTTTCGAATTCGTTTGATAATTAACACCAATTCACGATTATTTATATTTTTAGCACTATGCTACATGTTAACACACATTACGTTATTGCCTGTATTCTATATCGGACGGCGTGTTTTATTAGTTCGGTCCCCTATAACCGCATCATGCATGAGGTCTCTGTGATCTCCAATATGGTGGATGCGATCCTCCGCGAATTGGATAATTATAATGTAGAGAAGGTCGAGACGGTGAACATACTCATCGGTGACCTTACCAGCCTGGGGGACGAACAGTTGGAGTTCGCATACGAGATCGTCACGAGAGGCACGGTCCTGGAGGGATCCGAGATCGTGATAGAACATGAGAGGGTCGCAGTGAAGTGCAAGGAATGCGGTTACGAAGGTCCGGCGGAGAACCTGGAATCCGATTTCTTCGACCATTCGATACCGGTTATTGCATGTCCTAAATGCGGAGGCGGTGTGGATATCACCGCCGGTCAGGCATGCCGCGTACGCGACCTCAGCATCGTGGAGGCGGAACAATGTACAAACTAAGAGATGAGGCCACGGCATCCAAGATCCTGTCCAAGATCAAGGCCATGGATGTAGATTACAGATTCATGCACGTATGCGGTACGCATCAGGATACGATGGTCAGATTCGGCCTCGATACCATGCTCAGGGACGTGGGTGTGGAGATCAAACAGGGGCCGGGCTGTCCCGTCTGCGTGACCACCAGCAAGGAGATCGCCGACGCGATCACGATGGCAAGATCCGGCATCACCATCTGTGCCTTCGGAGACATGATGAGGGTCCCCACCACCATCGGTACGCTCAACGATGCCAAGGCCGACGGTTGCGATGTCAGGATCGTCTACTCCATCGAGGATGCGGTGAGGATGGCAAGGGAACAGGATAAACCGCTGGTGTTCGTCTCCGTCGGTTTCGAGACCACCGCACCATCCACCGCAGTACCGTTGCAGCACGAGCTTCCGGAGAATTTCAGTATCTACAGTTGCCACAGGATCTGTCCGCCGATCCTCGAGGCCATATTCACCATGGGCGAGACGAAGGTTCAGGGGCTCATCGATCCCGGACATGTCGCCGTCATAACCGGATACAGCATCTTCGAACCTCTCGCAAAGGACTGGAACATGCCCCAGGTCATCTCCGGATTCGAACCTCTGGATATGCTGATGAGCGTGTACATGCTGTGCAAACAGGTCAAGGAGGGACGTGCGGAGGTGGAGAACGAGTATACCCGTCTCGTCAAGCCCGAAGGGAACCTGAAGGCAAGGAAGCTCATCGAGGACACATTCGTCCCCGTAGATCGTGCATGGAGAGGGTTCCCGGTGATCAAGAAGAGCGCTCTGGCACTTAAGGATAGGTATGCATACTGCGATGCCACCAAGGTGCACGAGGATATTCTCGCCAAAACCCCCGAGGTGGAGCCCGAGGCCAAGGGATGCAGATGCGGAGACGTTCTGAGGGGGCTCATCGATTCGGAGCAGTGCCCCATGTTCGGCAAGGCATGCAAGCCAATGAGCCCCATGGGCCCGTGCATGGTGTCCCAGGAGGGAGGATGTAACATCGCATTCCGCTTCTCCGGAAAGAGGGTGTGACCCAATGACCGGCGACATCCCTGTCATGAACGGTGGTTGTTCCTGTTCCGGATCCGCACAGCCCGTCGGATACAAGAAGAATGAAGGCGAGAGGTACGTCCTGGTCATCACTAACGATTCCACGGTATTCACCACCAGGAGGTGGGTCAGCGCGGAGGAGATGTTCGCAGGAAGGATGACGGAGGTCAAGAACCTGGTCTCATCCCTCTCCGAGGTATCCTCCGTATCGTTCGGTATCATATCGGGAAAATACGGTTTCATCCCGTCCAATTACGTTGTGATGCCTTACGACAACGTTCCCGAGTGCAAGGAGGATTACGAGGAACTGCAGGAGCGTACGGATTATGCGGGAAAGATAGAGTTCGTCACCCGCGGATTCTTCGATCGCATAGTGGTGTGCGTTCCCAAGGACATGTTCGCCTTGATAAAGGACTCCCTCCCGGACGATAAAGTCATAGCGGTGACCAACCCCTGTTATGAGGAGGAATGTTCCAGGCGCGGATGGACCTACCTCCACCGTAACGGTGCGAGGGTGGGTAACGAGAATGCGAAGAGGATCAGAGAGATAGTGGAATCCCTCTGATTCACTTCCTTTTCATCTTCTTTATCATCGTTTTTGTGTCCGCATCAACCCGATACGATTCGGTGATCTTCTGCAGGGTCTTGTTGAACGTGAAGTCATCCAGGTCACAGTCCTTCAGAGCGGATAGTGTTTTTTCCGGGAACTTCAGGAAGCATTCCGCCAATCCCCATGCCACTCCCATCTTCAGATAGTATCCGTCGTGTCTCACGCGCATGAATTCCTCGATGATGCGGTCGATGTGCTCCTCGTCCATCAATCTCATCATGGTGACGACGGCGAACCTCTTCTCGAACTCACCCGGCCTGTCGATGTATTCCAGTGCCAGATCCCACAGTGCGCATCTGTCCTTCTTCTTTCTGATGATTAATGAATCGCATACGGCCCAGTTGTCGATCAGCGGTATGTGCTCCCTGAGATACGACATACGTTCCTCCGTATCCATGGGGGCATCCGCCAACACCATCCCGCGGAGCAGCTTCTCCTCCTGCATGTATGGTCCGGGTTCGTCGAGGAAGGATCTCCAATCCCCTTTCACAATCTCCTTCGCCATACCTCTGAGTACGGGCATCCGCACACCGATGATGGAATCGCATCCCGGAGTCAGATTCGCGTTGAATTCGCGGTACCTCTCATCGGCTTCTGCATACAGCCTGTCTCTGATCTTCATACATGGTGCATATCGTGTGAAGGATAATATCCTTTGACATGCTGTCGGTATCGATGATAATATGTGCCAGCAGGCGGACCGATATCTGTGCGTTCCATTCGGAATGGTTCATGGGGCGTATACGTGCGGGATACGCGCTGGTACGAAATCCGGCATACCGCGGACTGGTCACCAAGGTACCGTTGGATCCAATCAGTGTGGATCATATCGATTTCATCACCAAGGACGCTTCCCCCATGCTGGAACATCTGTGTTCCCTGCATTCGGATTATTCTCTGTCCTTCCAATACACCATCACGCCTTACGGGAAGGACCTGGAACCCAACGTTCCGTCCGTAGAGGATTCCGTATCGGTATTCAACAGGGTCTCCGACATCATAGGCGGCGATCGTATGCTGTGGAGATACGACCCGATCATCATCACCGACAGGTATGACGTATCCCGGCATCTGTCGGATTTCGAGAGGATGTGCTCCCTGCTGGAGGGTCATACGGGAAGATGCGTGACATCCTTCGTGAAAAGATATGCAAAGACGGAGGATGCCATGTGCGCACACGGTATGACCGAACCGGATCCGATGACCAAGGGTCACATGATGACGGAACTGTCTCGGATCGCCCGTGATCACGGGATGGTGTTGTCACATTGCTGTCCGGAAGGCGGTACCGTGGGATCGCCGTGTCTGGATCCTGAGGATCTCAGAAGATGGGGCGTCCCGTACACCATGCCGTCCGTACCCAACCGTGACGGGTGCAGATGCGCATATTCCATGGATATAGGGGAATACGACACGTGCATGCATGATTGCGCATACTGTTACGCGAACGGTCCCGACAGGACATCCCGCCGGAGGAGGATCTATTCCAAAGGATCGGAGATGCTGTACGGGGAGCTGAAGGACGAGGATGTGCTGAAGGATATGACGACATCCGTCCAGACACGTCTGTTCCGATGGGGCTGAATGTGGCATCGCATGACCTGATATGATATACGGCAAATCATCCGTCCTTTCTTCTGGTTGTCGAAGATTCATATATCGACAAGCCTTCCCCGGCATCATGTCTCTGAAAGGGTTACTGTGCAGCAGTGCATTCATGATGAGCTTCGCGGTCATCATCTCGCTCATAACCAATTTCACCGGGATATTCCCCGGAGATGTCCTGAATGCACCCCTCCGTTCCAATATCACGATATTGTGTTTGGCAGTCATGCTCACGTTGTCCTTCTCCAGGATACCTTACAACGATCTCAATCCGATAGAACATTCCTCGTCCGTCATCAGGGCGATCGTCCTCGGACTCGTGGTGGCATCCATCGTCCCTCTTGCAGGATATTTCATCCTCGCCGGGACCGAATGGGCCGATTACGCCAAAGGTCTCGTGTTCATCGCCGCCACACCATTCGCGGCATCGGTAGGGCCTTTGTCATACATCCTCAGAGGCGATTTCCAACATGCGCTAAGGTCCACGGTCATCATCTACATCCTTGCCCTGGCATGGATACCTGCGATAATCTGGATCTGTCTCGGGGAATCCGTGGACATGATGAATGTGTTCATCACCGTATTGGAGATCATCGGACTCCCGTTGATCCTCTCGAGGCTATTGACCGGATTGGACATCCCCAAGGATGTCATGAGCATCGTACTCAACTGCATAATCACATTCCTTGTGTGGCTCTCGGTCAGTTCCGCGGATTTCCAGTCCGCGGGATGGTTCATCATGACGGTGTTCTTGATCGTTGCGGGACTCAGGACATTCTTCATGGGTAACGTGGTGGAGACATGCGAACGTTCCGCAGGCATACACTGGACCCAGAGGGTCACCGACATATTGATGGTGACATACAAGAACAAAGGTATCGCGTTGGCACTCTGTGCCGCCGTGCTCGTGGGGCCGATGATCCCCAAGGCAATGGTGGCCATCGCGGCATCCATCATAGTGGATGTTTGCTGGGTGGCGTTCATGGACGGTTACCTGTTCTCCCCCAAGAGGATGGACAGGGAACTCGGTACCGAAAAGGTGTGAGAACATGGCAGACGTACGTCCCGTCACCGCAGGTTGGTTCAACGCCTTCCGTCCGTGGACGCTCCACGGTGCGATAGTACCGGTGGTGCTCGGAGGCGTATGGGCACATCTGAACGGATCGGACGAATGGTTCCTGTTCGCGTTGGCACTCATAGGCGGGGTGCTTCTGCAGTCCGCATGCAACCTTCTCAATACCTATGGGGATTACGAATCCGGACTGGACACCGAGGAGAACCATTCCCGTTCCCCGGAGCTGGTATCCGGCAGACTGAGGCCGAAAGATGTACTGCACATGGGCATGGTGTGCATAGGCATCACCATGTGTCTGGGTCTGGTCATGATCCTCATGACCGGATGGGGCATACTGCTGTTCGGACTGGCCGGTATAGCCGCGGCGGGGATGTACACCGTCGGACTGAAGTACAAGTACATAGGTCTGGGTCTCCCGTCGGTGTTCGTATCCATGGGCCTTCTGATGCCCTTGGGCACATACTATCTGATGACCGGGGGATTCTCATGGGACCTCCTTATGGTCAGCATCCCCAATGCGCTGATGATCACCGCCGTGCTCGGCGGGAACGAGCTCAGGGACTATGTCTCCGACAAGGAGGCGGGTGTCAAGACCATGACCATAAGGATCGGTTACGACCGTTCCATGTTCCTTTACAGGGCGATGAACACCCTGCCGTTCATCATCGTCCCCGCACTCATCATAGCTGGCATCCTGCCCATACACACCATGCTGGTGTTCCTGGCACTGCGTCAGTGGTATGACATGTACAGGAATTCCGAGACCGCATCCGGGGATCCGAGATCAGGATTCATGATGGTCCCGCTGGCATTCAAACTGAACTGGGTATTTGGACTGTTTTTAATAGTGGGCATACTATTGGGTTCAATATTCCCGATAGGATCATGATATCATGGCCGACGAAGACAGAATCGAAGAACTCAAAGGCAACCAGTTCGAAGGTAAGGAGACCTACGTCAAGGACGTCTTCGAGGAGATCGCAGAGTACTACGACAAGATGAACGGCATCATGTCCATAGGCATGGTCAAGGGGTGGCACAAGTTCATGTTCAAGAAGGCGGGCGACATCACCGGGGCCAAGGTCTGCGATGTCGGCTGCGGTACCGGCGAGATAGCATTCATGGCGGCCGAGAGGGTCGGTCCGGAAGGGGAGGTCATAGGTGTGGACCTCACACCCGGCATGCTCAGGATGGCGAAGAAGAAGATGGAGACAATGGACCTTCCCAAGAAGGTGGATTTCCGTCAGGGTGACGCACTCGCCATGGAGTTCGATGACAACACTTTCGATCTGGTCACATCCGGTTACATGCTCAGGAACGTCACCGACATCCAGAAGGCGGTGGATGAGATGTACAGGGTGCTGAAGCCAGGCAAGAAGGTGGTAGTCGCCGAGCTCTCCAAGCCCAAGAACCCCATCCTCAGGTTCGGATACAACATCTACGTGTTTCACATCGTGCCGATGTTCGGAAGGAGATTCGATAAGGGCAAGAAGATCGACGGGAAGCAGCCCGCATACGACTGGCTGACCTCCTCCCTGGAAGGTTTCCCCCACGGCAACGACATGGTGGCCATCTTCAAGAAGGCAGGATTCTCCGACGCCAGGTTCTACAGCAAGTCCATGGGCGCCGTGAACATCTACGTTGGAACGAAACCCTCAGAGTGATAGGATAAGCATCACGTACATTACCGCGAAGGTGGCTGCCGATACCGGTATGCCCACCTTCAGGTATCTGCGGAAATCTATCCTTATCCCTTCTTTTTCAGCCTCCTCGGACACTATCACGTTCGCGGCCGCACCGATCATCGTCAGATTGCCGGCAAGCGTGGACGATGCTGACAGGACCAGCCACATGGCCGGTGTCGCGTTGGTCATCATGTCACCGATCAATATCACGGATGGGACGTTACTTATCAGGTTGGAGAGGATCACCGAGAATAGTGCCAGCTCTCCGGCGGACGGGTTCCCGTCGGAGAATCCCGGGAACACGGATGCGATCGTATCCACCAATCCGGACGATACGGCACCCGCCATCACGATGAACAGTCCTATGAAGAAGAGCAGTACGCTCCAGTCCACCCTTCTCACGACCTCGGCACCCTTCTTCAGACCTCCGAACGATGCGGTAAGAAGACCCAGAGCGCCGCCGATGAGCGCTATGCGGGCGATGCTGATGCCCACCACTCCGGACAGGGAGAACGCCAGGACGGTACATACCGCGATGGATATCGTCACCACGAGCGGGATACGTTCGATCGTACGTACAGATACCGTGTCCTTACGTTCTATCCTCAGACCGTTCCTGAATATCAGAAGCATCATCGTTATGGCCGCGACCAGGCACAAGGCGGCCATCGGTGCGAGTTCCATACTGAACTCCATGAATCCGATCCCGGCATGTGTGGCTATGTAGGCGTTCTGCGGATTGCCCACCACGGTGGCACAGCTTCCGATGTTGGCTGATATGAACACTCCGGTCAGGTAAGGTATCGGATCGGTCCCGAGTGATCTGCAACATCTGATCACCGCAGGCGTGAGTATCAGCACGACAGCATCGTTGAGCATCAAAGCCGACAGCACCGCGGAGAGGATCATCACCCTGACCAGGAATCTGCGCCCGTCCTTCACACGTTTGACGAGAATATCGGCAACGATCTCGAAGAACCCGCAGGATTCCAGGGCGCCCACAAGGAGCATCATTCCCAGCAATAGAAGGAGCACGTCGGTGTTCAGGGAGTCCAGGGCATCCGTGAAGGATACGATCCCCAACAACAGCATCGCGGCCCCGCCGAACAATGCGGCCGTATGCATCCCGATCTCGATCCCGGGGAGACGTCTCAGCGATATCGCCGCATACGTCACTATGAAGATCACTGCCGCGACAATCAATTCAGGGGACATCGACACACCGATGCACGTCTAATTGCCGGTCTGCTTATACCTGTTTCCTTTTGGGAAGGTATGCCAATATACCGTCGCGGGCGCGTACGTTTAAAACAATGAACGCCTACTCCCGTTCATGACCCTATTCATCCATAACACCTTGACCGGTAAGAAAGAGGAGTTCAAGCCCATAGAGAAGGGCAAGGTCAAGATGTACGTCTGCGGAGTCACTGTGTACGACGACATCCACATGGGACATGCCAGGAGCATGATCGTCTTCGATACCGTCGCAAGATATCTCAGATACAGCGGATACGACGTCATGCATGTGACCAACTTCACGGATGTGGATGACAAGATCATGGATCGTGCCGCAAAGGTGGGTATCGAACCCCTGGAGCTTTCCGCACGTTACATCGACAAATACTTCGAGGACACCAAGAAGCTCGGGATCAACCGTGCCGACCTGTACCCCAAGGCATCCGACAGCATCGGTGACATCATAGACATGGTGAAGGTCATCATCGATAACGGATTCGGTTATGTCACGTCGGACGGAAGCGTCTACTTCTCCGTCGATAAGGTGGAGGATTACGGCCGTCTTACCAACCAGAAGCTGGAGAACATGAGCAACCAGGGAAGGCAGGTCATGAACGACGGGGAGAAGAGGAACCCCATGGATTTCGCCGTTTGGAAGGCGGCCAAGCCCGGAGAGATCTCCTGGGATTCCCCATGGGGAAAGGGCAGGCCCGGATGGCACATCGAATGTTCTGCCATGATCAAGGCGCATATGGGGGACACCATCGACATCCACGGCGGAGGTAACGACCTCATCTTCCCCCACCACGAGAACGAGATCCTCCAGACCGAGGCCTGCACCGGCGGACCTCTCGCCAACTACTGGATGCACAACGGTATGCTCACCGTGAAGGGTGTCGGCAACAGCAAGGAGGACAAGATGTCCAAGTCCCTCGGCAACTTTTTCAGGGTGGAGGACGTGGCCGCAAAATACGACAGTCAGACCATCAGGTTCTACTTCCTCAACACACACTACATGAGCCCCCTCCTCTACGGAGAGGAGTACATCTCCAAGGCCGCGGAGGCACTCAGGAGGCTGTGGAACAACTACCGCGAACTGGAGGCATACATCAGGGACACATCCGGTAGCGATGATGCGGAGAAACTCATCTCCGATACCAGGGTCGCATTCGTATCCGCAATGGATGACGATTTCAACACCAGGGATGCCATCGAGACGATGTTCTCCTTCGCAAGGGACACGAACCGTATGATGGGTGCCAAGGAACTCTCCAAGAAGGGTGCGGAGAACGCACTCGCGCTTCTGAGGGAGTTCGACACCGTTCTCGGTATCCTGCCTCAGGATTCGGAGAGCGACAGCGTCATGGATGCGGTCATGGACATCCTCATCGACATCCGTGCGGAACTCAGGAAGCGCAAGGCGTACGACCTTGCGGATACCATTCGCGACAGACTCACCGAGGCAGGTATCAGTCTCGAAGATTCTTCCAGTGGTGCCAAATGGAAGAGGATCTGAGGAAGAAATCCGAATTGATCCTCGGCGGTGCGGTATCCCTGCCTGAAGGATTCGTCCTTCCGGTGAGGGTGTCCCGTTCCACCGCCGGGCCCGGCGCGGGATCCGAGGCGATAGTGTTCAGATTCGGCAGGATGAGGGTCAAGAAGGCCGTGACATACGGTCTTGCCGATTTCGAACTGCGGGATGTCGATGGAAGACTATCCATCTGGCGTGATGGATCCCTCTTCCTGGATGACGTGACCATCGAACCGGTGGGTTTCCACGCGCCCCAGCAGGCATTCTTCAATCTCGATCCGAGATGCATGTTCCACTGTGTGTACTGCAACTCCCCCGATCTGGGAAAGGATTCCTTCAAGGGTCTCACACCAGAGTCCATCGTGGAGATGATGGACTCATCCCCGCAGAGGGATGCATTCACCGGAGTGGCGTTCACCAGCGGTGTATACGGATCCATACAGGCGACCGTGGACAATTTCTGCAGATGCGTGTCCGCAGTGAAGAAGGCATATCCCGAACTGCCGATAGGCGTGGAACCGTATGTGGACAGCATGGAGCAGGTGGACATGTTACATGAGGCCGGTGCGGATGAGATAAAGATCAACATCGAGACCGCGGTCAAAGAGCTGTTCGACAAAGCGTGTCCGGATCTGGACTACGACAGTACCTTCGATATGCTGGTACATGCGGTCGGTGTATTCGGTAGGGGGAAGGTGTGCTCCAACCTCATCTACGGGCTCGGAGAATCCGACGATGACATACGTAACGCCATGGAGAGACTGGCATCCATGGGCGTCATGGCTAATCTCAGACCCCTCAGATTGTCCGGTATAAACAGGGATAGGATGACTTCGGTTTTCGGGGAACTGGAACCTATAACGCCGGAGAGGATGAAGAGATTGGCACTGATGCAGATGGAGATCTTCTCGAAGTACGGTCTATCGCCGGACACCATGCACACGATGTGCTTCGCATGCAGATGCTGCGATCTCATTCCTTTTTCCGATCTATGAGATCGTGCATATATGCGGAGAGTTCGCAGGATTTGCAGCGTCTGCCGTGGGTGGGCTCTCCGCATTCGCATCTGTTCAGTTCCGCGGGGCCGTAGTTCTTGGACAGCATGGGATACAGCTGGTCGTAGGATGACAGTATGCTGTATCTGGATCCCGGGGACCTGTCCTCCAGGTCGTCCACGATATCACGGTACTGGTTCCTCAGCGCTTCACTCCAGTATGGGCATACGCCGTCCCAGAACGGGAGTCCGCTCACCATGGCGTACAGCAGCGACTCCTTTTCGGGAACCGTCCTCAACGGCATTATGCGCGGTACGAGACCGGGCTGTATACGCTTGTGCGGTCCGAGTCTCGCCATCCTTTCGATGTCCCCGCGGGCGAAGTTCATCATTATGGATTGCGCCATGTCGTCAAGGTTGTGTCCGGTGGCCAGGTATCTCGCGCCTATCTCCTCCGCAACGGAGTTCATGCATTTCCTGCGGAAGACACCGCAGTAGGTGCATGGGCTGTTCTCTCCGGACAGCGGTGCCACATCGTCCATGGTGAGGCCCACCACGTCCCTGAAGGAACGGAGATGGAACTCTATGTCGTTGTTCCTGCAGAATTCGCGTACGATATCGACACTGGGAGGACGGTATCCTTCGATGCCCTCGTCCACGGTTATGCAGTGGATGTCAACGTCCCTCCTCTGTCCGATCGCCTTGTTGATTATGCTGAGGGCGACCATGCTGTCCTTCCCTCCAGAAACGGCCACCCCTATGGTGCCACCCTTGGACAGATCGGTCTGTTTCTTGATCTCGCACTTCACCCTCTTCTCCACATATCTCATCAGATGTCCCGCGCAGAGATGGTTTCCGTTGTATCTGATGAAGGTTACCGCCGGTCTGTTGCACAGGTCGCATTTCACGGCATAGCCTCCAGGAGTGCCTCAAGTTTCTTCGCCAGGACCTTGGAGGGTATGTCCTGCAGGGAGATGTACGCCGTATGTCCGCCGGGTCCGCTGTCGGCCTTCTGACTGGTGGTCTTGATGAGGCCGTTCTTCTCCAGATCCGTGATGTATGTCCAGAACTGGGTATGTTTCCTGGCCGTAGTCTCGTATTCCTCGCACACGACCGCGTACGTCTTCTCTGCCGCAGATATGGTCACATATCCCATGTTCTTTATCGATCTGCACACCGCGAGAAGTGCCAGTGTCCTGTTCTTGTCAAGCGATTCCAGTTTCGACTGCGTCACCACGGAGTATATCATGGCCTTCGCGCCCCTGACGTCCTCGGCGGTCAGCCTACCCTCGTCCCTCTCCTCGGCCATGCGTGCCGATTTGTCCAGAAGGTCTATGGCGAACCTGGCATCCCCGTATTCCTCGGAGTTGTCCGCTATGAGGTCCAACGCATCTTGATTGTATGTGTCCTCCTTGAGGGCGATCTCCGCCCTCGAAGCCACTATGTCACGTAATTCGTCACGGCTGTACTTGTCGAAACGTACCACGTTGGCACGTTTGAACGATGACAGCGATGACTCGTCCAACCTGTCCAACACATACTCCTGGGATATCAGGATCATTGACATGGACACCTTGGACTGGTAGTCGTCGTTGAATCTGGATATCTGGTACACCAGGTCTATCCCTCCCTTCTTCAGCAGGACGTCCACCTCGTCCAGAACGACGACGAATCTCTTCCCGGATTTCGTCACGTGCCCTCTGAAGGTGCGAAGCATCTCCGGTGTGGAGAATCCCCTGTCCGGGAACGCGGGATCGAAATGTCTGATCATCTGTAGGAGGATCCCGGATTCCGTGCTCCTCTGTCTGCAGTTGACCACCACGTAATCCATGGGGACGGAATGTTTGTAACAGTATTCCGCCATGTCCGAACAGAAACGTTTGGCGGTGACGGTCTTGCCCGTACCAACGCTTCCCGACAGGAACGCGGTCTCCGATCCTCCGTAATCTATCACGCTGCGGAACAGCATGGACAGACGTCTCATCTGTTCCTCCCTGTGGAGGAGATCCTTGGGGATGTAGTCGAAGGACAGCTTCTCCCCGTCCTTGATGATCACGGAAGACCTTTCGAACAGCATCTCAAATCCTTCTTACTCTGATCAGACCCGAGCACGGGACGACCTCGACACCGGCCTTCTCCCATTCGTCGGCGATTATGTTGATTCCGAGGGAGTCGGATGACATGTGGCCGGATATGACCATGTTGATGTGGTGCTTCCTTGCCTCATCGATGTGCGATTCGGGGAAGTGCATGCCCACGACGGTACCGACGCCCGCGGCGGCAAGGTGTTGGTAGATCTCCTTGGGTCCGGACGTACCGCCGTTCATCTTGAAGATGACCTTTCCGCATCTGGCACTCTTGCTTCCGACCACGATCTTCGGAGGGGAGTTGAATTTTGCGGACTGTTGGAACTCGGGTATGGTCATCAGGTGTTCGGTGATATCCCCCACGGTCCTGGCGGGGTGCTCCTCGAACTCCCTGGTGAGGAAGTCCTCTACACAGTTGTCCGCAGGGGTGTGGACGTTCAGAAGCGGGATGTCGAGCAGTCTAGCGGCATCTGTTGCCTGGTTGTAGTTGGCGGGAAGGACGTTGCGGATGACCTCTTCCATGCGGGTGTTCATCAGCGCCTCGGAGATGTTGATCGGGACGCCCGCATCCAGGTACAGGTCGTTCTGCATGGTCATGACCTCGGGGAACGGGGTCCTGGCGAGACCTAGGGGATGATGTGCCACCAGGGCATCTATCCTCTGTCCCTTCTCCCTCAGTCTGTCGGCGAGGAGCACCTCGCCGGTTCCGATGTCTATACCCCACATGAGCCTGGTGACCTCGGTGTCCGGGTCCCCGTAGGAGAGCCTGCTGTCCGCGTAGGGGTTCCAGAGTCTCTCGGTGTCGAAGTACTGTTTCTTGCCCTCGTCCATCGAATCGTATGCCTTGCGCTCGTCCTCCAACAGGCGCTTGACATCGGATTCGGGACGGGGGTCGTGCTTCATACCCGTCTCGATCGCAAGTCTGTAGACATCAATCAGCTTCATGATACCCCGGATGGCGTATCCGTTCATAACTTTTGGTCCGTTGCGCGTGCGAACAATCTTTTAGAAGGAGGCCGATTGGGGGTACGATTCCCATGAATGAGATCTGGACTGAGAAGTACAGGCCCAAAGGTCTGGATGATGTCGTCGGACAGAGACACGTTGTCGAGAGGCTGAAGGCCTACGTCGAATCGCGCAACATGCCGCACCTCCTGTTCACCGGCCCCGCAGGTACCGGCAAGACCACATGCTCGTTGGCGGTCGCCAGGGAGATGTTCGGCGGCGAATGGAAGGGCAACTTCATGGAACTCAACGCGTCGGACGAGAGGGGAATCGATGTCGTCCGCGGCAAGATCAAGGAGTTCGCCAGGACCGCACCTCTAGGAGGTGCGGAGTTCAAGATCATCTTCATGGACGAGGCGGATGCGCTCACATCCGATGCGCAGGCAGCACTCAGAAGGACAATGGAGAAGTTCTCCAAGATCTGCAGGTTCATCCTTTCGTGCAACTACTCCTCCAAGATCATCGACCCCATCCAGTCCAGGTGTGCGGTGTTCAGGTTCCAGCCCGTTTCCAAGGAGGACGTCCGCGGATTCCTCATGAAGATCATCACCAACGAGGGTGTGGACATCGACGACGAGGCCGTGGAGGGCCTGGTACATGTGGCCAGAGGCGACATGAGACGTGCGGTCAACTCCCTCCAGGTCGCCGCTTCGCTCAACAACAGGATAGACATGGATACCATCTATCAGGTCACCGGTATGGCCAACCCCGAGGAGGTCAAGGGCATGCTGGAGATGGCACTCGAAGGTAACTTCATAGGTGCCAGGGACAGGTTGGATGAGATCATGATCAACTACGGCCTGTCCGGTCAGGACATAATAAAGCAGATCCATTCGTCGTTCTTCGACCTGAGCATCGACGATTCCGAGAAGGTCCGTCTGATGGACAAGACCGGGGAGATAGAGTTCAGGATCGTGGAAGGCAGCAACGAGCGTATACAGCTCGAGGCACTGCTGGCATATCTGGTGATGATGGGCGGCGGAACCAGAAGGTGAGCCTCACTTCCTTCTGAACAGACCGAACAATCCACCCTTCCTCTCCGATCTGTCCTCCTGGATATAGAGCAGATCGGGGGTGTTCAGTCTGTTCACCTTGATGGGATCGTTAGCGCTCTTCCATTCCTTCTTCTTCCTATCCAGAGCCTTGTTCAGGAATTCGGTGGCATCGGCATTCTTGCCCTGTTCGGCGACCGTCAGGTACCTGGTGCCTTTGGCGACGTCCTTCTCCACGCCTTTGCCGTAGTAGTACATGATGCCCAGCATGTAGTAGCATTCCATGCTGTCGAGGTTCGCACCCTCCCTGAAACGTTGGGATGCGGCGATCATGTTGACCGGTCTCCCCATGCCGTTGTAGTGCATCATCCCTACCTTGTAGTATGCTATTGGCATACCGGACCTCATTGCCGCGCTGTAGAGTGAGAACGCCTCGTTGTAATTGCGCCCCTTGTTCTTTGGATCCGCATATATGTCTCCGAGGGCGATCCTGGCCTCGTTGCACTCCCTGTCCACGGACATACGGTACCACCTCAACGCCTCGGTTTCGTCCTGTGGGACCCCGTTCCCGTGGAAGTACATATGACCCAGATAGTACTGCGCGATGGCATATCCCTTCTCCGCGGACAGGGTGAACCATTTGAGTGCGGATGCAAGGTCCTGCTCAGTGATCCTCCCTTCGTAGAATGACAGTCCTGTGTAGAATTGTCCCCTGTCGTTCCCGTATTCCGCCGACCTGAGGTACCACTGGAACGCCTCGTCCGGGTTCTGGGTCACCGGCGCTCCGGGTGTGTCCAGCAGCCTTCCGTATTCGCACATGGCCTTGGGGTCTCCGTATTCCGCCACAGCCTTCAGCATGGCCACGCCCTCCACCGACCTCTCGGGATCGGCGATGAGTGTCATCGCATTGTCGTAACTGTCGTTGTTCCGTCTCACTGTACGCTCCTGACCCTCTGCATGGTCTCCATGAATTCGTTATCGCTGAGATAGATGTCCTTCGCCAGGTCGCAGGTCTCCGTCGCACCGTTGCAGGACACCTTTATCGAGATCAGGCCCTCGACATCGGCATTCATCTCTATGTCCATCTTGGTCTTGCCTCTGGATATCTTGCCCGTGAGCGGTATGTGGAAGGTCTTCACCAATCTGGATCTGGTGAGTGGCGTGCTCTCCTCCCCCTTGTCCGCCCTGTTCTCGTACACGGCGATGTCCAGGACCTCCTGGTCGTCGTTCTTGGGTCTGCACACGACCTTCCCGGACCTTGGCAGGGTGACGTTCCTGTGGAGGAGGTTGCATACCATCTCCTCCCCGTCTATCCCCATCTTCAATCCGAAGGTCTTGTTCAGAACGGAACGAACCTTGATATCGTCGGCGAAGAACACCGAACGTGCGTACAGCGCGGCACCTCTCGCTACCGCATGGATCGGGTCGTATCTGGTGATCTGCACACCGGGGAACTCCTTCTCCAGTAGGGTCCTTATCAGAGGTGTGATGGACGGCCCTCCCACCATGATGATCCTGTCAAGGTCCCTCTTGGTCAATCCCGCAGCCTCGATGGCATCCGATGTCATGCGTATGGTCTTCGATACCAGGTCGTAGGTGGCCTTGTCCAATTCGGCCCTGGTGATGGTGAAACCTATGTGCCTTCCCCTGACCTTTATCGCACCTTTGGACTCGTCCACCCTGTCCAGGATGATCTTGTGTCTCTCCGCTTCGGTCAGGATGTGTCTGCGCAGGTCGCTGTCGTCATCCACGTCCTTGGACGTAAGACCGGCGGCCGTCACCACCTTCCTCTGGATGATGGATGCCAGTTGCAGGTCCCAATCCCTGCCTCCGAGGAATTTGCTGCCTTCGTTGGAAAGGACATCGAAGCCACCCTTGCGGATGTCCATGACGGTGACGTCGAACGTACCTCCCCCGATATCGTATATCGCCGCCTTGCCCTCGAAATCGTTCATATCGTGACAGTACGATATCGCCGCGGCGTTGGATTCGTTGATGATCTTGGGTTCCTTGATCCCGGCGAGGTATGCGGCCTTCATGGTGGCCTCCCTCTCGGAATCTCCGAAATCCGCGGGTACCGCAAGTACCGCCTTCTCCACCTTGCATCCCTTCTCGGTCTCGAAGGTGCGGATCATCTTGTGGAGGATCATCGAGAACAGTTCCGTTGGGGTGTAGTCGGTGTTGTATATCTTCTGTTTGTGGGTGGTACCCATCATACGTTTGAAACAGTTCTCGAAGTGGTATCTGTCCTCGTAGAACATACGGTCTATCGCGAGCTGTCCGGCATACGCCCTTGACGGTGTGAGGAGTACCACGGACGGGAACTTCGTGTATCCTTTGTCCCATCTTTGGATGGAGATCGTCCCCGTATCGTCCGTGAATGCCATGACGGAATTGATCATCCCCAGATCGATTCCTATGAAATACTGCTCCCCATCCATCCCATCGATACAGATTCTATGGTGGGAGAATAAATAAGTTACTATCGCGCGCGTACGTAAGGGGTTGTGACCGGTACCCGGGACATCCCGGGCACCGGTGCGTATGGTATCATTTGAGACCGACGATGTTGCCGTCCGCATCCATGTCGATACCCATGGCGGCGGGGACATTGGCGAGTCCGGGCATGAGCATCATGTCACCGCAGACGGGAACGATGAATCCCGCACCTCCGGAGACGTACACCTCCCTGACGTTGAGCTCCCAGCCGGTGGGTGCACCCTTGAGCTTGGGGTTGTCGGAGATGGATGCCTGGGTCTTCGCGATGCATATGGGCAGATTGCCGAGTCCGTTCTCCTCGATGTTGGCGATCGCCTTCTTCGCCTTGGCGGAATAGACGACTCCGGATGCTCCGTAGATCCTGGTCGCGATGGCCTCGATCTTCTCGGTGACGGGGGACTCCAGGTCGTAGAGGGGCTTGTAGTCGGCCTTGGTGTTCTCCAGGACGTCGACGACGGCGTTGGCGAGCTCGATACCTCCCTCTCCACCCTTGGCGAACACTTCGGACATGGCCACCTTCACACCGATCTCCTCGCAGTGCTTCCTGATGAGGTCGAGGCATTCCTCGGTATCGTTGTGGAAGCGGTTGATGGCCACGACGACCGGTACTCCATAGGACTGGAGGTTGCGGACGTGCTTGTCGAGGTTGCAGAATCCCTTCACGAGTGCTTCGGGGGTCATGGTGGACTCGTCCTTGATGTTGCCTCCGCCGTGTGTCATGAGGGCACGGACGGATGCGACTATGACCGTCGCGTCGGGAGAGAATCCCGCCTGCCTGCAGACGATGTCCATGAACTTCTCGGCGCCTAGGTCGGCGGCGAATCCCGCTTCGGTGACGACGTAGTCTCCGAGTGCCATGGCGGTCTTGGTGGCGATGATGCTGTTCGCACCGTGTGCGATGTTGGCGAAGGGGAATCCGTGGATGAAGACGGGGACTCCTTCGAGGGTCTGGACCAGGTTGGGGTTGATGGCGTCCTTGAGGATGACCATCATGGAACCGACCGCTCCGATGTCCTTTGCGGTGACCGCCTTACCGTCGAAGGTGTATCCCACGACGATGCCTCCGAGCCTCTTCCTGAGATCGTCCCTGTCCTTGGCGAGTGCGAGGATGGCGGACACCTCGGATGCGGATGTGATGAGGAATCCGCTCTCGTGGGGAACCCCTCCGGAGGACCTTCCTCCGCCGAGACCCACGACGATGTTGCGGAGTTCGCGGCAGTTCATGTCCATGGCCTTCTTGAGGGTGATCTGTGTGGGGTCGATGTTGAGCTCGTTACCCCTGGCGATGTGGTTCTCCACCAATGCGGAGAGGAGGTTGTGCGCCGCACTTACGGCGTGGATGTCACCGGTGAAGTGGAGATCAATGTCCCACATGGGGTATACCTGGGAGTATCCTCCGCCGGTCGCTCCTCCCTTCACACCGAAGGTGGGTCCGAGAGACGGTTCTCTGAGTGCACCGATGACGTTCTTTCCGATCTTCTTGAGACCCTGGATGAGTCCGATGGTGGTGACCGTCTTTCCCTCTCCTGCAGGTGTGGCGGTGATTGCGGTCACGAGGACCAGCTTTCCCTTCTTGCCCTTGTCATACTTCTTGAGGGCTTCGACGGGGACCTTGGCGATGTACTTACCGTAGGGATAAAGGTCGCAATCATCGATACCGATGCTTGCGGCGATCTCTCCGATCGGCTTGACCTTTGCTTCTCTTGCGATTTCCAAATCTGTCTTCATTTTACCACTGTGTCGAAAAAGGAAAAATGACTAAATAGACTTTCGTAGGCATGATACCGTGCTTTGGACGGATCGTGCGAACGATGTGCAAACATGCTCCGATAGTGACGGACATGTGCACGGGCATAAGGCCCAAGACATGATGGATGCAGGGAGATTCGTTCGGTTTCGACGGGGGCCGGATATCTCTGTATGCAGGTTCGGGGACATGTTGCGATCCGATACCGCGACCCCACGTTCGGGATCCCGGTGATGCGCATCGGTCATCCGATGACGCCTATCACGGTCCCGTATGATACGATGTATCGTTATGCTATGATGCAGTATGCTCTCCTGACCAGCGATTGATGTTCGACACCACCGTCGTCCGATGGGTCATCATCGGATGTCCCCACATCGATGATGAGTCTCTTCAGACGCTGATCGTTGGTCGGAATCATTCTCCCGTTGGGATAGCGGTTGTTCATCCTGTACCACAATATGAACGCCTCCTTGGCATCATCGGGTGCGTCGGATCTGACTCCCATTATCCCTGTCTTCGCTTCGTTCGGACCGTACATTACCACGTACGGGCTGAAAACCTTCTCTAGATCCCTAAGGTTTTTCACGTCTCTCACGTTGGTATCATAATTATAAGAGTATTTAATTTTAATAATGTTATAATCGTTATAAATGTTACTAACGTTATTTTGATTATGTTTGTTATTAATGGATTAACATTAACATGCCCGTTATTTGACCGCATGTTGCATGGTTCAAACATGGGTGATGAAGTCTCATGTAGGGATGCAAGTGAAAGGGAGTTGGAAGCGATGTCCGTGATCAGGGACGTGATACTGATCGTCAAGGAGGAGATAGAGACAAACCTGGACTATAGGTCGGAAGGCTTGGGTGCCATGCTGGATTGCGCGGATGCCCAGATAGAGAAAGCGTACGGGGTGCTCGGACCGTTCTGCCGATGAGAGCACCCGGCGGCTCCCGGATCATCATTCGGGAGCCGTTCTACCGTTCACCTTGGCGATGATCTCCGCGGCCCATTTGTTGCCGTTGGATGCCGCCACCTTGAACCAGATGAGGCCCTCCTCCTGGTTCTGTTCGGTACCCTCGCCTTCGAAGTACATCTTGCCGACCCTGAACTGTGCGTCGGGATCGTCCTGTTTCGCGGCTCTGAGGTACAGTTCGAACGCCTTCTTTTTGTCCACCTCGGTACCTTCGCCGAGATAGTACATCGTGGCCAGGTTGAAAAGTGCGGGCGCCAGTTCGTTGGATGCGAGGGTGTACCATTCCAAAGCTTTTGCATCATCCTTCTCCACTCCGATGCCGTCGTGGTAGAACGATGCGACCTTGAACTGTGCTTCCGCGATGCCTTGTTCCGCGGATTTCAGATACCATCCGAATGCCGCATGGAGGTCCTTCTCGAAACCGACGCCCTCCTCGTACAGGTATCCCACCTTGAACTGCGTGACGGGTTCTCCCCTCTCCGCGGCCATGGCGAACCACCTGATCGCCGTGTCGATATCCTGCTCTATACCGTCTCCGTAGAAGTGCATCATTCCGATCTCCACCATGGCTCCGACATGTCCCTTCTCGGCCGCATGTGCGAACATGCGCAGTGCGAGTTCGGGATCCTTGTCCACGCCGTATCCTCCCCAGTAGATCATACCGAGGTTGAACGTACCCTCGGCGTCTCCCAGGTCGGACGCTTTTCTGAAGAGCTCCCTGCCTTTGGCATGGTCCCTCTCCACTCCGGTACCGCTCATGTACATCTCCGCGAGACGGTCCATTGCAGGAACGAACTCCAGGTCAGAGGATCTGGTGTAAAGCTCCACGGCCTTGTCCATATCCTTCTCCACACCGTCTCCCGTTTCGTATCTCTGGGCTTCGATGAACAGCTGCTGACCTTCGTTTGGTGTGAACATGAACGGGAAAAAGACAAGTCTATATTAAAAGATGAACCGTCGCTTCCGCGACGGTGGGATACCGTCCCCGGAGGGACGTGCGCCCCATCATCCGAAGACGGGGCACTTCGGTGCGTTGGGATCCGCTTCGATGGTCTCCATCTCCACCGTGACGCATTCCGACAGCTCCACCTTGGGAGCGGGTTTGCGTGCGGAGGTCTCGGCACGTACCGCTTCGGGATCCAACCTTATCTCGCGTACATCGCTTCCGGACGTGCAGCTCTCCACGAACGTACCATCCGCACCGATGAGCGCGCTCAGTCCGCCCATCTCCTTGCCGCTGTCGTTACCGGTCATGTTGCATACCAGTATCGGTATGGAGAACTCCATGGCACGTGCCTTGGCGATGTCCAGCAGCTTTCTGATGCCGTCATCCACGAGTGCGGTGCAGCAGACGATCATGTCGGCACCGTTCTCCGCGTAATATCTGCACAGTTCGGAGAGACAGATGTCATGTCCCGCCGCGATACCGAAGGACAGCCCTCCCCTGGAGATGATCATGGGCGACGAACCGGGTGTGTATATGGAGGTCTCATCGGCCACGTTGTCGCTGCGCAGGTTCATCTTGGAGTACACATACGTCTTCTTGCCGTCTACGATCAGGACCGAGTCGGTGACGGTGCCATCCTCGTTCTTCACAGGGCATCCGCAGATGACGGTGGAACCGGTGTTGTGGGACAGTTCGGATAGAGGATCCAGCATGAGCACCTTCAATGTCTGGAAGTTGACCTTCCCGATATCGGTGACGTATCCGCTGCAATACATCTCCGGGAACACGAAGATGTCGGATTCCACGTTGCCTATCCTCATCTTGGCCTTGAAGTAATTGACCTTGGGATCCCCCACTATACCTCTGGATTGGACGAGTGTGACCTTCATACGGTATAATCTGCACACGGGATATTAAGGCTGATTATACGGTATATCCAACTCATGCCCTCCGTGTAAAGTATTAATCTATAATGGTGTAGAGGGTACAAGGTGAAAACAATGTTCGACACAAAGAGGTCTGATTTCGCTACGACGATCGGAGGGTTCCTCCTCGTCGGATTCTTGGCACTATGCATCGGTCTCAGGTTGCTCAACATAGAGCTCGACCTGTTCAATGGAGCAGGTGTCGTAAACCTGTCCTTCCTTCTGACAACCATCGGTGTACTGGTCGGATTCTTCTGCCTGTACAAGGCATTCCTCACCGAGGGATTCACGTTCCTCATGGTGAGCGCATTCGGATACGCATGCTTCTCCGCCACGACCGTTCCCGTCGGTCTCGATCTCGCCATCGGTATGTGCGCCCTGTTCGCCATCATCGCGTTCATGGGATTCAGGGAGGGTTACCTCGATCTCACCATCATCAACGCCGCGTTCGCGGTCGTCGCACTGGTGTACTTCGGATTCGATCTTTCCGATATGGGATTCCTCAACATCATCCTCGGACTGCTGCTCTTCGTGGCCGCAGGTGTCAGCGGATATGTCGCTGTCGTGGACTGGATCAGCGCACAGGATTTCATCCTCGAGTATGAGGAGGAGGTCTTCGGCGATTGCTGCTGCTGTGACGATGATTGCGACTGCGACGACGACTGTTGCTGCGAAGAGGAAGAAGAGGACGATTGCGGCTGCGGCGATGACTGCTGTTGCCACAAGAAGGACTGAGACCTTTCCAAAAACCATTCATGATGCCTTCGGGCATCATCCTTTTTTGATCGTTCATCCATCGATGGAAACCATTCGTTCCTGTATGGACATCATGTGATGCGTATTGCGGTACGACGCGCGACGATACGGAACGATCGCAGTTCGCACCCCATGTGCCTGCCGTGCGCATACACTCTGGATATGATGATGCAACGACAGAACGGTCTCAACTTTCAGGAATCTGGGACAAGAATTGGTGGGCCCGACGAGATTTGAACTCGAGACCTCCCGGTTATCAGCCGGGCGCTCCAACCAAGCTAAGCTACGGGCCCACTTGTGTGTAATTCCTGCATTGTACGGACCCATATATACCTTTCTATCGAGACACTCGATAATAATAATATGCTGGTCAAACATCGCCGTACCATGGCATCCACATTCCATTGGATCAGAGTCAAAGCTATATGTTACGCCACCGAGGACGAGGATCTCCTCTGCGATGTGGTGTCCGGGATGACCGGCGTGGAGGAATTGGACGTGGATGTGTCCGAGGGCCTTCACAACAACCCCCTTACGGTCATCGATGCCAATCTCTCCAAGAACAAGGAGTATGCCACGCTCTTCACCACGTTGGGAAAGGACATAGCGATGTCGATCCTCGATGGCATCGAGGACAGGGTGGATGATGACTGCGTCTTCTATGTGAGATTCGACAAGCAGAAAGCGGTCTGCGGGGAGTACGAGATCAGTCACGGTGGGGATGTGATATCCCTTACCGCGAAGATCATGGCACATCCCGCAAAGAAGGATGTCGCGATCGGCATCATCAAGGATTATCTTCTGGGTCTGTTCCCTCAGGATCCCTGACGTTGATCTTGACGAACTTGATGCGTCTGTTCCTTACGGAAGTGACTGTGAAGTCCAGGGACTCGACGGAAATCCTGTCGCCGATTATGGGCGACCTGTTGAGCTTGTACTGTATGAATCCGCCTATGGTGGATCCGTCGTAGTCCTCCAGGTCGAAACGTCTCTCGATCTCCTCCATCAGGTTGTTGATGTTGGCATCGCCTTTGGCTATGAATGTCCCGTCCGCATCCTTGACCACGTCGTACTCTATCTCATCGCTCTCGTCCCAGATCTCTCCCACGAGCTCCTCCAGTACATCTTCGAGGGACACTATGCCCACGGTGCCTCCGTAGTCGTCGATGACCACCAGCATCTGTACGGTGGATTTCTGGATCTCCGAGAGGGCGGTGGCCACCGAGGTGGACTCGGGGATGCATCTGACACGCCTGATTATGCTGTCGATCCTCTCGTCCCTGTTGCTCATGAAGTATCTGGCGAAGAAGTCCTTCGAGTAGACGACTCCGATGATCTTGTCCACGGTGTCCTCGTACACCGGAAGTCTGGAGAATCCGCTGTGGATGAACAGGGATTTGACATCCTCCATGGTGGCGTTCCTGTCCACCCCAAGGATGTCCACGCGGGGCGTGAGGATCTCCGCCACGGTCTTGTCGTCGAAGCGGATCGCGGATTTGATCAGATCCCTCTCGGTCTCCTCAAGCTCTCCTTCCTCCTCGATCTCGTCGACCATGATCATGAGTTCTTCTTCCGTGAGGGTCGGAGTCTCGTCACCGTCGTTGACCGCTTCCGTGACCGAGGTGGATACCTTCTGGAAGATCCAGGTGATGGGTGCGAACACCTTGGACACGAACAGCATCATGGGTGTGAACAGGAGTGCGAACTTCTCCGGCCTGGATTTCGCGAGTACTTTGGGTGTGATCTCACCCACGGTGAGGATGACCACGAGCATGAACACGGTCGCATACATCACTCCCACGGAACCGAACGATTCCGTGAAGATGAGCGTACAGAGCGAGGATGACATGATGTTCACGAGGTTGTTGCCTACGAGGATGGTCGTGAGCAGTTTGTCGTACTGTTCCAAGAGGGAGATCGTCCTTGTCGCTTTGGCGTTACCTTCCTCCTCCATCTTCTTCAACTTGATCTTGCTGGCACTGGTAAATGAGGTCTCCGTGGCGGAGAACATTCCGGATAGGATGACAAGGATGGCCAATCCTGCTATGGATAAGTAGAATGTCGCGTCCATCTTTCAGATCCCTGCCAGAAACGTGATTGAATCATACATCCGCGTGTTCACCTAACTGTCTGTTACAGTAGATATGTCCATACTATGCATGTATTTAAAGACAGGACAGAGAATGATGTGAGAAAAAGAAAATGGTTGGTTAAGGGGTTTGGTATCGAATCACCTTGTACGGGTTCAGACGAGCTTCTTCTTGACCTCAGGATCCAAGAGGTACAGGAATGCCATGAGGTAGAGGATAGCACTGCAGACTCCGCCGACGATCATGAGGATGTCCGCCGTGAACACAGCGAAGACGCTTGCGATTGCGAGGAGTGCGAACAGGATGATCAGCAGGACCCAGATGATGGAATCCATGAAGGTCTTCTTGTTGTTGGTGATTATCCATCCAACAAGGAGGATGATGATACCGAGGATGATGGATCCAAGGTTGAGTGCCAGGATTGCAGAGATACCGGTAGCGAAGATGAAACCGGTGAGTGCTCCGAACTTGGAACTGGATCCCTCGGGGAAGGCGAAGCTGATGATTCCGCCATCGGTCTGCATATAGATTGCGATACCAGCAAGGATCATGACGGCAGCGGACAGGATGGCACCGACGGTACCGAGTCCGAATCCTCCGTCAATCATTGCGAGGATAGCGAGGACTACATTGATGATCGCAAGGATCGTGATCATGAGTCCGAAGTTTTTGGTGTTGTTAAGGAACTCCATGTTTTTACTAGACTAATGTAGCTATTTAAACCTTGCTTGTTCGCAATACTTCGTATATGTCCATCCGGATGTTTGCGAAATTTAATGTCTGGTATATTGGAATGCCGCCAATAAAGACGCGCGCGCGTTTTATTTAATAACTAAGATATAGTTTTTATAATGAAAGCATTATCGGATGGATAGGTGTAAACAAATGCCGGAACCTTTCGATTACGATGTCGTCGAGGAGATCGCAGTTCTCTCGACCTCCAACAAGGGATGGAACAAGAAACTCTGTCTGATCAGCTGGAACCACAGGGATCCCAAGTATGACATCCGCGAGTGGTCCCCCGACGGAAGCAAGATGGGCAAGGGAGTCACACTCTCCAGGGA
Source organism: Candidatus Methanomethylophilaceae archaeon (assembly GCA_016297775.1). GTDB lineage: Archaea > Thermoplasmatota > Thermoplasmata > Methanomassiliicoccales > Methanomethylophilaceae > SIG5. Next base: position 52,758 of record JAEDGA010000004.1, read on the forward strand.
AGAAATCAAGTACCTGAAGGATGCCCTCAACTCCAGGGACGAGCTCAACGAAGAGGAATGATCCCCTTCATTTCTGAAACCCCTTAATCCTTCAAAGGATGGATCCATATGGCGCTCGAAGAATTGGCTTACATGGAGCGTTTCATCGAATGTTCCAAGATGGTCGCCAACGGTAAGAACGGGGCGATACGCGATGACAAGGTGTTGAAGACCGAGTACAGGCGTTCATTCTACAAGATATTGGAGAAGAACGGCCTTGAACACAGTTCCGGTCCTGTGCGTGCGGAGACCATACTGCTTCTGAGCGATCTCCACGAGACCGCCGCATACAAGAAGCTTCAGGGCATGAGGAATCTGGATATCGGTGCGGTAAGCGATGCCTGCATATCGTATATGACGGGCATGAGGAATCTGGATACGGTGCGTAAGGATCTGATGTTCATACTGTCCCACAAGAACGGTGTGGAGTTCAGGAACGCGGTCATGCGCATGGCAGACATAGCCACCGATGAGGACATACCGGAACTCCGTGTCACATACGGACGCGTGGAAGGGAAGGAGCGCGAGGAGATGCGCAGATGTCTGTCTAAGATCATCGACAGATATCCGGAGCTGGAGAACAAGAGGAGATACATCCTTTCCGTGCCTGTGTTTCCGGATGAGAAGGCATTCGACAGGTTCATGGACAAGAGCATCGTCTATCTCGATATCAGATACCGTGATTCCATATCTCCGAAGGATGCCATCGCCATGCGTACGTACAACAACATCGTGGATGCGATCCGCAAGATGCAGATACGTATCTACAACGAGAGGGACAACCTCTGGTTGTACGAACCCTCCAAGAAAAAGGTCATAGAGGATCTGGAAGCACTCATAATCTGGGCTGCGGAGGATCTGTCGGAGAAGGAGGTCATACCCGAGAGCGACAACGATGTGGCCGCACCTTTGGTGGACCTACTCGACAGCAGCAACTCGTGATCCGCAGGGTGTTCCATCGCTGTCAGACCTATTTCGTACGTACCGATTCCTGCAGTACAACCATTTAATTACTAGGACTTTGATAAGAGCTTAAGGTATCTATATGGCATATGGAGAGAGACCTAGAGAGTATTTCAAAGCGACATGCGCAGACTGCGGAAACGAGTGCGAGGTGCCGTTCAAACCGACCGAGGGTAAGCCCGTCTACTGCAGAGACTGCTTCGCTAAGCACAAGCCCGCTAGGGACAACGATTCCCGTGGAAGGTATGGAGACCGCCGCCAGTCCAGGGGCGAGAGGGAGTTGTTCACGGCCACATGCGCCGAGTGCGGTAACGAGTGCCAGGTCCCCTTCAGGCCGACCGAGGGTAAGCCCGTCTACTGCAGGGACTGCTTCCAGAAGCACAAGCCCGAAGGCGGAAGGCGCGACAACAGGCGCAGCCTGTTCTGAACGTATCCGTACCGACGGAAGAAACCCTTTACACTTTTAATCCAATCATGATCCTGTGGACCGCATCGATATATCGACGATTCTGTTCCGATAACTTGTTCCATACTTTCCGGTCCTGTGATAGCGATAAATACGATGCGGAAGTCGGTGATGTCGATAGAAATGTACTGTACCAAATGTGGCAGCTACAACGAGAACGGGAGCAGATTCTGTTCTTCCTGCGGACAACCCCTCGATGGTGCGATGACAGGATCGTTCAACAGGGCACAGGTATCCCAGAAGAGCATGGGCATCGCGATCCTGCTTTCGCTATTCATTCCCGGTGCCGGACAGATGTATACGGAGAAGGTCGCCAGGGGCCTGATAGTTCTCGTACTGTCCGCAGTGTTCCTTATTACTTACATACTAGCCATAGTGTCCTTGGTGCTTTGGATCTATTCCCTGGTCGACTCCTACAATCTCGTCAAGTCCTGGAACGAACAGTTGGACAGGGATCCGTGTACGCGCCCGTGGTGACGGTGGAACATCCATCCGGATGTCCTATTTTTGAAATTGCAAGAATATTAAAATACGGGCGATGAGATGTTCATACATGGAGCCTACAACTATCGCACTGTGCATCATTGCATTGGGCGTCCTTTTCATCATAGGCGAGGCTATGAGTCCCGGTGCCTACATGATCATCCCCGGTACGGTGTTGGTGATCCTGGGTATCGTGGGATACTTGCTGCCTGATTTCCTCTTCAGCATCTACGCACCGATAACCATGTTGATCGTCGGACTGCTGTCGTCCATACTCACCGTGATCCTGTACAGGAGGCTGGGTGAGCCCGAACCGCCTACGACCGCGGTATCGGACGGGCTCATAGGCAAGAGAGGTGTGGTCACCGCGACCACATCCGCCACCGATCTCAAGGGCAAGGTGAAGATCGGGTCCGAGATCTGGAGTGCCAGATCGGATGTTCCTATCGAAGAGGGGGCCAAGGTGGAGGTCGTCTCCACGAAGGGCGTCCATGTGATCGTCAGAGAATGCGAGGAGGATTGATATGGAAGCGATTATACCCATTCTTGCGGTCGTGGTGCTTCTCGCCGCGATCATATCCGTTCTGAGCGGAGTGAAGATCGTACAGCCTTACGAACAAGCGGTCTATATGAGGCTGGGTAAGTATGTGAGGATCCTCAATCAGGGTCTGAACGTCGTCTGCCCTCTCATCAACCAGGTCGTGAAGATGGATCTGCGTACGCAGGTCCTCGACGTTCCCAGACAGGAGGTCATCACCAAGGACAACTCCCCCGTGAACGTCGATGCCATCATCTACATCAAGGTCACCGATCCCAAGAACGCGTTCTTCGAGGTCACCGACTACAGGACCGCCACCATCTATCTGGCACAGACCACTCTCAGGTCCATCATCGGAGAGATGGAACTGGATCAGATCCTGTCCAACAGGGAGAAGATCAACATCCAGCTCAGGGACATCCTGGACGAGTCCACGGATAAGTGGGGAGTCAAGATCGAGGCCGTGGAGATCCGCGAGGTGGATCCCGCACTCAAGGTCAAGGAGTCCATGGAGGAGCAGACCTCCGCGGAGAGGAGGAGGCGTGCGGCCATCCTGGAAGCGGACGGAATGAAGACCGCAGCGGTCCTGGAGGCCGAAGGTAAGAAGAGGTCCATGATCCTCGAAGCCGAAGGTAAGAAGAAATCCATGGTCCTTGAGGCCGAAGGTAAGCGTCTCGCCACCATCCTGGAGGCTCAGGGAGAGGCACAGAAGCTCCGTCTCACATCCGTGGGGGCCGCATCCCTGGATTCCAAGGGTCTTGCCGTTCTGTCCATGGAGACCCTCAAGACCGTCGGTGACGGACAGGCTTCCAAGATCTACTTCCCGATGGAGCTCACCAAGGTGGTAGAGGGTATCTCGTCATACCTTGGTACCAGCAACGATGTTCCCGAGAGGGAGGTCGCGGAGCGTAAGGATATCGAGGACGCGGTCGGAAGGCCGGAGGATGTCCTAGGCTCCATCCCGTCCCCGGACGAGATACGCGAATCCATCGAGATGGATGACGATTCCCCCGATGATAGATCCGCAGCCGAGGCTGTGAAGAAGGCAGAGAGGGAAGCCGGCAACATAAGTTGAACAAAACAGGTCAGAAGGGGCCCTTCCCCTTCCGACCTCCTTTCATGATTTCGTCCGATGACATCCTTATTATCAGATCGGACATCATCACGCATATTCCCAGGAAGCAGAATCCCGCACCGAATGCCACGCACAGTGCGCCCACGCTCTCACCGACGAATATCCCTACGGCGATGAGTATGGCACCCAGGATCATTGGGCCCCAGATGAAGAAATCCGTCCCGAACCTCATAAGGGTGTGATTGTTCGGGATATGTAATAAGTTTGACGGCGGCCGTAGCCGCCCGGAGGAATCAGGCGATCTTCTTGCCTGCGTTGGGTCCGGCGCTCTCGTCGTAGACCTCTTTGATGGAGAATGTCCAGAGTGCGGATGCTTTGAGTCCGACCTTTGCGAGCATTCCGTTGAGCTGGTCGAGTCCGGGTCCGCTGGTCTGGGAACCGATGACCTCTCCGCGGAGTTCGTATGCGGTCTTTCCGTCGATGACCTCGATGGCCACCTTGGGGTTGTCCTTCATGAACGAGACGGTAGTCTGCATGAGTACCTGACCGACACCGACGGTGTTCTCATCGATGGGGATGATACTGCCGCAGACGATAGCGTGGGGCTGTCCGCATTTGCAGGACGTGACCAGGAGTTTGGTCGTGTCCGGGCGCTTCAGAAGATCCATAACTGCTGCGGGTATTGTCATTGTAACACCGATAGTTACATGATGATACCATTAGTTAAAGTTTTCATTTGGGATATCGCACAAATATGTGCGTGGTGCACAGCATCCGCTATATGCCAGATGTAAAGAAACAGTATCCTTCACCCCTGTTTCGAGGGGATCGGGATGATGCCCCCGGGAGGGCACAGAGGGTTCACTCGGAATCCTTCTTCTTTCCGAATTTGTTGTATGCTATCAATGCACCGATGTAGATGATACCGAGTGCGATGACGATGATGAACTCTTCCATAGAGGTGGTCATGTGGACGGGTATGTGAATACAGTATATCAACCTAATCTTACCGTCATATCGCATCCGATTGTGCATACCATTATTCTTTCTTCGATATACGTAATAATTATTGAAAAATATACGAAATTCGTAAAAATTCGTTGTATATACGAAGTACGTTTTTATTCTCTTTGAAATATTTTTTATATTCCCATAGTATACGCCGTCAAGATGTGCTACGATATCACCATCATAGGAGCAGGACCGGCTGGCCTCACTGCAGGAATATACGCGAGGAACAAGGACATGAGTACCCTCATCCTCGATGCGTCCAGAGTGGGCGGACAGCTTCTCAGTCTGTATCCCGAGAAGGGTGTGCACAATTATCCGGGATTCGAGACCATCCAGGCAAGGAGGCTCTCGGACAAGCTCTACGCACAGGCGGAGTCCCTGGAGTGCGATATCCATGAGGGTGAGAAGGTGGAGACCATCGAGAACGGTGACGAGTGCTACATCATCAAGACTAATGTCGCCGAGTACAAGACGAAGTCCGTCATCATCGCGATCGGAATGGGTATGTTCAAGCCTAAGAAGATGGGTGCCATCGGAGAGGACGAGTTCGAGGGCAAGGGCCTCGAGTACGTACTGCCCCCGAAAGCGGAGATCGTCGGAAAGAAGGTGGTCATGTTCGGAGGAGGGAACAGTGCCATAGACATGGCCCTGGTGTCCGCCACCGTCACCGACACCACGCTCGTGCACAGGAAGGACACTTTCAGAGCGGATGAGACCACGGTCAAGAGCCTTTCCAAGAGCCGTGTCAAGACCGAGATGTCCGCAACACTTGTCAGCGTCAACGGAAAGGATTGTGTCGAATCCGTCACACTGAAGAGAGGGGACGAGACCTTCGACATACCCGCGGATCTCGTCGTCATAAACATCGGAATCTCCGCCAATCTCGGTGACCTCGCTGTCTGGGGAATCGAACTCACCGATTCCGGATTGGTAAAGGTGGACTTCGACATGAAGACCAACAGGCCTGGAATCTTCGCATGCGGGGATGTCGTGGATTATGTCGGTAAGTACAAGCAGATCATCACCGCCTGCGGTGAGGCTGCCACAGCCACCAACAGTGCTTACAAGTTCGTCAAGAAGCCCTACTGGGCTTGAAACACAGTCATCCGGACCTCTGCCTTACGGCATGTCCGCGATTTTCATTTTCTACCATCTTCCGTATCTGTAGCATAAATCGATATTGTACCAGCCCCGTCACGTCCTGTCGGTGTGTACGGTGATGCATCCGGAAACGGTATGCGATCCTTTCGAAGCAGGATGAGGAAACGAACGATAAATCATGTGAAAGGGTTTTGAGTGGGTTTTTCAACCCGTTTACTCGCTGATAGCGCCAGAGGGGCACTCGTCAACACATGCACCGCAGTCGACGCACTTGTCAGCATCGATGACTGCGATGTCATCGACGGTGATTGCGTCCTGAGGGCATGCGTCCACGCATGCGCCGCATCCGACACAGTCGTCTGCTTTGATGGTAGGCATGATTAAACCTCTGGCTGGAAATGAAAATTACAATATATAACCTTGATGACTTGAAATCGGGTAATTGGATGCAACCGTTTCGTACGTATGGATGTGCCAGAGGGTAAACGGCCGATACCGTTTCGTTTTTAGATATGTACGACATCGTTCCCGACATGATCTACTATGCGGGCAGGATATGGTCCGACAAGCCGTTCGACGGTTATCTCGGCATCGAGGACGGTATCGTCCGCGAGATCGGTACCGGACCGCCCCCAGAACCGGCATCTTACACGGGACACATATCTGCCGCGGTGGTAGACGGACATACCCACATAGGCGATGCCGGTCTCGAACTGGACCGTAGGTACACGCTGGAGGAGCTGGTGGCACCTCCGGACGGTCTCAAGCACAGGTATCTCTCCAGCGCTCCCAGGGAGCGCATAGTGTCCGATATGAGGGATTATTCCTCGATACTGTGCGGACCCGTCACCGAGTTCATAGATTTCCGCGAAGGAGGGATCGAGGGCGTACGCATGATAAGGGAGGCCACCGACAGGGCTGTGGTACTTGGACGCCCGGTGTCCCGGACCTTCGATGCCAACGAGGTCTCCGAGATCCTCGCGGAAGCGGACGGCATAGGCATACCCAGCGTGTCCGATCTACCGGTATCGTACATAGATGCGGTGGCGGATATGACGCATCGTTCCGGAAGGTCCTTTGCGATACATGTGAGCGAGAGGGTGCGCGAAGACATCGATACGGTGCTCTCGCTGGAACCGGATTTCGTGGTACATATGTGCGAAGCAACTGATAAGGACATGAGAGCATGCGCGGACGCAGGCGTCCCGGTGGTGGTGTGTGCCACATCCAACCTCTATTTCGGCAAGGTCCCACCGATAGCGCGTATGGTCGATTCCGGGTTGGAGATGGCAATAGGTACGGATAACGCCATGCTGTGCCCTCCCGATATACTGGCAGAGGCGCGTGTGTTCGCATCCGTGGCATCCGGACAGGGTTGTCCTCCGTCCATAACGGAACGTGCGCTGTTCCTTGGCGGGTCTAAATGCTTAATTACGCGTAAGATAATAGGGCTACATGAAGGGGAGGCTGTGAAGCCCGCCGTGGTAGGATTCGATGACCTCGGCCTTCGTACGTGTTCTCCCTGAAAGAGGTGTGGAAAATGGCTTTCACAAAGATTCTCGTACCGACCGACGGTAGCGAGTTCACGAAGGCGGCGATCAAGTGTGCCGTCGAACTTGCCAAGACCGCAGGCGGAGAGATTACAGCGCTGTACGTGATCGATCAGTCCGTGTTCGGGAACGTCCCGGTGGACACATCGGTCAATGCGATCTACGATATGATGGAGAAGGAGGGCTGGAATGCAACATCCTTCGTCAAGGAGCTCGGAGCATCCGAGGGCATCAAGGTCGACGAGATCGTGGTAAGCGGATCCCCGGTGAAGGCCATCGTGGAAGCATCGAAGGATTACGACGTGATCGTGATGGGTACTCTGGGAAGGACCGGATTCGCGAAGTTCATGATGGGTAGTGTCGCGGAGAAGGTGGTAAGGTTCTCAAAATGTCCCGTAATGGTAGTAAAGTCACCTGAGGCTGAGTCCAAATGAAGCTGGTAGAAGAGATAATGACGGATATGCCGGTCCTCGTACAGGTCCCCGGCAACAGGAACGATGCGATAAACGCGATGGTGAAGGAGAAGGTCACCGGTCTTCCGGTCATACGTGCCTCGGACGGTATGTTGGTCGGTATAATCTCCAGGAGGGATGTCTTCAGGAACCTCAAGGAGACTCAGCTCTCCCTCCTCATGAAGAAGAATCCTATCACGATCAGCAACAAGGCCACCATCGAGGAGGCCGCCAGGATCTTCTTCGAGAAGAGGATCCACAGGCTGCCCGTCATCGAGGAGGTCCCCGGAAAGGGAAAGAAACTGGTCGGAATCATCACCCCTACCGATCTTCTCAAGGAGATCAAGAGGATGAAGGATGTCACTTTCACCGCCGAGGATGCCATCAGGGTCAAGTGCGCCACATGCTACAAGGAAGATCCCCTGTCCTATGTCGTGAACTCGATGAGGATCAGCGACGTCTCCGCAATGCCCGTATTGGACGAGAACGGAAAGATGGTCGGCATCATCACGGACCGTGACCTGTTCGCGGACCAGACCAAGGACGTGACCACACTCAAGGCCATGGGTCTCGACGACACCTGCATGGACCTCGCCGGATACAGGAACGTGCTCCCCCTCTTCTGCATCGAGAACAACACGGAGATCACCTCCTCCAGCGTCAGCGGTTTCATGGTCAGGGACCCCACCAAGGTGTTCAAGAAGTCCAAGCTGAACGATGTTGCAAGGATCATGTACGAGAACGACTTCGGTCAGATCCCCGTGCACGGTGACAACGACGAGCTCATCGGAATGGTCTATGATGTCGACGTACTCCTCGCATTGATCGGTGAGAAAGATGAGTAAGGATGTGGACTCATCCGACCTCTTGGCGCTCTGCAAGCGCAGGGGTTTCATCTGGCCCTCCTTCGAGATATACGGCGGTGTCGCCGGTATGTACGATTACGGACCTCTCGGATGCGCACTGAAGAACAACATCGTGGAGGTCTGGAGATCCATCTACAAGGGAAGGGAGGGTTTCGTCGAGATCGATTCCGAGACCGTCAACCCCAGAGAGGTGTTCAAGGCATCCGGACACGTGGACGAGTTCGCCGACAAGATCACATACTGTTCCAAATGTCAGGCCCCCTTCAGGGCGGATCACCTGGTCAAGGAGTTCTACGACAACCCCGATATCCTCTCCCCCGCGGAACTGGACAAGGCTTTCGTCGACCATGGCGTGAAGTGTCCCGAGTGCGGAGGGGACCTCGGACCTGTGGACGAGTTCAATCTGATGTTCAAGACCAACATCGGACCCGGTTCCAACCGTATCGGATACCTCAGGCCGGAGACCGCGCAGGGTATATTCGTCAATTACAACAACCTGTACAGATACAACAGGGAGAAGCTTCCGCTGGGAGTCATCCAGACAGGAAGGAGCTACAGGAACGAGATCGCACCCAGGCAGGGTATGATCAGGATGAGGGAGTTCAACCAGATGGAGGTCGAACTCTTCGTGGATCCTGAGGACAAGGGATGGGTCAGATACGACGCCATCAAGGATGAGAGGATCACCCTGGTCCCCAACACCACCGAGCAGGCGGTCGAGATGACCATCGATGAGGCCGTATCCAAAGGCATAATCGCCAACAAGGTCCTCGCATATTTCGTCAACACCACCAAGCAGCTCCTTCTCAGGCTGGGTATCGATCCCGCCAGGCTCAGGTTCAGGCAGCATCTCGAGGACGAGATGGCCCACTATGCCGCAGACTGCTGGGATGCTGAGGTCCTTCTATCATACGGATGGATGGAGATCACCGGAATCGCGGATCGCGGATGCTGGGACCTGTCCAGGCACGCACAGTTCTCCGGCACCGACATGACCCACTTCAAGAAGTTCGACGAGCCCGTCGAGATGGAGGTGGACAAGATCAAGGCCAAGCACAAGTTGCTCGGCCCCAGATTCAAGGCAAAGGCGAAGGATATCGCGGCGGCCATCGAGGCCAAGGATCCCGAGGAAGCAAGGTCCGGAAGCATCACCGTCATGTGCGACGGGGAGTCCGTCGAACTCACAGATGAGTTCTACGAGATCGTACGCGTGAAGGAGAAGGTCTCCGGAAAGAGGGTCGTCCCCCACGTCATCGAACCTTCCCACGGTCTCGACAGGATCTTCTATTCCGTTCTGGAGCAGTCCTATGACTATGATGAGAAGGAGGACTACACCGTGCTTCGTCTGAAGCCCGAGGTGGCACCGATCAAGGTGGGAGTGTTCCCGCTCATGGAGAAGGACGGACTCGACGGTTTCGCCATGGGTCTGTATGAGACGCTCCAGCGCGGAGGTATCGCATCCGTCTATGACGGCTCCGGTACCATCGGAAAGAGGTACGCCCGTATGGACGAGGTCGGTACGCCGTACTGCATCACCGTCGACTACGAGACCCTGGAGGGCGATCTGAAAGGGACCGTCACCATCAGGGACCGTGACTCCAAGGAGCAGAAGCGCATCCCCGCCGATAAGGCAGGAGAGATCGTCCGCGGACTCATGTCCGGGGCCGATTTTAAAAACATTTAAATACAAGTTTTAGACGATGCGGGCGCCGTACGGCGTCCGCAGAGTCCTATTATTTAAATCGGATTTTCTACGAATACCGTAGTCAGTGCGTCCGGGGGTTAAGAAAAAGGTAGGTTATATATCCTTTGGAAAGCGATTTTCTTTACGAGGTGTAAAAGTGGGAATTGTAGATCTGCAAGATCACAAGAAGCTCGAGATCCTGCGTTCGCAGATCGAGGGTTTCAAGATCTCCGACGTAATGGACACCGAATACCCGACGATGGCCCCCGAGGACCGCGTCAAAGATGCTCTGGCCCAGATGAAGAAGACAGGCTATCAGGACATCCCCGTCATAGAGAACGGTAGCTACATGGGTATGCTGAGCTATGGTACGCTCCTGAGAAAGAAGGGCATCACGGGCGACTCCAAGATAAGGAACCTGATCACCGGAGCGCCTACCGTCACTGAGGGCGACAACCTCATGGACGCATCCGAGAAAATGGTGTCCAACAACAGCAGGCAGATCGCTGTTGTCAGCGGTAACACGAAGAAGAAGATCATCGGAGTGATCTCCAGGGGAGCCATCGTGGAGATGGTCTCGTCCCTCAAGACCATCAACGAGATCAAGGTATGGGAGGTCATGACCAACCCCGTGGAGTGCGTCAAGGACGACGACACCCTGGACAAGGCCATAGAGCTGATGAGGTCGTTGGACATCCGTACCGTGCCCGTGGTGGCATCCGACGGAAGCGTCAAGGGGGTCATAGGCATGAAGGAGGTCATCGACAACAACTGGACCTCCGGATACCGCAGTCTCGCGGATGTCGGCGACACCAAGATCTCCGTATCCTCCGTGTGCACCAACCACGCAGAGTCCATCAGCTGGGACTCGGATATCGAAGAGGCGGCCGAGGTCATGTGCAAGAACGGTATCTCCACCCTGCCGGTCCTGGAATCCGGTTCCGCCGTGGGAGTGATCACGCAGTACGATATCCTGGAGATAGTGGCTGCATGCAGGCAGAGGGATATGCTCTTCGTACAGATCAGCGGTCTTTCCGACAGTGACAAGGAGTACACCGAACAGATATACGACAACATACAGTCCGAGATCGCCAAGATATCCAAGATCGGCACACCGTCGTCCCTCACCTTCCACTATGGCAGGTACAATGAGAGTGGTGACAAGCAGAAGTACAGTGTGAGCGGAAGACTGGCACTGGACAGTGATGTGTTCACCGCGAAGGAGGTCGGCTGGGACATCGTCAAGGTATCCAACGATCTAATGAAGAAGCTCACCGCTGCCGTCCTCGACCGCAAGGATGCGAAGGACACCTACCGCAAGAGGAAGAAGTAAACATTTCAAAGGGGGATACCCCCTTTCCATTTTTTCATTTCATCAGATATGGGCAATCGTTATATCCAGCATGGGTATTCTTGTCATGTGGTATATTGGAATATACATCCAAACATCCTTTG